>NZ_DASZCQ010000341.1:0-5120 GCF_035942955.1 Actinophytocola sp. | reverse complement strand
CCCACCGGACGGGCCGGGCCCCGGCGTGCCGGAACCCGGGCCGCCGGCCGGGCCGCCGTCGTCGGGGCCGCCGAGCTCGCCGCCCGGCATCCAGGGTCGGGCGCCGGCCATGCCGCCCGGTGTGACAATCATGCTGGCCGGCCGCGGCGCGACCGACCTGACCGTCACGATCAGCTGGGGCACGCCCGCGGACAACGGCGAGCCCATCACCGGCTACACCGTCGAAGCCACCGGCGGCTTCAACGGCGGCAGCCGCCGCGCCACGACCACCGGCACCAGCACGCAGCTGAGCTTTCCCTGTGCCGGCAGCACGTTCTGCGCCAACGGCCGGCTCGACGTGTCGGTCACCGCGACCAACCGGGCCGGCACCGGTCCCGCGGGCAACGCGACGTGGAACGTTCCGCTCGCGCCGCCGCCGGCCCCGACGACGACCACGAACCCCCCTCCTCCCCCGCCGCCACCACCGACCACCACGACGACGACCCCGCCTCCCCCGCCTCCCCCGCCTCCCGCGACGGTGCCGACCGAGGGCGCGGTCGTGATCTCGTCGATCTCCAACGTCGACCCGTTCACGCGGCGGCTCAACCTGGCCCCGCCGGCCGATTGGGCCAACCACGACGGCACCTGCACGGCGATCAACACGACGGTCGGTGACGACGTGCCGATCTCGTGCTCGGCAAGCTCGGTCGAGATGAGCGTCGACGTCGGCATCAACCGGTTCGTCATCCGGGCGACCGCCCGCGATGGCAGCCGCTCGGTGGTCTCCGCCGCGCGCAGCGTTTCGGTTCGGGATCCGGAGCCGACCTGCGGGAAGTACGCGTGCCTGCGGGCGAACAACGTCGTCGAGCTGTCGCCGACCCAGAAGTCGATCCAGTACGGGCCGGCCGGCGCCGGGCTTGGTCTGCTCGCGCTGGCCTTCCTGCTGCGGGTCCGGCGCCGGGACACCGACGGCGGTCAGCGGTGACGGCGGTGACCGGACCGGCGGTCGGTGAGCACGAGATCGCCGCGTTCCGGATCCTGCACGCCCAGGTGGCCGAGGCTGTGGAGACCGCGGTGCGGGGCAAGCGTTCCGTGGTGGACCTGGTGCTGGTGGCGCTGTTCGCCGGCGGGCACGTGCTGCTCGAGGACGTGCCGGGGACCGGCAAGACCACGCTCGCGCGGGCGGTGGCCGGCGCGCTCGGCGGCCTGTCCCGGCGGGTCCAGTTCACCCCGGACCTGCTGCCGTCCGACGTCACCGGCACCTCGGTGTACGACCCGAGGTCCGGGCAGGTGCGGTTCCGGCCCGGCCCGGTGTTCGCCAACGTGGTGCTGGCCGACGAGATCAACCGGGCGGCGGCCAAGACCCAGTCGGCGTTGCTGGAGGTGATGGAGGAGCGGACCGTCACCGTCGACGGCGTCGCGCACGCGGTCCCCGAGCCGTTTCTCGTCGTGGCGACCCAGAACCCGATCGACCTCGACGGCACCTACCGGCTGCCCGAGGCGCAGCTGGACCGTTTCATGCTGCGCACCTCCATCGGGTACCCGGCCCAGGACCACGAGCTGGACGTGCTGCGGCCGGGGAGCTCCGCCGGCCGCGTCGCCGGCGTTCCGACCGTCACCAGTCCGCAGATCGTGACCCAGTACGGCCGGCTACTGTCCACTTTGCACGTAGCCGAGCCGATCCTGCGCTATATCAGCGAGTTGGGCGTGGCCACCCGGTCCGCCCCGCGGCTGCGGCTCGGCGCGAGCACCCGCGGGCTGCGGGCGCTGGTCCGCTGCGTCCAGGTCTACGCCGCCGCCCAGGGCCGCCATTTCGTGGTCCCCGGCGACGTCCAGCGCCTCGCCGTCCCGGTCCTCGCCCACCGCCTCGTGCTCACCCGCGAGGCCCTGCTGGCCGGCGCCACCACCGAGGAGGTACTCGCCGAGGCCATCGCCGCCGTGCCGGTACCCCGGCCGACGGCGCCATGACCGGCCGGATCCGGCTGACTCCGCGCGGGGGCGGGGTGGTGGGGCTGGGCGTGCTGCTCGCCGGGCTCGGCTTCTGGTGGCGCTACCCGGGTCTGGCCGGTCTCGGGGTGGCGTTCGTGCTCATGGTGGCCGTGGCCGTCGGCACGGTGGTCACGCCCGCCAGGGTGCGGGCCGCGCGGACCGTGCGGCCGCGGACCGTGCACCGGCTCGGCGCGTGCACCGGCACCCTGGAGCTGACCAGCACGAGCCGGCGGCTTCCCGTGCAGCTCGACGCGGTCGACTCGGTGGGCGGCGCGCCGTTCTCGGTGGATGTCCCGCCGCTCGCGCCGGGCCGGACCACCGCCGTCGAGTACCGCATCCCGACCGCCCGGCGTGGCGTGCTGCCGATCGGACCGCTGCTGCTGCGCCGCCGCGGCCTGGCCGGGCTGGCCGACTCCACCGTCGAGCTCGGCTCGATCGTCGAGGTGCACGTGGTGCCCCGGGTCCTGCCGGTCCGCGGCCTGCCGGCCGGTGTGCGCCGCGGCCACGTCGGCGCCGACGAGCGGGTCGAGCGCGGCGGCACCGACCTGGTCGGCCTGCGCGAGTACGTGCCCGGCGACGACCTGCGCCGGCTGCACTGGGCCACCAGCGCGCGCACCGGAACCCTGATGGTGCGCGAGGACGCCGACCCCGCCCGCCCGCACCTGGCCGTGGTGCTCGACGACCGCGCGGCCGCGTTCGCCGACCCGGACTCCTTCGAGGACGCCGTCGAACTCGCCGCCTCGCTGCTCACCGCCGCCATGGCCGACGGCCACCCGGTCCGGCTGCTGTCGGTGTCGGGCGCCGTCGACCTCGAGGTCCCCGCGGGCGCGGCCGGCACCGGCGACGCCGACCCGGTCCTCACCGCCCTCGCCGACATCGCGCTCGCGGCGGAGTCGTCCGCCCCGTTCTCCGTGCCGGCCCGCGACCTCGACGTGGTCGCCGTCGTCTCCGGCGCCGCCGCCGACCCAGCCCCGCTCATGCTGGAAGCCGGCCGGGCTTCGGTGGGCGTCGTGCTCGTCGTCGACCCGGCGACCGATGGCGTGCCGATGTCCGCCGTCGGGTCCGTGCTCGTCCTCCGCGCGCCGCGGGTCGAGGACCTTACCGGGCTCTGGGACACGGTGGTCGCCCGATGACCGCGCCGGACCCCGGTTATCCCCAACCACCCCGGTTGTCCACAACGGACCCAAACTCGATCATGGCGGCTTCGCGGGCCGGTAAACTGCCCACGAACCCACCCCCCACCCCAGAACGGGGTGGGGGCTACCCGGAGTCGGGTGGGGATGATCTTGGGGCGTTCGCGGGCGATCGTGGCTCGGTGGTGGGGAATCGGGGATCGGCCGGGGGCCGGGCGGAGTCGGGCTCGCGCGGGGCGGGGGCCGGGTCGGGGACAGCGGGCGCGGGGGCGCCGGCGGGCCGGGTTGGTGGGGGCTGGGCGCGGCTGGTGTGGTCGGCTCTGGTGCTGGCCGTTGGCGCGGTGCAGTTGGCGGCGGGGTGGGTGGGGGGTGTGGCCGCGGGGGTTTTCCTGGGGGCGGTGGCGGTCACCTACGGGCTGGTGCTCGGGGCGCGGGCGGTGCGGGTGCCGGCGGGGTTCACGGTGGTGGGGGTGCTGGGGTTGGCCGTGGGCGGGGGGTATTACGCGTCCGGGGCGGCGGCGGTGGGGCCGGTGGAGGCGGTCATCGACTCGGTGCCGCGCTTGTTGACGGCGCCGCGGCCGGCGCCGGCGACGCCGGAGTTGTTGGCGCCGGGGGCGTTGCTGGTCGTCGTGGTGGCGTTGGTGGTGGCCGTGTCGGTCGCCGGGGGTGGGCGGGCGCTCGTCGTGCCGGCGGTGGGCGGGGCGGTGCTGTACACGGCGGCGGCGTTGCTGACCGCGGGGCGGGGGGATCCGTACGGGCTGGGGGCGCTGGGGTTGGTGGTGGTCACCGGGCTGGGGTGGGTGCTTGTCGAGCGGGGGGCCCGGGTTGCGGCGGCGGGGGCGGTGACCGTGGTGGGGGCGGCGGCGCTGGTGGCGGGTGTGCTGCCGCTCGGCGACGGGTTCGAGCCGCGGGAGTTGGTGACGCCGCCGGTGACGGAGCTGCCGGTGGCCAGCCCGTTGCCGCAGTTGGCGTCCTGGGCGGCGGCCGGGGACGACGAGCTGTTCCGGGTGCGGGGGCCGCAGGTGCCGCTGCGGTTGGTGGCGTTGTCGGACTACACGGGGGCGACGTGGCGTGCGGCGTCGCTGTACGGGCCGATCGGGGCGGTCGCTCCGGTGGGGCTGCCGGACGGGGTGCGGTCGGCGGAGTCGAGCGTGGAGATCACGATCGCGGGGCTGGCGGGGCCGTGGCTGCCGACGGCGGGGCGGCCGGTGGCGACGAGCGCGGGGGGCGCGGTGGTGGATCCGGACTCGGGATCGATGGCGTTGCCGCAGTGGCAACCCGGGTTGCGCTACTCGGTTCGGTCCACAGTGGACGCGCCGGACGACGCGGATCTACTCGACGCCGGGGTGCCGGGCGGGGAGGCGGCACGGCGCTACCTCGCGCTGCCCGGATTGCCGTTCTCGCTCGCGGAGTATGCCCGGCGCACGGTCGTCAACGCGCGCACGCCGTTCGAGAAGGCGGTGGCGATCGAGGAGGTGGTGCGGGGCAGGCGGACGCTGGACGCGGAGGCGCCGGTCGGGTCCTCGTACGCCAGGCTGGAGTCGTTCCTGTTCGGGGCGCCGGGCGCCAACGAGGGCACGGCCGAGCAGTTCGCGTCGGCGTTCGCGGTACTGGCGCGGGCGGTGGGGTTGCCGTCGCGGGTGGTGGTGGGCTTCCGGCCGGTGCGGCCGGGGCCCGACGGGGTCGCGGTAGTGCGGGCGGCCGACGCCACCGCGTGGCCCGAGGTGTACTTCGCCGGGTGGGGGTGGGTGCCGTTCGATCCGGTGTCCGGCAACGAAAGCGGGGCGAGCTCGGCCTCCCGCCGCCAGGTGGTCAACCGGCTGGCCTCGCCGACGCCGACCCCGTCGACGCCGGCCACGACCGGTGCGCCGCTGCCCGTGCCGGTGCCGGGCGCGCCGGGCGCCGCCGCACCCGGCGCACCGGCCGAAGAACCCTGGTACGGCTTGATGTTCCTCGGCTTGGCGCCGATCGCGGTCGCCGCGCTGCTCGGCGCGCTGCGGGCGGGCCGGCGGGCGCGGC
>NZ_DASZCQ010000340.1:0-18598 GCF_035942955.1 Actinophytocola sp. | reverse complement strand
GCGCGCGGTCGTGGCCGAAGCCGTTGCGGCGGCGGGGTTCGCCGACGTCGAGGAGGCCCGTGCCGCGGCCCGGTCCGAGCCCGCGATGGCCGACCTGGAGCGGCGGCTGTCCGACGCGGAGCTCCGGGAGGCGGCCGCGCGGCGGGTGCTCGAGGAGCCCGACCTCATCGGCGTGGACCCGGATCTCGAGGTGGACCTGCCGGCGGCGATCCGGGCGGCGGCGTCGGCGCGGGAAGCCGCGGAAAGCGCGGTGGCCGTGTCCCGCGCGGCGGCTCGGCGCGCGCGGGAGATCGCCGGGCTGGCCGACCGGCTGCGGGCGGCGTGGCGGGAGCTGGCGCCGCTCGAGGCGGAGTTCGCCGAGCTGTCCGCCCTCACCGACGTGGTCAACGGCCGCGGCCAGAACGTGCGGCGGATGTCGCTGCGGTCCTACGTGCTCGCCGCCAAGCTGGAGGAGGTCGCGGCCGCCGCCACCGCGCGCCTGCGCCGGATGAGCCATGGCCGGTACTCGTTCGTCCACTCCGACCAGGCCGGCCCGCGCGGCACCCGCGGCGGCCTCGGGCTCGACGTGCTCGACGACTACTCCGGCCTGGTCCGCTCCGCCAAGACGCTGTCCGGCGGCGAGACGTTCCTCGCCTCGCTGGCACTGGCCCTCGGCCTCGCCGACGTCGTCACCGCGCAAACCGGCGGCGCGCTGCTCGACACGCTGTTCGTCGACGAGGGCTTCGGCGGCCTCGACCCCGACACCCTCGACGAGGTCATGGACACCCTCGACGAGCTCCGCGCCGGCGGCCGCGTCGTCGGCCTGGTGTCCCATGTGGAGGAGCTGCGCCAGCGCATCCCGATCCGCCTGCGCGTCCGCAAGTCGCGGACCGGCTCAGTACTGGAGCTGACCGCCTGACGGCGCCTCGTGGTCCAGCAGCCAGCGCTTGGTCTCCAGGCCCCAGCGGAAGCCGCCGAGCGAGCCGTCCGAGCGCAGGATCCGGTGGCACGGCACGAAAAGCGCCGCGGCGTTGCGGGCGCAGGCGGCCGCGGCCGCGCGGATCGCGTCCGGCCGCCCGGCCAGCGCGGCGAAGTCCGTGTAGCTGGTCGGCTTGCCCGGCGGCACCGTGCGCAGAACCTCCCAGGCGCGCTGGATGAACTCGCCGGAGGCCTGCCGCACGGGGATGTCGTCGATGGCCGACAGCTCCCCGTCGTGGTACCGCCGAACGGCGTCGGTCACCGGGCCGAGGTCCGGGCGGGCGCGCACCTCCGCGGGCCGCAGACCGGGCGCGACCACCGGCAGCAGCAGGTCGAGCGACGCGGTCCAGCCGGCCGCGAGCACGGTGCCGTCGCCGGCCACGACGGCCGTGAACGGGCCGATTGGAGTGTCTATAGTGGACGAAGAGGCGATGCTCACGAGGTGCTCCTGAGGGTCGAGCCGCTTGCCCGCCACAGGTGCATCCCGGCGTAGGAACGCCAGGGGCGCCAGGCCCGGGCGCGGGCTTCCAGTGTGTCTATATCGGACGGTAAGGACAGGGCGCGGGCGCCGTTGCGGAGGGCGACGTCGGTGCTCAGCAGCACGTCGGTGGCGCCGAGGACGCGCATCTGAACGTAGCCGGCCGTCCACGGGCCGACGCCGGAGAATGACTGCAGGGCAACGGAAAGCTCGGCGGGGTCGGCGCCGACGTGGACGTCGAGGTCACCCTCGGCGAGGGCGCGGTTGACCTCGAGCACGGTGGCGATCCGGCGGCGCGGTCCGGTGAGCACCTCGGCGCCGCGCTCGGTGATCGCGTCCGGGGTGGGGAACAGGCGGGTCAGGTCGCCGTCCGGCGTCTGCAGCGGCTCGCCGAGCGCCATGGTCAGCGCGCCGAGGGCGGTGCGGGCGGCGGCCACGGAGATCTGCTGGCCGATCAGCGCGCGGGTGACGATCTCCGCGGCGTCCACGCTGCCGGGCAGGCGGATGCCCGGGGTCCTGGCCACCGAGCCGGCCAGGGCGGGGTCGGCGGACAGCAGCTCGTCCACGGCGCCGGGGTCGGCGTCGAGGTCGAGCAGGCGCCGCAGCCGGGACACCGCGCTGCCGAGGTCGCGCATGTCGGTCAGGCGCAGCGTGCAGTCGACGTGACCGTCGGCCGGGCGCAACCGGGCCGTCCCGACGCCGTGCGGCAGCGCCAGCGTGCGCCCGTACGAACCGTCCACAACGGACTCCACGCCCGGGATCGCCCTGGCGGCAAGGAAGTCGAGCAGCCCGGCAGCGTCGAACGGCGGGCGGTAGGCGAGTCTCACGGTCAGCTTGCCCGCGGTGGGGGCGGCGTGGCGGGCCCGCCGCTTGGCGGCCATCCGCAGGTCCGACGGGGTCACGCCGAACACCGCGCGGATCGTGTCGTTGAACTGGCGGACGCTGGCGAAGCCGGCGGCGAACGCCACGTCGGCGAACGGCAGCGTGGTCGTCTCGATGAGCATCCTCGCCGAGTGGGCGCGGTGCGCGCGGGCCAGCGCCAGCGGGCCGGCGCCGAGCTCGGCGGTCAGCACCCTGGTCAGATGCCGCTCCGAGTAGCCCACGCGGCGGGCAAGGCCGGGCACGCCCTCGCGCTCCACGATCCCGTCGGAGATCAGCCGCATCGCGCGGCCGGCCAGGTCGGCCCGCAGGTTCCACTCGGGCGAGCCGGGCACCGCGTCCGGCAGGCAGCGCCGGCAGGCCCGGTAGCCGGCCTGCTGAGCGGCCGCGGCGGTGGGGTAGAACTCCACGTTGCGGCGCTTCGGGGTGATCGCCGGGCAGGACGGCCGGCAGTAGATCCCTGTGGTCCGCACGGCCAGGATGAACTGGCCGTCGAACCGCGTGTCGCGGGCGGCCACGGCCCGGTAACCCTGCTCGACATCGATCAGCACGACGTCCATGCTGCCAGCGCGGGTGGACCCTGGCTGGCAGTATTCGGACACGAGTGTCGCGCAAGGATGAAGGCCACCTTCGTGGCGGTGACCGCGACGAAGGTGGCCTTCATGCCGTTGCGAGCCCTTACGACACGTTCTGCACGATCACGTCACCGGAGCCCACCAACACGTTCGTGTCGGTGCGCACCTCGACGTTGCCGAGCAGCACGCGGCCCGACGTCGGCGCCGTGCCCGCGGTCACCGTGCCCGACACCGTCCACTGTGTACCGGATCCGCGCACCGCGTTCGCGTCGGTCACGGCCACCGCGCCGAACGCGGGGTTGGTGAACACGTCCAGGTAGTTGTACGTCGTGGTGCCCGCCGGCACCGCGAACCCGTCCACCAGGACGACCCACACACCCGCGTTGACGGCGCTGGTGATGGTGACCTCTTCCTCGGAGTCGCCGTCGGCGCTCGAGCCACGCTGCACGCACGTACCGGTGCTGCAGTCGAACACGAACAGGTCGAGATCCGCCGCCGGGTCGGACGTGCCGCCGATCTTGGCGCGGAGCCTCGTCGTGCCCGGCGTCACCTGGATCTGGAACTGCTGCTGCTCCAGGTTGGCGATGGTCGGGGTGGCCATCCGGGCGCTGCCCAGCGGCGTCCCGGTGGCCCGTCCGGTGAACGTCCCGAACGAGTTCGTCAGCGTGTACTGCCGGTTGACCGGCACGCCGAGCTGAGCGGACGGGATGACGTCCGGGTTCGGCTCGACCTTGGCGCCGAGCGCCGCCGCGGAGATCGTGTACGGGGCGAACGCCACGTCGGACGTGCGCCTGGCCTCGATCGCGATCTCCCAGACACCCGGCGTCGGGTTGGTCGCCGTCCGGCTGGTCGGCGTGCCGCCCACGCACACCCCGCCCGGCGAGACCGGCGGGTTGTAGCAGTACAGGCTGTTGGTGGTCGCGCCCTCGGCCGCCACACCGACCGGGTGGAAGCGCAGGAAGCGGATCTGCCCGGCGCCCGGCGCCGTGCCGCCGCCCTGCAGGTCCACCTTCAGCGCCGGCGTGTTCGGCGGCACCCGGACGAAGTGACTGGTGACCTGGTTACGCCCGATCGTGCCACCGTGCTGGACCATGAACCCGTTCTCCGCGGTGAGGTCCTCGGCCGCGACCACCGTGTTCAGCGTCTGGTGCTCGATGCCCGTGGTGAGCGGGCTGTCCAGGTTCATGATCGCCGAGTGGACGCCCACCGTGCGCGGGTTGATCTGCACGCGGAACTTGACCGCGAAACCCTTGCGCAGCGTGATCGCCGTCGGCGAGCTGAACGTGCCGTCGTTGCCGACCCAGCTCACCCGGTAGGTGATCGGGCCGTCCGGGCCGGAGTTGCGGACGAACGTGTAGTCCCGGCTGTACCGGTCGCCGGCCCGGACACCCTCGCGGTCGTGGATGCCGACCCCGACGCCTGGCGTGGCCAGGAACGGCGACAGCAGCGTGTTCACCGGCACCTTGCCGGTGATGTCGTCGATCCGGATGTTCGCCTGCAGCAGGTTCCACGCCCGATCCACGTTGATCAAGCCGTTGCCCTGCTCGTAGGCCTGGTAGCCGGGGATGAACCGGGCCGACGAGGTGATGGCTCTGCGCAGCTGGGCCGCCGAGTGCTGCACGCCCCGGGCCCTTGCCGCGCTCACCAGCAGCGCCGCGGCGCCCGCGGTCTGCGGCGAGGCCATGGACGTGCCGTTGAACATGCCGTAGCCGGGCGGCAGGGTCATCGCGCCGGCAACCGGCTGGCCCGGTTGCCAGGTCGGCACGGTGGACGTCGCCGAGCCGGGCGCGACGATGTTCGGCTTGAACCCGCCGTCCTCGGCCGGACCGCGCGACGAGAACCCGTGCAGGTGCTCCTCGCCGGTCGCGTCCGAGCCGTAGTTGCGCTGCCAGCTGGCCTTGGTGATGTACGAGCCGGCGGCGATCACCTTCTGCGTCACGGCCGGGTCACCGACGGTGTTCACGCCGGAGCCGTTGTTGCCGGCCGAGAAGAACATCTGCACGTCGAACGTGTCGATCAGCTCGTTGTACAGCGCCGCGCGGGCGTTGTTGGCGTCGTTGAGCTGCGGCAGCCCGCCGATCGACATGTTGATCACGTCGACGTTGGCGTCCCTGGCCGCGTAGATCATGCCCTCGATCAGCGCGTGCGAGGTGCAGCCCTCGACGAACAGGCAGACCCGGACCGACACCAGCTTGGCGCCGGGGGCCGCGCCGCTCATCCGGCCGCCGAACAGGCTGTTGCCGGCGATGATGCCGGCCACGTGCGAGCCGTGCGCGCCGGACACGACGCCGATGCTCACCGAGTTGTTGGCGGCGTCGACCTGCACGACGAACGGCATCGACTCGCGGATCGGGGTGGCCGGGTTGTCCGTGCCGAACTCGCCGATGTCGTTGCGGACCTTGTACTGCAGCATCGCCTTCTCGTCGGCGAAGCTGAGGTTCTGGTTGGCGTCCACCCACACCTGGTTGCTGGTCGTGTCCCAGAGCACGCCGAACAGGCCGCTGCTGCCCGGCGGGTTGCCGTCGCGGTTGGCGTCGTTGCCCATCTCGGCGCCGAAGCGCGGGTCCCGCTCGTTGAACGTGCCGAACCGGAACGTGCCGCCGCCGGGAGGAAGCGTGTAGTTGGCCGGCACGGTGGTGCTGGTGAGCACCCAGGTCGGGTCGTTGTCGTTGTTGACGCCGTTGGTGAAGCCACCGTCGGTGAAGGTCACCCATTCGGTGATCTTGCGCTCGCCGGTGCTCGTGGTGTTCAGCGACGGGTGGCCGAAGTCGATGCCGGTGTCCAGCACGCCGACCGTCACGCCGCGGCCGTCCCAGGTCGGGTGCGCGTCGACGAACTGCGCGGCGCCGGTGTCACCGGTCGGCATGTAGGCGTTGACCCGCGGCGTGTTCGCGTCCGGCGGCGGCTGCGGGGTCGGGTCGGCCTGCGCGTCCGGGCGCGGGTCCTCCAGCGGGATGTTCTCGTCGAGGTCGATGGCCTGGACGCCGGACAGCGCGGCCACCTTCTTGACGCTGTCGACGGGCACCTCGGCACGCACGTAGCCGATCTCGTCGGCCCGGTACTCGACCTTGGCGCCGGCCCTGACCAGCTGGTCGACACCCTGCGCGGCGGCCCCGTCCTTCGTGGCGACCAGCACCTTCACGGTCCGCTCGCCGCGCTGCCGCGCCTGGGCGAGCAGCTCCTCGTCGTGCTTTCCGATCGAGACCTCGTCGGGTGCCGGGTCGGCAGCGGCCGGCTGTGACAGGCCGACGAGCGTGACGCTGGCGATCGCGGTCGTGAACGCCATCCCGACGGCGATCCGGCCACGGCGTCGCCATTGACGTTGGGACGTCATCCCATTTCCTTCCTCGGATGGGTGAGCGAGCAGCATCGGCGAGCACTCCTCGCCCCGACCGAGGGCCGCGCCGACGCCAACCTAAGCACGCGCCACCTGTATGGGTGAAGTGTCGAAAGTAGGAGGCTCACGGAGTGTTATTGACCTGGGACGGAAGCGCTAGCGTCCATTCGGGCTAAAGCGCTCCAGGGCTCCGCGGATCCACCTCGGCGGCCCACCTAGACTGGCTCGTCGTGAGCTTGACCCTCGGCATCGTGGGCCTGCCCAACGTCGGCAAATCCACCCTGTTCAACGCGCTGACCAACAACGACGTGCTGGCCGCGAACTACCCGTTCGCCACCATCGAGCCCAACGTCGGCGTGGTCCCGCTGCCCGACCCCCGGCTCGACCGGTTGGCGTCGATGTTCGACAGCGCGCGGACCGTGCCGGCCACGGTGTCCTTCGTGGACATCGCGGGGCTGGTCAAGGGCGCGTCCGAGGGGCAGGGGCTGGGCAACAAGTTCCTGGCCAACATCCGCGAGGCCAACGCGATCTGCCAGGTCATCCGCGTGTTCGACGACCCGGACGTGGTGCACGTCGACGGCGCCGTCGACCCCGCGGCCGACATCGAGACCGTCAACACCGAGCTGATCCTGGCCGACCTGCAGACCCTGGACCGGGCGCTGCCCCGGCTGGAGAAGGAGGCCCGCACCCGCAAGGAGGCCCGGCCGGCGCTGGCGGCGGCACAGGCGGCGCGGGCCGTGCTGGACTCCGGCCGGACCCTGTTCGCCGCGCAGGCCGACCTGGACGTCTCGCTGGTCGCCGAGCTGAGCCTGCTGACCACCAAGCCGTTCCTCTACGTCTTCAACGCCGACGAGACCGTGCTGGCCGACCCGGCCCGCCGGGACTCGCTGGCCAAGCTGGTGGCCCCGGCCGACGCGGTGTTCCTCGACGCCAAGGTGGAGGCCGAGCTGCTCGAGCTGGACGAGGCGTCGCGCCGGGAGCTGCTGGAGTCCATCGGCCAGCCCGAGCCGGGCCTGCACGCCCTGGCCCGCGCCGGCTTTCACACCCTCGGCCTGCAGACCTTCCTGACCGCCGGTCCCAAGGAGGCGCGCGCCTGGACCATCCGCCGGGGGTGGACCGCCCCCCAGGCCGCCGGCGTCATCCACTCCGACTTCGAACGCGGCTTCATCAAGGCCGAGATCGTCTCCTACGACGACCTCGTCGCCGCCGGCTCCATGGCCGCCGCCAAGGCCGCCGGCAAGGTCCGCATGGAAGGCAAGGACTACGTCATGGCCGACGGCGACGTGGTCGAGTTCCGGTTCAACGTCTAGCCTGCGGCGGGGTCCACAACGCGGAGATCGGAGTGACGAGTTGAAGTACATGATCTTGATGCAGAGCACCACGAAGGAGTGGGAGTCGCTCGGGGAATGGTCGCCGGACGCCGTCAGGCTGATGGTCGACCACATGAACAAGCTCAACGACGAGCTCAAGAGCTCCGGGGAGCTGGTGGACGCGCAGGGGCTCGGCGGGCCGCAGCACGCCAAGATCGTGCGGGCCGGGGCGGGCGGCGGCCCGGTGGTCACCGACGGGCCGTTCCCCGAGGCCAAGGAGTTCCTCGCCGGCTTCTGGATCGTCGACGTGGCGACGCCGGAGCGGGCCATCGAGATCGCCGCGCGGGCCTCGGCGTGCCCCGGCCCCGACGGGAAGCCCGGCGACGGCCCGGTCGAGGTGCACCCGGTGATGGACGGCCCGCCGGTGGATTGACGATCCCGCGGTAACGGCGGTGGCCGGTCCGCCGATTGGACGGGCAGTTGACGCGCGGTTCGTCGTCGGCTATGACGACCGTGAGGAATTATCAGCTCTGTACGTCGCCTGCACGTTTGGACTGCGTCGATGCCGAACTTTCCAATCGGGGACGAAGTCGCGCTCCGCTCCCGGTTGCTCTACCTGTTGAAGGAGAGCGAGAAGCCGATCGCCTTCGTCGTGGGGTCCGGCCTCACCGTGGGCACCGTGCCGGGCGTCGGAGAAATGGTCACCTCCATGCGGAAGAGCCTGGAGGATCCGGACGACATGGCGCGGTTCGACGCGGCCGTGAACCAGACCGTTCCCTCGCAGCGGTATCAGAAAGCGGCCGAGTTCATCTTCCTGAACCGGGGCCAGAAACTTCTCAATCGGATCATCCGCTTATCGGTGTTGCGGGCGTGCGCGGACGTGTCCGTCGCCGAGAAGCGGCAGGTGGTCGACATCGAGGAGACGCTCAAGAATCTCGAGCTCGAGGCGTCCTGGCGGATGGACAAGGGCGTCAGCGCGCTCGGCCGGCTGCTCACCGCGATGCCCGCCGACATCCGCGGGCCGGTGCTGACCACCAATTTCGACCCCCTCATCGAGGTGGCGGTGCGCAACGCCGGCGGGACGCCGCACACCCAGGTGCTCGACGACGACGGCAAGATCGAGGCCGCCAGCCTGCCGGGCGCGATCACGATCGCGCACATGCATGGGCTGTGGCGGCGCGGCGACACACTGCACTTCCAGCACCAGCTCGATCGCGAGCGGCCCATGCTCGACGGGGCGATCCGCAGCGCGCTGGCCGGCCACGCGGTCGTCGTGCTCGGTTACGGTGGTTGGACCGACATCTTCACCAAGTCGCTGATCGAGCGGACGAAAGAGCGCGACTTCATGGGAATGGAGTTGCTCTGGGGGTCGTATTCCACGCTCGCTTCCGGCGAGGAAAGCATCGGGGTCCTGTCGGCCATCGGCGGGTCGAACTCGGTGTCGGTGTATCAGGGAATCGACGCGAACATCTTCCTGCCGTATGTCACCGGAATGCACCTGGACCGGGTCGGCCGCGTGCCGCTGTCCGGGGTTCTGGACCGCTGGACCCATGTCACCTCGCGGTTCCTGCAGCTGCGGTCCGAAACCCCGACGGTCGAACACCGGCTCCGGTTCTTCGACGGGGTGCAGCCCGACTGGCGCGCCGCGATGGATCCGGACGTGCCGAAGCTGTCGGCCGTCGGCCGGTTCCTGGCGAAGGTCCGCGACGAGCTGCGCCAGCGCACCAGCGGGCTGGTGCTGCTCACCGGCCCCATGGGCGAGGGGAAGTCGATCGCGCTGCGGCAGGCGGTGGCGACGCTGGCCACCGGCGAGGATCGGGACGCCTACAGCATCTACTGGCGCGAGCCGGGCGGGTTGCTGAACCCGGGCGTGATCGACTCGCTGCCGCGCGACGGGCGCAAGCACCTGCTCTGCTCCGACGAGGCCGACCTGCTCGTGGAGGCGATCGTCCGGCTCGCCGACGTGCTGTCCGGGCGCGACGACATCTTCCTGCTGCTGTGCGCGCAGGAACGGGATTGGCGGGAGCGCGGCGCGTTCGCCCGGATCAGCCACACCAAGGTCGTCACGGTGTCCGGGATGAGCGAGCCCGACGCCAGGGCCCTGATCGGGGCCTGGGAGGCGTGCGGTGAGCGGGGGCTGGGCGACCTGTACCGGTTCGACCCGGCCAAGCGGCTCGAGGTCGTCCTGTCGGCGGCCCACGACGCCGTGGTCGGCACCGACTCGCTGATCGCCGCGATGCTGTCGCTGCGGTTCGGGACGACCGTGCAGGACCGGGTCGCCGACCTGCTGTCGAGGCTCGAGCAGCGTCCGGTGGTGGGCGCGCTGTCCCTCGCCGAGGTGTTCCTGATGATCGCCTACGTCGACCTGCACACCCGGGACGGCGGGGGCTACGCGCTGTCCCGGCGGATCCTGGCCCGCACCATGGGTGTCGACGAGGACGCGATCGAGTACCTGGTCGTGCAGCCGCTCGGCAAGGAGGCCGCGGTGGTCGCGCACGGCGGCTACATCTACACCCGGCACCGCTCGATCGCCGAGGCCGCGATCTCGGTGGCCCGCCGGGACCGGCCGAAGACCCTGCACGCCGCGCTGCGGGCCGTGGTGACCGGCGCGGTCCTGGACGCCAAGGAGCGCAACGCCTTCGCCGAGGACCACCACGCCGTCGCCTACCTCGGCGGGAAGGTCGACGACATCGACGAGGCGTTGATCATCATCGACACCGCGATCGCCGCCGACCCCAAGCGGCTGGCCTACCGCAACGAGCGGGTCCACCTGCTCCGCAAGACCGACCCCGAGGCGGCCTACGCGTACGGGCTTGAGGTCTACCGGTCCATCTCCTCCTTCGACCCCAACTCCTCCGTCGCCGTCTTCCTCGTCGAATGGGGCGTCGCCGCCGGCAAAGCCGACCGGCCCACCGAGAACGTCTGGCTGGCCCTCGCCTCGCTGGTCGGCCCGCACGGTCGCATCACCAACGACAGCTTCGTCGAGTCCCCCACCACCGGCGTCGCGCGGTCCCTCCACGGGCTCGCCGAAGGCCTGACCGCCATCCACCGCGCCAAGGGCGACAAGACGCTGCTCCTCGGCATCGCCGCCATCGCCAAGATCGTCCTGAACATCTCCAACGACGGCACCGACATCCGCTTCGCCAAAATGCACGCCGCCTACGCAAAGCGCAACAAGGTCGAACTCACCGCCCTTGGCGGCAAAGACGGTTCCGACACCGACCTCGTCGCCTACCTGGAAAAGGCATTGTCAAAGCTCCCCGTCCCGCCGGAGTACGCGACGATGCTCGACGAGACCAGCCACACCCTCCAACCACTCCGCGACTGGATCAAACACAACGACTGAGGCTGCCGGGCACGAGGACTCCGCTCAGCGCGGCAACACGAAGCCCGGTCGAACAGCTCGATCAGGGTGTCCCGCCGGCCCGGGTGCAACGTGTGCGCCGCGGCCCGACCACCCCGCTCATCCGAACGGACCCTAGGACAACCCGCCGAGATCCGGTGTCATAGGACTCACCTGCACACCGATCGTGAGGAGTCGGACTCGTGGAGCGTCGCAAATTCCTGAGGGTCGCGGTCGTCGGGGCAGCCGCCGCGGCCTTCGGCGGGGCGTCCTGGCAAGAGGCGTTCGCCGCCGCCGCGCAACCAGGGCCGAGCCCGTACGGACCCCTGCAACCCGCCGACGCCAACGACATCCTGCTCCCGTCGGGGTTCAGCAGCCGGGTCGTCGGGCGTACCGGCCAGCGCGTGGCCGGCACCTCGTACCTGTGGCATCCCGCGCCGGACGGCGGGGCGTGCTTCCCCGACGGCAGCGGTTGGGTCTACGTGTCCAACAGCGAGGTCCCGCTCGTCGGCGGGACCAGCGCGGTCCGGTTCAGCTCCACCGGGCAGATCACCGGCGCCTACCGGATCCTCGGCAACACCAACGTGAACTGCGCCGGCGGGGCGACGCCGTGGAACACCTGGCTGTCCTGCGAGGAGGTCGACTGGGGACGGGTGTTCGAGACCGACCCGTTCGGCAACACCGGCGCGGTGGCCCGCACGGCGATGGGCCGGTTCAAGCACGAGGCCTGCGCGGCCGACCCCGACCACGGGTTCATCTACATGACCGAGGACGTTCCCGACGGGTGCTTCTACCGGTTCCGGCCGAACACCTGGGGCAACCTGTCCAGCGGCACCCTCGAGGTGCTGTGCGGCCCGAACGAGCAGACCAGCGGCCCGGTGACCTGGCGGCGGGTGCCCGACCCGGACGGCTTCCCGGTCACCACGCGCAACCAGGTGTCCGGGGCCAAGCGGTTCAACGGCGGCGAGGGCTGCTACTACGCCGGCGGCACGTGCTGGTTCACCACCAAGGGCGACAACCGGGTCTGGGCCTACGACGCTGACGCCTCGGCGATCGACCTGGCGTACGACGACTCGCTGGTGGTCGGCGGCGGGGCCCCGCTGACCGGGGTGGACAACGTGACCGGCAGCTCCAGCGGTGACCTGTTCGTCGCCGAGGACGGCGGCGACATGCAGATCTGCCTCATCACGCCGGACGGGATCGTGGCACCGTTCCTGCAGGTGCAGGGGCAGAGCGGCTCCGAGATCACCGGCCCGGCGTTCAGCCCGGACGGGTCGCGGCTGTACTTCTCCTCGCAGCGCGGCACCGCGGGCAACGTGTTCGGCGGGATCACCTACGAAGTGACCGGCCCCTTCCGCCGCTGAGCCACACTTCGAAAGCGTCGCTGGAATCGAAAGTGTCACTGGAAGCGTCGCTGGGGTCGAAAGTGTCGCTGGAAGCGTCGCTGGGGTCGGCCAATCTTTGGCGAGGGCGGCCGCCACACGACGACAAGGGCAGGGGCGAGGAACGAGCCCCTGCCCGCAGGCGTCGTCAGCCGACCACCCACGACACCAACCCCCCACCCCGGCCCGCAATCACCCAAGCAACCCGACCCAAGGCCGCTCGCCGAAGGCGACCGGCGGTCTTGCCCGAGCTATTAGGTACTGCGGATCGCTTCGATCACCCCGTCGATCTCCTCGGCCAGCGAGACGTCCAGCGGGGTGATCCCACCCGCCGAGTGCGTGCTGCACCGGAACGTCAGCGTGCGCCAGCGGATGTCGATGTCCGGGTGGTGGTTGTCGCTCTCGGCGATCTCCGCCACCCGGTTCACCACCTGAATCGCCTGCGGGAAGCTGTCCAGCTCCACCACGCGCTTCAACGCGCCCTCGTCCTTCGTCCACTCGGGCAGCCCGCCGAGGGCCTTGCCCAGGTCCTGGTCGCTCAGTAGCTCCGGCATCCCACCATCCTGACGGGTAGCATCGCGCATTGCCACGGGAGTCCGGTGCAGCGCCGGGCTGAGAGGAGGGCTCGCAGCCCTCGACCGTTCGAACCTGATCCGGGTCATACCTGCGCAGGAAGGCTGGAGGATGAAGCGCGGCACCCAAGGTGACCACCGAGCGCGCCCTGCCGAAGGCACGCGATCGCGATGGCAGGGCTCGAAATCGATTTGTCTGGCGTTGTCCCTCGCGCCCTGCCGGCGCGATCGCGTAGCGCGCAGAGCCGCGTAGGTACAGCAGGGAGGGAGGAAACACATGGGCAGGCTCGCGGTTGCCGCGGTCGTGCTGGCCACCGTCGCCGGGTGCTCGGTGTTCGGCGGGGACGACGAGAGCCCGGGTGATCGCCGGGTCGTTCTGGTGACGCACGACTCGTTCACGATGAAGCAGGAGGTCCTCGACGAGTTCCGGACCGGTTCCGGGATCACGATCGAGGTACGCAAGACCGGCGACGCGGGCGCGTTGACCAACCAGCTGGTGCTCACCAAGGCCAACCCGCTCGGCGATGTCGCGTTCGGAGTGGACAACACGTTCGCCTCGCGCACGTTGAAGGAGGGCGTGTTCGCCGCCTACCGCAGTCCCGAGGCGGACAAGGGCCCGCGGCGCTACGCGGTGGACGGCACCGACCGGCTCACCGCGGTGGACGTCGGCGACGTGTGCCTCAACGTCGACCCGGCGGCGCTGGCGGCAAGGGGCGTCGCGGAGCCGGCAAGGTACGAGGATCTCACCGATCCGAGGTACCGGGACATGCTCGTCGTGGAGGATCCGGCCACCTCCTCGCCGGGCCTTGCGTTCCTGCTCGGCACGATCGCCCACTTCGGACCGCAGGGCTGGCCGGACTACTGGGCCAAGCTGAAGGCCAACGGGGTCAAGGTGGTCAGCGGCTGGGAGGAGGCCTACACCCAGGACTTCTCCGGCTCGTCGGGCAAGGGGCCGCGCCCGGTCGTGGTCTCCTACGGATCCTCGCCGGCCGCCGAGATCGGCCAGGACGGCAAGCCGCGCACCAAGGCGTTGCTGTTCACCTGTTTCCGCCAGGTCGAGTACGCCGGGGTGCTGGCCGGCGCCCGGCATGCCGATGACGCCAAGAAGGTCGTGGACTTCCTGCTGTCCCAGCAGTTCCAGTCGAACGTCGCGGAGCAGATGTTCGTCTACCCGGCCCGCGAGGACGTGTCGCTGCCGGCGGCGTGGCAGGGCGTGGTGCTGCAGCCGAGCAACCCGGGCACGCTGCCCGCGGCGGACATCGACGCCAACCGGGAGCGGTGGATCGACCAGTGGCGCTCGGTCGTCCAGGGCTAGCGCTCGCGCTCGCGCCGGTGCCGCTGGGCTTCCTCGCGGTGTTCTTCCTCTGGCCGGTGGCGGCGATCCTGCGGCGCGGCCTGGCCGCCGGTGGTGTGCTTTCGGTGCTGGGCAAGGAGGAGACCTGGACGCTGGTCGCGTTCACGCTCGGTCAGGCGGCCGCGTCCACGGTCATCGCGCTGGGCGCGGGCCTGCCGGTCGCCTTCCTGCTCGCCCGCAGCCGGCTGCCCGGCCTCGCCTTCGTGCGGGTCGCCGTGCTCGTGCCGTTCGTGCTGCCGACCGTGGTGGTGGGTCTGGCGTTCCGCACGCTCATGCCGGCCGGCGGGGTGCTGCCGATCGTGCTGGCCAACGCGTTCTTCAACGTCGCGGTGGTGGCCCGCACGGTGGCCGGCCTCTGGTCGCATGTGGACAGACGGGCGGAGGACGCGGCCCGGACGCTCGGCGCGTCGCCGCCGCGCACGTTCACGGCCGTGACGCTGCCCGCGTTGGCTCCCGCGATCGGGTCCGCGGCCGCGGTGGTGTTTCTGTTCTGCGCCACCAGTTTCGGGGTGGTCCTGGTGCTCGGTGGGGCGCGCTACCGCACCCTGGAGACCGAGATCTACCTGCGGACCGTGGAGTTGCTTGACCTGCCCGGTGCGGCCGCGCTCTCGCTGCTGCAGCTGGCCGCGGTGGTCGCCGCGCTGAGCGTCGGCGCGGCCGCCCGCCGGCGCCGGGAGACCGCGCTGCGGTTGCGGGGTCGGCAGGAGACCGCCCGCCGGCCGAGCGGGGGCGAGTGGGGCGTGGTCGCCGTGGCCTACGGCGTGGTCGCCCTGCTGCTGGTGCCGGTCGCGGTGCTGGCGTTGCGTTCGGTGTCGGGCTGGAGCCTCGACGGCTACCGGGCCCTTGCCGGCACCGGGTTTCCCGGCACGCTCCAGGTGTCCGGGGTGGACGCCGCGGCGAACTCGGTGCGCGCGGCCACCGATGCCACCCTGCTCGCGATGACGCTCGGGGTGGCGGCGAGCATGGTGCTGGTGGCCCTGCGCCGCGGCCGCCTGGTGGAGACGCTCGACGCCGCGCTCATGCTGCCGCTGGGGGTGTCCGCGGTGACCGTCGGGTTCGGCTACCTGATCACGCTGGACCGGCTGCCCGGCGACCTGCGCACCTCGGCCGTGCTGGTGCCGCTGGCCCAGGCCCTGGTGATCACGCCGCTGGTCATCCGGATCGTGCTGCCGGTGCTGCGCTCGATCGACGAGCGGCTCCGCCAGGCCGCGGCCACGCTGGGCGCGGGGCCGTGGCGGGTGTGGCGGGAGGTGGACGTGCCGCTGGCCGGGCGGTCGCTGCTGAGCGCGGCCGCGTTCGGCTACGTCGTCGCGCTCGGCGAGTTCGGCGCGACCAGCTTCCTCGCCCGCCCGGACACCGCGACGCTGCCGGTCGCCATCGGCCGGCTGATCTCCAGGCCGGGAGAGCTGAACAACCAGATGGCCTACGCGGCCTGCACGGTGCTGATGCTGGTCACGGTCGCGGTCGTGCTGCTGGTCGAGCGGCTGCGGGTGCCGGGCGCGGTGGGGGAGTTCTGATGGCGCTGTCCGTGCGCGGCCTGACCGTACGCTACCCGGCGATCATCGCGGTGTCCGATGTGGACATTGAGATCTCCGACGGCGAGGTGCTGGCGCTGCTCGGTCCCTCGGGCTGCGGGAAGTCCACGCTGCTGCGCGCGGTGGCCGGGCTGGAGCGGCCGGACGCCGGCACGGTGTGCTGGGACGGCGCCGACCTGGCCGCGATCCCGGTGCACCGCAGGGGTTTCGGGCTGGTCTTCCAGGACGGTCAGCTGTTCCCGCACCGCGACGTGGCCGGCAACGTGGCGTTCGGGCTGCGCATGCGCGGCGTCGACAAGTCCACGCGAGACGCCCGGGTCGGCGAGCTGCTCGCCCTGCTCGGCCTGGACGGCTACCAGCACCGGCGGATCACCGAGCTGTCCGGCGGTGAGCAGCAGCGGGTGGCCCTGGCCAGGGCGCTGGCGCCGCGACCGAGGCTGCTGCTGCTCGACGAGCCACTGTCCGCTTTGGACCGTGCGCTGCGCGAGCAGCTGGCCATGGACCTGGCGCACGCCCTGCGGGTGTCCGGAACGACGGCGCTGGTCGTGACGCACGACCACGACGAGGCGTTCACCCTCGCCGACCGCGTGGCGCTGATGCGCGCCGGCCGGATCACGCAGTCCGGCCGTCCCGAGGAGGTGTGGCGCGCGCCGGCCGACGAGCCGACCGCGCGCTTCCTCGGCTGCACCAGCTTCCTGCCGGCCACGGTCGCGGCCGGCGTCGCCACCTGCGCGCTCGGCGCCGTCGAGCTGCCAAGGGCGCCCGACGGGCCCGTGCGCCTCGGGCTGCGCCCCACCGCCCTGCGGGTGGACGGGTCCGGCCCGCTGGACGGCGAGGTGCTGGCCAGGGTGCACCGCCGCGACCACGTCCGCCTCGTCGTCCGCCTGGACACCGCGATGGACGCCGTGGCCGGGATCGCCGACGCCCCCGAGGTCGGCGCCAGGGTCCGCCTCCGGCTCGACCCCGACGGACTGGCCGTGCTGTCGTGAGTCCTAGCCGTCCTTGGTGAGCATCCGGGCCAGCGCCAGCCCGTAGCCGATGACCATGTAGCACCCGGCGCGCAGCAGGCCCTCGGTGATGCCGTCGGTCGGCATCGGGTCCCGCATGATGTCCACCAGGGCGAACCAGCTCTGGTTGATCAGGAACGGGTGCAGCCAGTCCAGCGACGAGATCGTGCTCAGCACCCCGAACACGATGATCCCGCCGAGCACCACGGCCATCACGACCAGCGGGTGCTCGGTCAACGTCGAGATCGCCAGGGCCACCGCGGCCACGGCCAGCACCTGCACGGTGACCAGCAGCGCGGCCAGCACGATTCGGCCGAGCGCCGGCCAGAGGTCCAGCGTGCTGCCCGACATGGTCAGCATGCCGTCCCCGCCGAGCAGCAGCAGCCCGGTGAGCACCCCGCTGACCGTCATCAGGGCGACCCCGATCAGCGTCGCGGTGGCCACCCCGAACGCCTTCACCGCAAGCAGCCGGGCCCGGCCGACCGGGGCGACCAGCAGGTTGCGCAGCGCCCCGGTGGACGCCTCGCCGGCCACCGCGTCGGCCGCCCACATCGCGCCCACCATGGGCAGCAGCATCTGCAGCGCCATGAACAGCACGAAGACCGGCAGCACAAGGCCGTTGCCGTCGAGAATCGCGGCGAGCGCGCCCGGCCCGTCCGCGCCGGCCGGCCCCTGCAACTCGCCGCTGGCCGCTACGGCGATGCCGATCCCGGCGATCACCGGAACCAGCGCGAGCAACCCGAGCGCGATCAGCGTCCTGGGCCGGCGCAGCACCAGCCGCAGCTCCGAGCGCAGTATCCGGCCGATCGGCGCCTGGGTGCGCGGCAGCGCAACCGGTCCGGTTGCCGTGAGCGTGGTCATCGCGCCACCTCCCCGTCGAGCACCGCGCCCCACTCGGCGTCCACATCGGACAGACCACCCGGGCCGCTCTGGTCCGCCTCGGTCAGCCGGGCGAACAGCTCCTCCAGCCCGGTGCGCTGCCGGCGGACCTCGTGCACGGCAACACCCGCGTGCACGAGCGCGGCCACCACCTCGGGCGCGCTGGTCGCGGTGAGGTCGATGCGCAGCCCGTCTGGAGTGGACCGAGCGGGAATGCGCTTGTCGCGTAACGCGTCCACGCCCAGCATCACGTCCGGAGTGGACACCAGCAGCGCGTTGTTGCCGGAGTCGAGCAGCTCGCTGAGCGCACCCTGGGCCACCACGGAGCCGCGGTGCAGCACCGCGACGTGCGTGCAGGTGGCCTCCACCTCGGACAGCAGGTGCGACGACACCAGCACGGTGGTGCCGGCCGCGTGCAGCTGCGCGATCACCGCGCGGACCTCCCGCGTGCCCGCCGGGTCGAGGCCGTTGGTCGGCTCGTCGAGCACCACGAACCGGCGCGGGATGAGCAGCGCGGCGGCCAGGCCCATGCGCTGCTTCATACCGAGCGAGTAACCCCGGTACCGGCGATGCGCCGCGTCGGTCAGCCCGACCCGCTCAAGCGCCTCGCCGACCGCGCGCCTGATGTCGCCGGTGGCCAGCCGGGGCTCGGCCGCGGCGCACCGCAGCAGGTTCTCCCGGCCGGACAGGAACGGGTGGAAACCAGGGCCCTCGACCAGCGCGCCGACCTCGGGCAGGGCCGCGGTGGCGCCCTCGGGCAGCCGGTGGCCGAGCAGCTCGACCGTGCCGGCCGTGGGCGTGACCAGCCCGAGCATCATCCGGATCGTCGTGGTCTTGCCGGACCCGTTGGGCCCCAACATGCCGAGCACCGAGCCTTCCGGCACGTCCAGGTCCACGTGGTCGACGGCGACCGTGCCGCGGTACACCTTGCGCAGTCCCCTGGTTCGGGCAGCGACGGGAGCGGGGGTGGGGGGGGGGGGGGGGGGCGCG
>NZ_DASZCQ010000339.1:0-52794 GCF_035942955.1 Actinophytocola sp. | reverse complement strand
ACGGGCGGTGGCGCCGGTGGCGGTGGTGCCGGTGGCGATGGCGCGGGTGGTGGGGGCGGCACGGGCGGGGGCGTGGTCGGCGGCGGGGGTGGCGGTGGCGTCGGCGGCTCGGGGGACGGCGGGTGCGGATCGGGGCAGGGCGCCAGCAGCGGCGGCAACGTGAGTATGTGGCACAGGATCGGAATCGGCGGCAGGAGCTGGGACCGGCAACCGGCGGAATCACATTCCGCAGTAGGCGCCGCCGCTGCCGGCGCGACCGCTACCAGCACAATCACCGCAATCGACGCGAGCACGGCCGCGGAAAATGACGCTCCGCGATCCATAAATGATGTTGATGAATTTCGCATCCGTGCCCGATCTCGAGTCGACGTATTCACACGCAACGGTAGCCGGTGATCTAATGGAGTACCAGAAAGGAATGCGGATGAACATCTATGTGGCCGGTGCCGTCTGGGTGCTCGGCATCGCCGCGCTGGCCGCGGGGGTCACCATTCTGGTGCATCGTTACCGCTCGGCCGACGGCGACGGCAACGACGCGATCGCCACGGTGTTCGGCGTGATCGGCGGCCTGCACGCGGTGCTGATGGCGTTCGTCCTGATCTCCCTGTTCGACACGGTGACCACCGTCAACGAGGGTTCCCACACCGAGGCGAACAGCCTGGTCGCGGTGTACTGGGCCAGCGACGCGCTGGCCGAGCCGGCCAGGGGGCAGATTCAGGAGCTGGCCAGGTCATACGCCAGAACAGTGACCGATCAGGAGTGGCCGAGCATGCGCGAGGGCGCGCCGGTCGGCCCGCAGGGCTTTGCGCTGCTCGAGCGAATGCGGTCCACCATTGACGGCGCCGCCGCCGATACCGACTGGCAGCAGGAACGCAAGACCGAGGCGGCCAGTCAATTGTGGAACGTGTACCAGGCCCGCGATGCCCGGTTGACCGCCGCCGGTAATGCCGGAGTCAGCACGGTGGTCTGGCTCGCCCTCATCGTCGGCAGCGCATTGTCCATCGGCGTCCCGTACCTATTCAGGGGGCCGAAACTGGCCACCCACGTGATTCTCATGGCGTCGCTGGCCGCGGCGATCGCGTTGCTGATGTTCGCGATCTACCAGCTGCAGAACCCGTTCAGCGGGGGAGCGCGGGTCGAGCCGGACGCGTTCACCGCCGCCATCGACCGGTTCGAGGCCAGCCGCGCCGGCTGACTACGTGCCGGCACGGATGGCGGGATCCGCCGGGCCCGACCGATCATGACCGGGTGATCCGACCGGTGTCCCGGCCATGAGCCGTCCGGCGCTCGCGCTGACCAACGCGGTCGCCACGGTGCCGCTTCTCCGCGGCGGTCCAATTGGGACTGCTCGACCGGATCGACCGGGAGCCCGGCCCGGCCGGAGGAGCTGGCCCGCACCTGCGGGGCGGACGAGCGCGGGGTTCGGCTGCTGCTGAACGTGCTCGAGGCCGGCGGATTCGTCGAACGGTTGCCCGATGGGCGGTTCCGGCCCGCGCTCACCGGTCTGGCCAACCTGCACCCGGTGATTCCACTGTGGAACCGCCTGGCGGACGCGGTGCGCACCGGCGTTCCCGTCCCAGGAGGCTACCCGCCGTCGATGGCGCTGCCGGCCGGCGGCCCGCCGAGGCGGCGGCGGCCCTGCTGCCCGCGGCGGTCCGGGTCCTGGCGGCCGGTGCGGCGCCGTGAGGCATCGCTTACGCCGCACGGAATCCGGGTAGCCGGGTGAGCGTGTCCGAGCTACCGGAGACCCGGCGCGCGGTGCGTATGTCGGGTCTCGCGGACCGGTTCGACCACCTCGTGGGAGCCGTGTTCTCGGTGCCATTGGCGCCGGCCGCCCACGACCTGGTCCTGCTGCCGCACGTCTGCCACCTGCTCGAGGAGCCGGCCACGCTGATCCGGCGGCTGGTGCCCGCGCTGGCCACCGGTGGCACGCTTGCCGTGATCGAGCCGGTGCCCGGTGGCCGGGACGTCGCGGTGCACGAGCTCGCGCTGTACCTGCGCACCTCCGGCGACCGGACGCATCCGCCGGAGTCCTATGTGGACTAAATGCGGGACGCCGGGCTGGCCCAGGTGTCCACCGCGGAGCTGCCGTCCGACCCGGCCACCCTGCTGATCACCGGTCGCCGGGACCCAGGATCTCGCCGTCCAGGACCGTGACCGCGTGACCGGTCAGGTGCACCCGGTCGCCGTGCACGCTGGTGCGGATCAGCCCGGTGCGGGCGGAGGCCTGCAGCCCGACCAGCCCGTCCCGGCCGAGCCGGCGCGCCCAGTACGGCCCGAGCGCGGTGTGCGCGCTGCCGGTGACCGGATCCTCCGGGATTCCCACCGCGGGGCCGAAGAAGCGCGAGACGAAGTCGTAGCCCCGCGCGGGATCGCCGGCATCCGCGGTGACGATGACACCGCGGATGCCCTCGCGGCGGCCGAGCGCCGCGAGATCGGGCTCGAGCGCGCGGACCGCGGCCTCGTCCGGCAGGATCGCCAGCAGATCGCCGAGCGAGCCGGTGTCGAAGATCGCGTCCGGCTTGGCGCCGAGCGCCTCGGCGAGCCCGGCCGGCGCGTCGATCTCGGTGAGCTGCGCGGCCGGGAAGTCCAGCGTGATCGCGCCGTCCGCACGCGTGTGCGTGACCAGCACGCCGCTGCGGCTGGTGAACCGGACCGTGCCCGGCGTTCCCCGGTCCGCGTGCATGGCGTGCGCGGTGGCCAGCGTGGCGTGCCCGCACAGGTCGACCTCCACCAGCGGCGTGAACCAGCGCAACGCCCAGTCCGCCTCCGCCTGGCCGGCCAGCGGGTGGGCGAACGCCGTCTCGGCCAGGTTCAGCTCGGCGGCCACCCGCCGCATCCACGTCTCGTCGGGCCAGGAGTCGCCGTCCAGCAGGCACACCCCGGCCGGGTTGCCCGCGAACGGCCGGTCGCTGAAGGCGTCGATGATGCGGATCCGCATGGATCCACGGTACGTGGCCGGTCGAGCGAAAATGACGTGCTGGCCCGGATGGTTCGCGGGGCCGCGTCCGGCCAGCATGGTCGCCATGACGACCGGTTGCGCGCGAACGTCGTGGCGTTGCGGCCGGCGGAGGCGTCGCTGACCGTGGTGCTGGCCGACGAGCCACCCGGTGGTGCGCGGCGGGTTGCGTGCGCTGGTCGAGGCCGACGGGGTGCGGGTCGTCGGGGAGGCGCGAACGGGGCGGGCGGCGGTGCGGCAGGTGCAGCGGCACCGCCCCGACGTGCTGCTGACCGACCTGGAACCGGGGGAGCCCGACGGGATCGCGGCGATCGAGGAGGTGCGCAGGCCCACCCCGGCCACCGCGGTGCTGGTGTTTCACGCGGTGCGAGGACCCCGCGTCGCTGCGCGCCGCGCTGCGGGCGGGCGCGCGGGGGTTCCTGCACAAGGCGGACGAGGCGGACGACATCCTGCGCGCGATCCGGAGCGTCGCCGCCGGCGCGGCGATCTTCGGCCCGACCATCGCCGGCCGGCTGGCCGACCTGTTCGGCGGCAAGGGGCCGGATCGCCACCCGTTTCCCGACCTGACCGCGCGTGAGCGCGAGGTGCTCGACCTGATCGCCGGCGGGCTGCCCAACGCGACGATCGCCGGGCGGCTCCACCTCGCCCCGAAGACGGTCAGCAACCACATCTCGACGATCTTCGCCAAGCTCGGCACTCCCGACCGCGCCGCCGCGATCGTCCGCGCCCGTGAGGCAGGTCTCGGCCGCCTCGCCTGACCAATGTGTACGAACGGCCACTCATCGCGTTCCGCGTGCCCTAGCATGTCGGCGACATGTCGCCCCCTGCGCACGTTCGTGCCGAGATGCACCGGAAGGAAGCGGTCATGGACAAGCCGTTCGGATTCTGGACTGCGGTCGGAGGGCTCGGCGTCCTCGCCCTGATCACTCTGGTCGCGATCTTCCGCTACCCGAGCACGGCGGACGCCACCGATGTCATCACGGCCGCGGGCGCGGTGATCGGAACGGTGATCGGGGCGTTCTTCGGCGTGCAGACCGGAGCGGCCGGCCGCGCGAAGGCCGAGGAGGGCAAGGATCAGGCCATGGCCGCCCTTGTCCGGGTGGCGGCCCTGTCCGACAGCGGCAGCCCGGCCGCGCGGGCGGCACGCGAGGCCTTTGAGGAAACCCCGACGTCCGCGGTCGGTGACAAGGCCGGGGAGTAGCGGGGAAGTCGGATCAGGCGCGCACGGCGGCGCCCAGCTTGTCGATCGCCGCACGGGCCTGGTCGACCATGCCGGTGATCAATTCCTGGCAGCTTGGCAGGTCGTGCAGGACGCCGACGACCTGGCCGGAGGCGAGCACGCCGGCGTCCGTGCGGCCGTCGACGAGCCCGGAGCGCAGCAGCATGGGCGTGTTGGCGGCCATGATCACCTGTGCCCAGGTCAGCTCATGACCGCGCCGCATGGCCAATCCCTCGCGCGCCATCGAGGTCCAGCTCAGTCCGGTGAGCCGGCGGAACCGGGCGGCGTTGCGCACCGCGTGCAGCAGCCCGCGCGCCGCGCCCGACCGCTCCAGCCGCTCCACCAGCTCGGTGCGCAGCACGCGGTGCGGCCGGCCGTCCACCCGGGTGGTGACGACCGTGTCGGCGAGCCCGCGCTCGAGGTAGGCGCGCTTGACCGCGTCGGGCACGGTGCTTTCCCTGGTGAGCAGGAACCGGGTGCCCATGGCGACGCCGGCCGCGCCGTAGGCCAGCGCGGCGGCCAGACCGCGGCCGTCGAAGAACCCGCCTGCGGCGACCACGGGAATGTCCACGGCGTCCACAACGGACGGAACGAGCAGGGTGGTGGCAATGCTGCCGGTGTGCCCGCCGCCCTCGCCACCCTGCACGATCACCGCGTCCGCGCCCCAGGCGGCGACCTTCTCGGCGTGCCGGACCGCGCCGACCGACGGGATCACCACGACACCGGCCTCCTTGAGCCGGGCGATCATGCCGGCTTTGGGCGCAAGGGCGAACGAGGCGACCCGCACCCCCTCCCTGATCAGCAGCTCGATCCGGTCCGCCGCGTCCACCGCGTCGGCGCGCAGGTTGACGCCGAACGGTTCGCTCGTGCGGCAACGGGTTTCCCGGATCGCGGCCGCCAGCTCCCGGTAGGTCATCGTCGCCGAGGCGAGGACGCCCAACCCGCCCGCCTCGGCCGTGGCGGCGACCAGGCGCGGCCCGGCGACCCAGCCCATTCCGGTCTGCACCACCGGATGCCGGACGCCGACCAGCCGGGTGAGCGCGGTCTCGAAGGTCGTCACTCCATCACCTCGCGGTGGCGCCGGCCATCGGGGTCGAGCTCGTCGAGCAGCCGCAGCTCCTCATCGGTCGGCGTCCGGGTGGTCCCCACATCGGTGGTGTCCAACGGAAAACCGGTCTGCTCGGCCACCTCCTCCGGCGTCACACCGGGATGCGTGGACACCAACCGCATCGTGCCGTCGACGAAGCCGAGCACGGCCAGGTTCGTGACCACCCGGTACACGTCGTGGAAGCGGCCGGCCGGTCCGTCGAGCCGGTGGTACCCGACGCCGGACACCACGTCGACCGCGTCCACGAAGACCCGCCTGCTGTGCCGGGGAACCCAGTAGCTGGTGCGGTGGTTGACCGTGTTGCCCGGCGCGCCGCGGAACCCGAGCAGCTGCCGGGTCGGCCGGGCGTGCTGGCCGATGCACGAGATGTTCTGGTTGCCGTGCCGATCGAGCTGGTTCACGCCCATCACCACGTGCCGGCTGCCGTGCGCGACCACGTCGAACACCTTCCGGTACGGCAGCCATCCCTCCACAGTGGACAAATCATCGGCGAGCAGCAGCGCCTCACCGTCGGAGATCAGCAGATCCGGCTCGAAGGTGAGCCGGGCCAGCCGGGCGCCGAGGGCCGGGATCGACCCCATGGGACTCGCCAGGATCTCGCCGTCGCCGCGGAACAGCTCGGCGCACGCCACCACGCAGACATCGGCCCGGCTCGCCTTCATGCCCACTCGTCCAGGAAGTCGGACCAGCTCTCGGCCTCCACGTAGCGCCGCTGCAGCGCCTCGTCGCGGCCGTAGTCCGGCACGCAGCTGGTGAACCGCGCGCCGCCGGGCAGCTCGATCACGCCGTCCACCATCATCCGGTTGAGCAGCAACGACTGTACGGGCGCGGCCTTGGTCAGCTCCGCGGTGTCCACGACCCGCTCGCAGGAGACGAAACGCCGCTTGGCCGCCAGGCAGAACAGGTCGTCGAAGTACGGATCGGGCCCGAGGTACTGGGCATTGCCGTGCGGGTCGGCCCGGTTCAGGTGCACCAGCGCCGCGTCAAGGTGCAGCGCCGGCATGGCCACCAGCTCCTCGTCGTCGTAGGGCGAGCGGACCGTGCGCAGCTGCGGGTTGACCGTCATGACGTCCGAGCCGAGCCCGGCCCGGATGGGCATGAACGGCAGCCGGTGCCCGGCGGCTCGGAGTCCACAGTGGAACATCCCCTCGTCCAGCTCGAGCACCTCCACCCGGCCGGCCTCGCGTGCCCGCCGGAACCACGGGTCGTACGGGATGGAGTCCAGCGAGACGAACCCGTAGACCACCCTGCGCACCTTGCCCGCCGCGCACAGCAACCCGACGTCCGGGCCGCCGTAGGACACCACGGTCAGGTCGCGCAGCGGCGAGCGCAGGATCGCCCGCACCAGGCCCATGGGCTTGCGCCGCGATCCCCAACCGCCTATCCCGATCGTCATCCCGTCGGCGAGCTCGGCGACCACCGCGGCCGCGGTCATTCGCTTGTCGCGCATCAGCTCTCCTTGGCGAGCGGACGCGAGGCCCGGGTGGGCGGGTGGGATGGCCTCGCGGGAGCGTCCAGCTGACACAGCGCGAGCTCGAAGGTGAAGCCCTGCTCGAACCGGTAGCTGCGGTGGACGTCCACCGGGTCGATACCGTTGATCGCCTCCTTGGCCCGGCGGATCACCCTGGTGTCCTTGGCCGCGATCCGGCCGGCCAGCTCGAGCGCCGCGGCGTCCAACTCGGCCCTTGGCACCACCCGGTAGACCGAGCCATACCGCTGAAGCTGGTGCGCGCCAATCGTTTCCGTGGTGTAGTACATCGCGCGGAGCAGGTGCTGCGGCACCAGCCGGGCCAGGTGGGTGGCCGCACCGAGCACTCCTCTGTCCACTTCGGGCAGTCCGAACGTGGCGTCCTCGGCGGCGATCACCACGTCCGCGTTGCCGGTGATGCCCACGCCGCCGCCGAGGCAGAACCCGTGCACCGCGGCGATCACCGGCACCGAGCAGTCGTAGATCGCGCCGAACGCCGCGTGGCAGCCCCGGTTCACCGCGACCATCGCGCCGGGATCGCGATCGAGCTCCTTGATGTCCACTCCCGCGCAGAATCCGCGGTCGCCTGCGGCGCGCAGCACCACGACGTGGGTCGACGGGTCCCGGCCCGCCGTGCGCACCGCGTCCGCCAGGTCGGACCAGCCCTGGACCGGGATTCCGTTCACCGGCGGGAAGTCGATGGTCACCACGGTGATGCCGGCCTCGCCGGTGCTGCTGATGCCCATGGCCCACCTTTCCAACCAAGCGATTGCTTGGTAGCGTAGCATGCCGTGGCACTCGAACTGGCCCTCGACGGCACGGTGGTGCTGGTCACCGGTGGCGCCCGCGGCGTGGGCGTCGGTATCACCGCGGCGTTCCGGCGGGCCGGCGCCACGGTGATCACCTGTGGCCGGCGCCCGCCCGAGGCGCCGGTCGCCGAGTTCGTCGAGTGCGACGTGCGCGAGCCGGCCGCGGTCGCATCCCTGATGGACACGGTCGTCGCGCGGCACGGCCGGCTGGACACAGTGGTCAACAACGCCGGTGGCGCCCCGCCGAGCGTCACCGCCACCGCGTCACCCCGGTTCCACGAGAAGGTGGTCGGGCTCAACCTGCTCGCCCCGCTGCTGGTTGCCCAGCGGGCCAACGAGATCATGCAGCGGCAGGACGGGGGCGGCGCCATCGTGATGGTGAGCAGCGTGAGCGCGACCCGGCCGTCGCCAGGCACGGCGGCCTACGGCGCGGCCAAGGCCGGGCTGGACAACCTCACCGCGACGCTGGCCGTCGAGTGGGCGCCCAAGGTCCGGGTGAACGCGCTCGACGTCGGCATGGTCCGCACCGAGCTGACCGAGTCGCTCTACGGCAGCGCCGAGGCCGTGGCCAGGACCGTCCCGCTGGGACGGTTGGCCGATCCGGAGGATGTCGGCCACTGCGCGGTGTTCCTGGCCTCCCCGCTGGCCGCCTACGTCAGCGGCGCGACCCTGCTGGTGCACGGCGGCGGCGAGGCGCCGGCGTTCCTGTCGGCGGTATCGTGCGGGCATGGCAGTCCCAGGTAGCAGGGTTGAGGGCACGCCGCCACCGGACGTGGCCGGCGCCGAGCTGTTCGCCACGGACGCATACCTGCGCTCGTTCGACAGCACCGTGCTGGAGGTCGACCGGGAGCAGGGGCGGATCGTGCTCGCCAGGACCGCGTTCTACCCCGGCGGCGGTGGCCAGCCGCCCGACCTCGGCGAGCTGACCTGGAGCGGCGTGACCGCACCGGTGACCAAGGTGCAGCGCGAGGGCGGCCGCATCTGGCACTGGCTGGACACTTCCGAGCTTCCCGCGTCCGGCACCGAGCTGTTCGGCTCGATCGACTGGACCCGCCGGCACCTGCTGATGCGCACCCACACCGCGCTGCACATCCTGTGCGGCGTCATCTGGACCGAGTTCCAGATCCCGGTCACCGGCGGCAACATGGACCCCGGCAGGGGCCGCCTCGACTTCCCACTGGACTCCATGTCCGTCGAGCTGGGCCAACGCGTCGAGGCCCGCATCAACGAGGAGATCGAGCGCGCCCGCGAGATCGTCGTAGAGTTCCTCGGCCGCTCCGACGCCGACCTCGACGAGTCGCTCATCCGCACCGCCGCCAACCTCATCCCGCGTGAGATCGACCCGCTCCGCGTCATCGACATCGTCGGCCTCGACCGCCAGGCCGACGGCGGCACCCACGTCGCCAACACCGCCGACGTCGGGCGGGTTGCCGTCACCGGCACCGAATCCAAGGGCAAGGGCAACAAACGCATCCGCATCGAGGTCCGCGACGCTCAGTCCACCGAGAACAGGTCGTAGGTCTCGAACCCGTACCGCGCCACCGACACCGCCCACTCCCGGTACGTGGCGGTCTCCCCGTGCACCGGGATGTCCTTGCGGATCCTCGTGATCAGCTCGGCCAGCGGATGCTCACCAAGCGCCTCAACGATGTCCTTTCCAGGTGCCACCCCCGCCAGGTCGGCAAGCAGCGTTCGGGCGTTGTGCGGCAACCCCACCAGCGCCGCAAGCAGCAGCGCCGCCGCCTGGTACGGCCCCTCGGTGAACTCGTCCAGCCGCCCCTCCGGAACCCCCAGCCGCAACAACCGGTACAGGTTCACCAACTTCTTGATCGCCCGCGGCGTCGGCAGAATCGGCGTCAGCCGAGCCAGGAACTCCCGCTCCGATTCCCGCAGCCGCAAGCCCTCCGGGTTCGGCCGCACGGCCGGCGCACCGGTCCGCGTCGCCTGCCCAACGGGTCGTCGTTGCGCCGAAATCTCCGGCCGCTCCGTCCCGGACCGCTCGGTTGCCGTAACCTTGGCCGGCCGGACCGCCGGCGTCACCTGCGTGGCGCGCTCCTCCGCCGCAGGCAGCAGCGACCGCAGATACCCCACCGCACGATCGCCCATCGGTCGCAGCGCCACGGGTATATGGAAGATCTTGTCCAGATACGCCACCGTGTTGTCGTCGAACAGTCCCTCATGGTGCCGCTCCAGCGACCTCAACAGCCAGCGCGGATCCACCGCCACCACGACCACGAACAGCTCCATGGTCAGCAGCAGGTTCACCGCCTGCAGCACATCCACCACCCGCCGCGGCGTACACCGATCCAGATCGTCCACATACAACACGATCCGCTGCAACGGCGGCGCCCCCACCGAACCCCCGTCCTCCCACTGCCGGCGCGCCGACGCGAGATCATCGCTCAACCGCCGCAGATCATGGTGGATCCGCCCGGTCAACCCCCGGTAGCTCTCGTACCGCTCCGCCGTACTGATCTCCGCCAGCAACCGGTCCAGCCGCGCCGCCGGATCCAACCGGCTCAACTCCTCGTCGGCCGCGCTGATCTGCCGAACCAGCTCCGCCCGCGCCCGCCTGGTGTACTCATCGAGCCGCCGCCACGCACCCACGAGCGGCCCGAGCGCGGCCACCACCACCGCGGCCACCCCACCGATCCACCGAACGAGCCCCGAACCCAGCAGCACCGCAACGGCTCCGGCGCCGAGCACCAACAGCACCAACCACCACCGTGCGCGCAGCTCCCGCCACACCCCGCTCAACGCCGCCCGGGCGGCCCGAGCACTACGCCACGGCAGCAGCAGCTTCCCGAGCCAACCCCGCTGCGTGTCCACCTGATCCACCGCCCGCAGCTCGGCGACCAACCGCTCCCGCTCGGCCCGCGTAGCCGACAGCTTCGCCTCGAGATCGGCAACCTCCTCCGCCCCCGTGCTGGGCCGCGCCAACTCCCGGAATAGATGCTCGACCAGCCCCACCCACAGGTGATCGTCGCTGTAATGCCACGCGTTGAACCGCACCTGCCGCACGTTCGCCGCGTACGCACTCCCACCACCCCGGGCCAACTCCTCCACCCGGTCCCACATCAACCGCATGAAGCTCGACTTCCCGATTCCCCAATCCCCCAACAGCGCAACGGAAAGCGGCGGTCTCGTCGACAACGCCGCCACCACCGCCGCAATCATGTTCACATCACCCGTGACCCCCAGCCGATCCTCATCACTCTCCAGATCACTCACAACCTCCGCCAACTGCGGAGCACGCGCCACCCCTGGTATGTCCCAGATCCGCACGGTCCCATCGGCACTGCCCGAAACGATCTGGTCGCCCGATACCGCCAGCGCATACACCGCGCCTGTATGTCCGGTGAGGACGGTGCCATCAGAGAACCGGATCGTGCCGTCCTCGCAACCGAAAACGATCCGCGAGCCGCCGAGAATCGCAACCGTCCATACGGGGCCCGCTTGGGCGAACAGCGGCTCGCCAATGGATTGGCCGGAGGCCCGATCCCAGACTCGAACGGTGCCATCCTCTCCGCCCGAGACGATCCGGCCGGCATCCGGAGACAACGCGAGCGTGTTGACCCAGCCCCGGTGTCCGGTCAGCATCTGCTGGGGCTCCTCGTCCTCCCAGTCCCAGATCACCAGGGAACCGTCCGCCCCGGAGAACAAGATCCTGGCGCCTGGGATCGCGGTGAGCCCACGGATGCCGCCGGTGTGACCTGTCTGGATTTCTCCCGCGAGCTGGCCCGTGGCACGATTCCAGAGCTGGATGGAGCTATTCCAGCCAGCTGTGATGATGTGCATGTCGCTCGGTGCCATGGCGATCGCCCGGATTCCGCCGGTGTGGCCGGTCGGGATCTCGGTCGGCGGAGTCCCGCGGAAGTCATCCCAGATCCGCAGAATGTGGTCGTTGCACCCGGAGACGACGCCGCCGTCCGGAGTGAACGCCACCGCATTGACCGATCCACTGTGTCCGGTCAGCGGCCGGAACACGGCTTTCCCGGTAGGGCGATCCCAGATCCGTACCGTGCCATCCTTGCTACCGGAGGCGATGAGGTCTCCGCTGACCGCCACAGCATGCACCGCGCCCTCGTGCCCGCGCAGCACCCCATGATCGGTCGGCCGGTCCCAAACTCGGATCTGGCCGTCCTCGCCACCCGAGATGATCTGCTTGCCGTCCGGGGTGACCGCCACAGCCTGGACCCAGCCGGTATGTCCGGTCAGCGGGTCCCCGATGGGCCTGCCGGTGCTGCGGTCCCACACGCACACCGTGCCGTCGAAGCATCCGGCAATGATGTGAGCGCCGTCGTTGGTGACGGCGATGGCACGGGCATCCACGGGGATGCTTATCACGGGATCGCCATGGGGATCCCACACCCTGATCGTTGCGTCGGTGGCCGAGACGATCTGACCGGTGGCGTCCGGCGGGAGCGCTATGGCGAGAACCGGCCCGCCGTGGTCGAGCACCGGTACCTGTTGCGTCGGCCGGCGGTAGGGGCGGCTCCACCGGCGGATCGATCCGTCAGATCCCCCGGAGATGATGTGGCTGCCGTTCGGGGTGACCACCACCGTGTTGACCCAGCCGGTGTGACCGGTCAGCGCCTCGCCGACCGGTTCGTGAGTGGCGCGGTCCCAGATGCGCACGGCGCCTGCGGCGCCGCCGGAGACGATCCGGCTGCCATCCGGAGTGACCGCCACCGAGCCGACGCCGCCCACCTCGTCGCCGACCAGTGGCTCACCGATCTGCTCCCCGGTGATGCGGTCCCAGATCCGGATGGTGCCGCCGCTGCTGCAGGAGATGATCTGGTCGCCGACCGGCGTGATCGCGACGTCCAGCACCCGGGTGGTGTGCCCGGTGAGGGTGTGGACCAGCTCTTCGGTGGCGCGGTCCCAAATGCATACAGTGCTGTCGTCGCTGGCGGAGACAATCTGGGTGCCGTCGGGGGTGATGGCGATCGCGTTGACGGGGGCGGAGTGTTGCACTGATCAGCCTCGGCGTTGGGCGTAGGCGGCGGCTTGGATGCGACTCTTCAGGTTGAGCTTGCGGAGGATGTTGGAGACGTGGACGCTGGCGGTCTTGGTGCTGATGAAGAGCTCCGCGGCGATCTCGGCGTTGGTGAGGCCGCGGCCGATCAGGGTCAGCACCTCGAGCTCGCGCGCCGTGAGATCGGGAGTGTCCGGTGTGGACACTCCGGGCGCCGGGGTCGCGGAGAGGGGGAGCCGGGCGCGGTCGGCCAGGGTGTGGATCATGGCGGCGAGGGGATCGGCGCGCAGCTCGGTGGCGATGGTCTGGGCCTGTGTCAAGGCTTCCGCGGCGCGGGTGCGGGAGCCGCGGGACTGCAGGAGGGCTTCGGCCTCGCGGAAGCGGGCGTAGGCGCACAGGTGGCGGTCGACGGAGGAGAGGTCGGCGATGGCGGACCAGGCGTCGGGGTCCGGCGAGGCGTCCAGCCGGGTGCGTTCGGCCCTGGCCAGGCCGAGCACGCGCAGGGTGCGGGGGAGCGGCACCGCACCCGAGGCTTCCATCGTGGACCGATATCGGTCCAAGGAGGACAGTAGCTCGTCGGCGGCGGACACGGTGGCCGGCGCGTCGGCGGGATCTCCGTGCACCCGGGCGTCGTCGAGGGCGTCGGCCTCGATGCGGACGCCGACCGCGACGAGGCGGGCCGCGAGGTACATGTCCTCCCCGGTGAACGCGAGGCGCAGCCCGTCGCGGACGAACGCCCTGGCATCGGCCCAGCGGCGCTGCCGGCCGGCGAGCTGGGACCGCAGGGCGGCCAGCTCGGTGCCGTACTGCACGTCGTCCTGGCCGTCGAGCACGGCGCCGGTCCGTTTGAGCAGCTCCTCGGCGGTGTCCAGCTCGCCGCGCTTGATCAGCACGTCGGCCCGGGGCAGGTCGATGAACACCCAGTTGAACGGGTCGATCGCGGGATCGTAGGGGTCGTCCCGCGAGTCCAGCGCCTCGTCCCAGCGGTGCAGCTCGGCCAGCGCCCTGATCACGTTGCCGACGATCGGCAGCAGGTAGATGTCGAAGCCGAGGGAGCGTGCCCGCTCGACGCCCTCCCGTGCCAGCCGCAGCGCCTCGACGTGCCGATCCGTCCACATCAGACCTTCGGGCAGGTTCACGTAGCCGACCCCGATGAACCGGGGATTGCCGACCCGGTGGGCGAACTCGTGCTGGCGGTGCAGGTAGCCGAGACCCGTGTCGACGTGGCCGAGCATCAGGTGCCCGATCCCGAGCGCCATCAGGCACCGGTTGGTCGCCATGTCGTCGCCGGCCCGCTCGGCCTGCGGCAGCAGCTCCTCGGCCCGGCGCAAACACGACCGGAAGCGGCCGGCGAGCATGTCCATCGCCACCGGCCAGGACGCGATCCGCAGCCGGGCCGGGGAGTCGGCCGGAACCAGCTCGAGGGCGCGCTCGCTGGTGCGGCGGGCCAGATCCCAGTCGCCGGCGCTGCGGGCCTGGTACGACAGCTTCTCGTAGGCCAGCGCCGCCCGCTCCGGCTCGGCCGATTCGTCCAATCCGGACAGTCGTTGCGTGGTCAGCTCCACCGCGCGGTGGTTGTGCCCGGCCAGGCTGGCCGCCTCCGCCGCCCGGTCCAGCAAGGCGTCGAGGTCGATGCCCGGGTCGCTCACCTCCGGCCACCGCCGCAGCGCCCGCTCGTAGTGGGCATGCGCCTCGGCCGGGGCCAGGCCCTCGTCGGCGGCTCCGGCGGCGAGCAGGGACGCGGACAGCGCCTCGTTCGGCTCGCCGGCCGCGTCCCAATGGTGCGCGAGCTCGGCGGCGACCCCGGCCGCGGACACGGTGACCGCCAGCTCCGGCCGGTCCCGCAGGGTCGCGGCGACCCGGGCGTGGGCGTGCCGGCGCTCGCCGGGCAGCAGGTCCCGGTACAGCGACTCCTGGATCAACGCGTGCCGGAAGGCGTACGCGTCCGGCTCCACGGTGACCAGCTGCCCGTGGTCGACCAGCTCGCGCAGCGCGGCGTCCAGGTCGGCCGCCGGCATCGTGGCCAGCCCGGCGAGCAGGTCGTGCGGCACGGTCCGGCCGACCACCGAGGCGAGCCGGGCGAGCTGCTGGGCGGCGGTGGACAGCCGGGCCAGCCGCGTGATCACCACCTCGCGCACGGTTCCCGGCACCGAGCCGCGGGTCGGCCAGGCGGCAAGCAGCTCCTCGGTGAAGAACGGGTTGCCCTCGGCGCGGCTGATCAACGCCTCGACCATCTCACCCGACGGTGGGGCACCGAGGATCGCCCCGGCGAGTGAGATCACCTCCGCCCGGTCGAGTGGCGCGAGAGTCACCCGTTCAGTACGCGGCGACCGGGCCAACTCGGCGACGAGCGTGGCCACCGGGTGATCCGCCGCGACCTCGTCGGCCCGGTGCGTGCCGACCAACAGCACCGGCGCGGTCGCCAGCGCCCGGTGCAGGTACAGCAGCAGGTCTCGGGTGGACGCGTCGGCCCAGTGCAGGTCCTCGATAACCAGCACGACCGGTCCGCCGGCCGCGGCGACGGCGTCGGCCACCCGCCGGAACTCCGCACCCCGGTCGCCGACGGCCCCGTTGCCCAGCAGCGGCGGCGCATCCGGCAGCCCGCGCAACGCCTCGACGAACGGGGCGTACGGGATGTCGGCCTCGAACTGCAGGCAACCGCCGGTCAGCACGGTGGATCCGGCCGCTCGCGCCCGTTGCGCGAACGTCTGCACCAGCCTGGTCTTGCCCACCCCGGCGTCGCCCTGGATCAGCACGACCTGCCCACCCGAGGCGGTGTCGGCCAGCGCGGCCTGCAGCGCGGCCAGCTCCGCCCGCCGGCCGATCAACTCCGGTACCGAAACCCGCCGCGCCACGCAGGTGAGTATCCACCAGCCCAAATAAGGAGCGCACCGGCCCGAACTAAGACTTCGCCCAATGTGTAAGGCGCGGGGCTGCCCGAGGATCACACCGGGGACAGCGGTCGCGAGCGAAGAGCGGGGACGCGGTGGGCGGATGGTGGGCGGGTAGAAAGGAGTGCGCCATGGCGTCGGCACTGATCCAGGGTTCGTTGTGGGACCGTCGGGCCCGGGACTGGACCTGCCTGCAGGAGGCCAGACATCGGCCGCTGCGCCGGGCCCTGCTCGGAGCGCTCGCGCCGCTGTCCGGGGTCCGCCTGCTCGACGTGGGGTGCGGTGTCGGGCTGCTGCTGCGCGAGGCCGCCGATCGCGGCGCCTGGATCGCCGGCGTGGATGCCGCGGCCGAGCTGCTCGAGGTCGCCCGCTGGGCGCTGCCGGACGCCGACCTGCGGGTGGGCATGCCCGAGGCGCTGCCGTACGACAACGGCCGGTTCGACGTGGTCACCGCGTGCCACGCGCTGCGCTACGCCGACGACCAGCCGGCCGCGCTCGCCGAGCTGGTCCGGGTGGTGCGCCCGGGCGGCCGGGTCGCGATCGGACAGTGGGCCGACCCGGACGGCTGCCTGACCCGCGATTTCCTGGACCGGATCGGACCCGCCGTCGCCGGGCCCGACCTGTCCGCAAGGGGCGCCCTCGAGGCACACCTGCATGACGCCGGGATGATCCGCATCGACGGCAGCGAGCTCGACTTCCCCTTCACCTACCCGGATCTGGCCACCGCGTGGTCGGCCATGGTGGCCAGGGGCTGCGTCGGCGACGCGCTCGACATCGCCGGCAAGGATGCCGTCTACGAGGTGTTCCTCGACGTGTTCGCCCCCGCCGTGCGCGCCGACGGCTCGATCCACGACGAGAACGTGTTCCGCTACATCGTGGCGGGCAAACCCGTCTAGTCGAACCGCGGCCGGTGCGGCGAGTTCTGCTCGGCCCGGGGATTCCAGACGTGCCAGGCATCCCGGAACGGGCAGCGGTACATCGCCAGCCGCCCGAGGGACTCGAGGACGAGCGCCTGCGCGGTCTCCTCGAGCAGAACCGCACGCATGTCGCATTTCTCGCAGCGTGCCGCCTGGCTGTAAACCTGTCCCGTATCCATTGGCTTCCTGGCGGGACAGTCTACGGATGCCTACATCCGCTCGATGATGCTGCCGGTCGACAGGGCGCCGCCGGCGCACATGGTGATCAGGGCGGTGGCCGCGTCCCGGCGCTCGAGCTCGTGCAGGGCGGTGGTGAGCAGGCGGGTGCCGGTGCTGCCCACCGGATGGCCGAGGGCGATGGCGCCGCCGTTGACGTTGACCAGGTCCGGATCCGGCTCGTACACCTGGGCCCAGGACAGCACGACCGACGCGAAGGCCTCGTTGACCTCGAACAGGTCCAGGTCGCCGATCTTCATCCCGCTGCGCTCCAGCAGCCGCCCGGTGGCCTGCACCGGACCGTCCAAATGGAAGTATGGATCCGCCCCGACCAGGCACTGGGCAATGATCCGGGCGCGTGGGCGCAGGCCGAGTGCGCGCGCCCGCGCGGCGTCCATCAGCAGCACGGCCGAGGCGCCGTCGGAGATCTGCGACGAGGTGCCCGCGGTGTGCACGCCGCCCTCGACGACGGGTTTCAGCGCGGCCAGCCCCTCGAGCGTGGTGTCCCGCAGGCCCTGGTCCCGGTCGACCCCACCGACCGGCACCACCTCGCGGTCGAACCGGCCCTCGTCCCAGGCGCGCCGGGCCATGGCCTGTGACCGCTCGCCGAACCGGTCGACGTCCTCGCGGCGCAGCCCGCGGTGGCCGGCGATGCGCTCGGCCGCGACGTACTGGTTGGGCAGATCGATCGACCACGAGCCCGGCCGCGGCCGACCGACCTCGCCGCCCAGGTTGGCGCGCAACGGAACCCGGCTCATCGCCTCGACTCCGCAGGCGATCCCCACGTCGATGGCGCCGGCCGCGATCTGCCCGGCCACGAGGTGGGTGGCGTGCTGCGCCGATCCGCACTGGCTGTCCACCGTCATGCACCCGGTTGCCGGCGGCAGGCCGGCGTGCAACCACGCGGTGCGGGTGACGTTGTTCGACTGCTCGCCGGCCTGCGTGACGCAACCACCGATCACCTGTTCGACGAGTGCCGGGTCGATCCCGGCGCGGTCGAGCAGCCCGCGCTGCGCGGCGCCCAGCAGTTCGGCGGCGTGCAGACCGGCCAGCCAGCCGCCCCGTTTGCCGATCGGCGTGCGCGCCGCGGCCACGATCACAGGTTCACCCACCTCCCCAAACTAGAACACGTTCGTCAACAATCGCAATCCTCAGTTACACCTGTTCACAAGTCGGGGAAGAGTGCTATGTTCGGATAGTTAACACCGTAAGCTCACGCGTCATATAGAACGCGTTACACAATGCTGCCCCCGTTCGCGTCCGGCGTAGGAGGTCCTTGTGGTCGCACCCCAGCTCCCCCTCGGCTTCGACTTCACCGACCCCGACATGTACCGGCTCCGCATTCCGGTTGAGGAGTTCGCCGAGCTGCGCGGCACCGCGCCGGTGTGGTGGAACGCCCAGCCGAAGGGGATCGCGGGGTTCTCCGACGACGGCTACTGGGTGGTCAGCAAGCACGCCGAGGTCAAGGAGGCCTCCCGGCGCAGCGAGGTGTTCTCCACCTGGGAGAACACCGCGATCATCCGGTTCAACGAGGACATGGACCGCAACGGCATCGAGGTGCAGCGGCTCATCCTGCTCAACATCGATCCGCCGCAGCACACCAAGCTTCGCGCGATCGTGCAGCGCGGCTTCACCCCGCGGGCGGTGAACGGCCTTCGCGACACCCTTGCCGACCGCGCCGAGCGGATCGTCAAGCAGGCCAAGGAGAAGGGCTCGGGGGACTTCGTCACGCAGGTCGCCTGCGAGCTGCCGCTGCAGGCGATCGCCGAGCTGCTCGGCATCCCGCAGGCCGACCGGCACAAGGTGTTCGACTGGTCCAACCAGATGGTGGGCTACAGCGACCCCGAGTTCGACATCGATCCGCGCGCCGCCTCGACCGAGCTGCTCGGCTACGCCTGGAACCTCGCCGAGGAGCGCAAGAAGTGCCCGACGAACGACATCGCCACCAAGCTCGTCAACGCCGACGTCGACGGTGCGGGCCTGACCTCCGACGAGTTCGGGTTCTTCGTGCTGCTGCTGGCCGTCGCCGGCAACGAGACCACCCGCAACGCCATCACGCACGGCATGCACGCCCTGCTCAACCACCCGGACCAGTGGGAGCTGTACAAGGCGGAGCGGCCGAAGACCACGGCCGACGAGATCGTCCGGTGGTCCACCCCGGTGATGGCCTTTCAGCGCACCGCGACCGAGGACACCGAGCTCGGCGGTCAGGAGATCAAGAAGGGCCAGCGGGTCGGCCTGTTCTACAGCTCCGCCAACTTCGACGCCGACGTCTTCGCCAACCCCGAGCGGTTCGACATCACCCGCGACCCGAACCCCCATCTCGGCTTCGGCGGCACCGGCGCGCACTACTGCATCGGCGCCAGCCTGGCCCGCCTCGAGATCGACCTGATCTTCAATGCGATCGCCGACCACATGCCCGACATCAAGCAGGTGGGCAAGCCCAGGCGGCTGCGCTCACCCTGGCTCAACGGGATCAAGGAGTACCAGGTCAGCTACGGCTGAGGGCTCAGTCCCCGGCCAGCTCGTCGGCGGCCCGGTGGCCCGCCTCGGCCACCCGGCGGAGGAAGTCGGCGATCAGAGCCAGCTCGTGCGCGTCATAACCCGAGCAGATCTTGTTGAGCTCGGCGTTCATCCCGGAGTAGAGGCGAAGCATCTCCCCGATCCGGTGCCGGGTGGGGGAGACGACGACGCTGCGCCGGTCGGTGCCGGCGCGGTCGCGGGTGATCCAGCCGCCGCGCTCGAGCCGGTCGAGGATTCCGGTCATCGTGGCCGGATGCAGGCCGGCGCGCTTGGCCAGCGCGCTCGGGCTGAGCGTGCCGTGCCGATCGAGCAGGTCGAGGCACTCCAGATCGACGTCCTTGAGCTCGACCCTGGCCCCGACGTGGTGGTTGAGCAGGGACAGCTCCGCGCGAAGATCGCGTAGCGCGTCCCCGATCGCCAGGACGAGGCGATGGCGGCGCCGGGCATCGTCTACCGAAGGTGTGCTACTCATATAGTATGGTTTCCGTATCATATGACCTACGGAAAATAATGTACCCCGGTAGCAGGGAGGTAGCCCGATGAAGGTGACCGTCTTCGGTGCCAGCGGGGCGATCGGCGGCCAGGTCGTCCGGCAGGCGCTCGACGCGGGGCACGCGGTCGCGGCCGTCGTCCGCCAGGCCTCCCGGTTCGACCTCACCCATCCCGGGCTCTCGGTGGTGCGGGTTGCCGGCCTGACCGATCCCGAGCCGCTGCTTCCCGCCCTCGACGGCAGCGACGCCGCGATCTCCGCCATCGGGCCGCGCAGCCGCGGGGACGCCGGGGTCGCCTCGACCGCGACCCGGGGAATCCTGCGCGCGCTGGAGATCGCCGGAGTGCGCCGGTTCGCCGCGGTGAGCGCGGTGCCGGTCGGCCCGGTCCCCGACGACGATCCCTGGTTCAGCCGCAAGATCGTGTATCCGCTGATTCGGGCCGTGCTGCGCGACGTCTACGCCGATCTCGCCGCGATGGAGGCGGAGATCGGGCGCAGCGCGACGGACTGGACGATCGTCCGCCCGCCCCGCCTGACCAACAAGCCGCTGTCCGGTGCCTACCGCACCACCATCGGCGGCAACGTCCCCCGCGGCAACTTCGTCTCCAGGGCCGACGTCGCCCACGCCATGCTCGCCGCCCTCGACAACCCCGCCACCGTCCGCCAGGCGGTCGGGGTGGCGAACTGAGAACCTGCCCGATCGGGCGGCCGCGGCTGCCCCGGGACCGGCCCGGCCAGGCGCGCCGCCCGCCGTACCGCTGCGGAACCCTGGTCGGGTGGGAGGGCATCGCTTGTGGCTGACCGCGGCACTGCTCGTCGCGGTCGGGTCCGGCGCTGCCGCGTGCGGGGCGAACCCGGCGGACGACTTCTGTTCCAGCTACGGCAATGCCCTGCACGAGATCGTTCAGGCGGCGCGGTCGTACGAGGCCGATCCGGACGGCTTCGCCAGCACCTACAAGTCCACAATGGACAGTATGGCGAAGATCCGGGCGAAGGCGCCGGACGATCAACTGCGGTCGGCGTTCGACCGGTCGATGTTCACCTTCTCCGTGTTCGACAGCCAGAAGGCCCTCGCCGAGTTCATCGGCCGGGCCGACTTCTCCGCCAACGCGGTCGTGGTGACGTGCGCCGAGTACGGGGTGGACGTCAAACTTTAGGCTTGGCGCATCGTGGCCATCGCCCGGTCGGTCTCCCAGAACGCACGCAGGGACGTGATCAGCCCGGCGTCGTTCACGCGGTAGACGAACACGCCCTCGGTGTCGATCCGGACGCCGCCGGGCAGGAACGCCGAGATGGTGCCGACGTTGGCCACCTCGCTGCCGGCGGCGAACGAGTCGACGATGTCGAACTCGAACCGCTCGGCGAGCGCGATCGCCTTGTCCCAGAACGCGGAGATGGCGGCCTTGCCCCGGTGCCCCGCGCCGGTCGCGTCGAACATCGACGGGCCGACGGGATCCTCCACGACCGCGTCGTCGGCGAACAGCGCCAGCCACTCGTCCTTGGCGCCACGGATCACCGCGTCCATCGACCGGCGGGCCGCCGCCCTTGCCGGGTGCGCAACCGTCGTCTCCACCATCACATCCTCGCCATGATCTCGTCGGCGAACCGCCGCATGCCGTCCCGCTTGGCCGTCAGCGGGCCGTCGAACCCCACGCCGTAGAACAGCCACGGCACCACGATCACATCGGTGACCCCGATGTCGGCCTGCGCGCGGTAGCCGTCCAGCCCGAACCGGTCGACGCACACCGCCTGGATCTCGAACGGCCCGGTGCGGCCGTACTCGGTGCGCAGCTCGTGCAACTGCTCGATGGTGTCCCGCAGGTCGTCGAACTTGATCATCGCGGAGGTCCAGCCGTCGCCGGCGCGGGCCGCGCGCCGCAGGGCGGCCTCGGTGTGCCCGCCGACGTAGATCGGCACCGGCTCGCCGGGCGCCGGGCTCATCTGCAACCGGTCGAACGCATAGAACTCGCCCTGGTAGTCGACCATGCCGCCGCCGAGGATCAGCCGGAGGATCTCGATCGCCTCGTCGGCCCGCCGGCCGCGGTGGTCGAAATGCCCGCCGCACCACTCGGACTCCTCGGGGGCCCAGCCGAGGCCGACGCCGAGCCCGAACCGGTTGCCGGTCAGGTTGGCCACCGAGCCGACCTGCCTGGCCAGCAGCACGGGGTTGCGCGGGTTGAGCTTGAGCACCTGGGTGTAGAACCGGATCCGGGTGGTGACCGCGCCCATGGCAGCCGCGGCGATCAGCGGGTCGCTCCACGGGCTGTCCGCCGTCCAGAACCGGCTACCGTCCACAGTGTACGGATAGGCCGCGGAGACGTGCTCGGAGTAGAACAGCGAGTCCGGCAGCGCGATCGAGGAGAACCCGCACTCCTCCGCGGTCCGCGCCAGCTCGGTGAGCTGGTCCAGCGGGCTCAACGCGATTCCGACCGTGAACTTCATGGCTTGTCCGCTCCCACCACCCACATCGCGAAGAACTGCGAACCCCCTCCGTACGCGTGGCCGAGCGCCTTGCGGGCACCGTCCACCTGGTGCTCGCCGGCCCGGCCCATGACCTGCATGGCCGCCTCGGCGAACCGCAGCATCCCGGACGCCCCAATGGGGTTGGACGACAGCACGCCGCCGGACGGGTTCACCGGCAGCAGCCCGCCGATCTCGGTCTCGCCGGCCTCGGTCAGCTTCCAGCCCTGGCCCTCGTCGGCGAACCCCAAGTTCTCCAACCACATCGGCTCGAACCAGGAGAACGGCACGTAGATCTCCGCGGCGTCGATCTCGGCAAGCGGGTTGGTGATCCCGGCCTGGCGCCACAGCGCGGCCGCGGCGTCCCGGCCGGCCTGCGGGTTGACCTGGTCCCGGCCGGCGAACATGGTCGGCTCGGTGCGCATCGCGGTGGCGTGGATCCAGGCCACCGGGCGCCCGACCGGCGCGTCGCCGATGACCACGGCGCACGCGCCGTCGGAGGACGGGCAGGTCTCGTCGTAGCGGATCGGGTCCCACAGCATGGTCGACGCCCGCACCGACTCCAGCGTGATGTCCGGCTGGCGCAGGTGCGCGTACGGGTTCTTGGCGCCGTTGCGCCGATCCTTCACCGCCACGATCGCTCCGATGTGGTCCGGCGCTCCGGACCGGCGGATGTAGGACCGCATATGCGGGGCGAAGTACCCGCCCGCACCGGCGCCCACCGGCACGGTGAACGGCGGGTGGATGGACAGCGCCCACATCGCGTTCGACTCGGACTGCTTCTCGAACGCCACCGCGAGCACCCGCCGGTGCACGCCGGCCTGGACCAGGCTGGCCGCCACGTTGGCCGTCGACCCGCCGACCGAGCCCGCGGTGTGCACCCGCAGCAGCGGCTTTCCCGGCGCCCCAAGGGCATCGGCCAGGTAGAGCTCCGGCATCATGACGCCCTCGAACAGGTCCGGCGCCTTGCCGAGCACCACCGCGTCGATGTCGGACATCGGCACGCCGGCGTCGGCCAGCGCGCGGTCGATGGCCTCGCGGCACAGGCCGGCCATGGACACATCGGTGCGCTTGGTCCGGTGATGGGTCTGCCCGGTGCCGAGCACCGCGGCCAGCCGACCGGCCATCAGTCCCTCCGCTGTGTCTTGCGGGACACCCGCACCCGGTCGGCAGCCATGAGCAGGGCTTCGCGATTGTCACTCATGGCCGCCTCCGGAAAGCACGCACACCAGGTTCTGCTGCAGGGCCGGCCCGCTGGTGGCGTGCGCAAGCGCCCGGTCGGCCACCCCGCGGGTGATCGCCGCGGCCGCCTCGCCGATCCGGACCAGCCCGGCGGCGAACATCGGGTTGCCGCACAGCGTCCCGCCGGACGGGTTGATCCGCACCTCGTCACCCAGCCCGAGCGACTGTCGCAACAGGATCTCCTGATGGGTGAACGGCGCGTGCAGCTCCGCCAGCTCCACCCCGCCGGCACCGGCCGCCTTCGCTGCGGCCGTTGTGGACGGTGAGCCGGTCAGGTCGCGGGCGCCGAGGTTGGCCGACTCGATGCGGTGCTCGATGCCGGTGATCCAGGCCGGCCGCGCGCAGATCTCCCGCGCCCGGTCGCCCGCGGCAAGCACCACCGCGGCCGCGCCATCGGTGATCGGCGCGCAGTCGTGCGCCCGCAACGGATCCGCGAGATACGGCCGGGCAAGCAGCTCGTCGACGTCGACGATGCCGCGCAGCTGCGCGGCCGGGTTGCCGATCGCGTCGGCCCGGCTGCGGGCGGCCACCGCGGCCATGTCCCGCTCGGTCCACAGCCCGGCCTCCAGCCCCAGCCGCGCCTGCAGCCCGGCGATGCTCACCGAGTCCGGCCACAGCGGCGCCACCAGGTACGGATCCAGCTGCAGCGCGAGCACCCGGCGGAGATCACCGGCCGAGGACTTGCCGAACCCGTACACCAGAGCGGTGTCCACCTCGCCGGTGCGGATCTTCACCCAGGCCTCGTACAGCGCCCACGCGCCGTCCATCTCCACATGCGACTCGTTGATCGGGGGAAACGCGCCGATCGCGTCCACCGCGGAAACGAACGAGAATGCCCGCCCGGCAAGGTAGTCCGACGATCCCGAGCACCAGAATTCGATGTCCCGTTTGGACAGCCCGGTGGCCGCAAGGACCTCGGCGAAGACCGGAATGAGCATCTCCACGCCGTTGGTGGTGGCGGTCGTGCTGCGTACGTTCGGCGCCTGGGCGAACCCGACGATGGCGATGTCGTCCTGCATCCGGCGTCCCTACAGGTGGTTGGCGTACGACTCGAACGGCGCGTCCGGCTCGCCGGTCGGTCGGAAGTGGTCGATGTTCCGGGTGGTGGTGCCCCACTCCTCGCGCGGCCGCCAGTGCGCCCGCACCCGCATGCCCATCCGCACCTCGTCGGGCGTGCAGCCGAGCACCAGGTGCAGGAACGCGATGTCCGCGCCGTCAAGCAGGATGTAGGCGGCCACGTACGGCGGAGTGATGCGCTGCCCGAGAAACGGCACGTTCACGATGCAGAACGTGGTCACCGTGCCGTGGTCGGGCAGCTCGACGTTCTCCCCGGTGGGCACCCCGCAGGTCGGGCACGCCCCGCGCGGCGGTACGTACACCTTGCGGCACAACGGACATCGCTGCCCGATGATCCGCCCCTCGGCCAGCCCGCGCAGGTGCACGTCCTCCCCTGGCGAGACCGTGTGCTGGACGGTCAGGTTGATCGGCGTCGTGATCATCGTGACCGGCTCGCCCGGCCGGTCCTGGGGTTCGGTGGTGGGCATCGCGCCCTCCAGCGGCTCGAAGCAGACGATGTCCCGGATTCCGTGGCCCGGCGTGGGCGACCAGCGCACCCGGACCCGCATCCCCGTGCAGATGACCTCCGGTGACCCGGCGTCCACCGCGTGCACCATCGGCGTGTCGGCCCCGTCGAGCCGAACCAGAGCCCAGGCGAACGGCCGCTCGAGTGGTTGCCCGGCAAGCGGTTGCGGCATCCATGACCAGCTCACCACGGTTCCCTCCGGGCTCACCTCGACCAGCTCGGTCAGTGGCTCCGCGGTGACCGGGTCGTACTCCATCGGCGGCACGTGCACCCGCCCGTCCGACCCCCTCGCTCCCAGCACCCGCCGCTGCGCCAGCGCCGTCATGAACCGGCTCAGCGTCGGCCCCAGCGAACGGGTGTAGTCGAACCCCACCTCCAGGGGCGCGCTCAGCGGTGCACGGCTCACCCCACGAGTGAAACATGTTCTAGTTTTTCCGGCAAGTGTCGTACCCCCGCGCGACCATGACCCCCATGAGCACCTCCACCATCCGGGCGTGGTTCGACGACCTCGACGCCCGCCACCGCGCCCACGCCGAGGAACTGGCCACCCTCGTCACCACCGCCGAGCCCCGCCTCGAGCGGGCCGTCAAGTGGGGCCGCCTCACCTTCACCCTCGACGGCAACTGGCACCACTGGCTCTACCAGATCGCCGCCCCCGCCAAGGGCGCCAAGCTGATCTTCCACAAGGGCGCCCTACTCGACGATCCCGAGGGCCTCCTGACGGGCTCCGCCCGCTACCTCCGCGAGATCCCCGCCCAGGAAGCCCTCAACCACCCCGACGCGGTCCGGTCACTCATCCACAGCGCCATCGCCCACCCGACCGACATGCTCGGCTGAGCCGTCAGCCGCCCCAAGTCACTTCCAGGACGTCCACGAACCTCTGGTCATCCAATATCAGGTAGGTGATCAGACCATAGCCGTTTGCGCCGAAAACGAGCTGCCGCATGTTCCCATCCGGTTTGCTCCTGTTGTATGGCGTGCCGTTCCACGGTGTGAGCTCAAGCGCGGCAAGCGCCTCCAGATAGTAGGGAATGGGCTTCGCTCGGCAACGAGGCTGCCTGCTCCATCGCCTCGTCGTAGGTTCGGATGCGGTACAACTACAGGCCCAGCCGCTCCCGGATCATGGCCCTGACCTCATCCGCGGAATGGGTAACAACACCAGGCGGAAGCTTGCCGGTGCGCAGCGTGTATTCGGCTCGAGCCAGCATGCGGCGGTGTGCTTCCGGACCGTGAGCGGTAGTCATCCAAGCAATTCGCCGCCAGTGCTCCAGTGTCTCGTGCACCGCGGTGAGGTCGAAGGTCTCGGTGGCCTCGGCCAGTGCCGCCCGCCACTCGCGGTCGAACACGGTGGCTTCCTCCGGGATCAACGCCGCTCGCACCTCGGCCGGCGAGGCGTCCGCGAACGGCGGGCGCTTGGGCTCCGGGTCGGGGTACGCGGCTGCGGCGGTCACACCGTCACGATGGCCGATGAGCACCGTGAAACGCGTGATATCGATCGGGTGATCGAGACAGATTAGAACATGTTCTATCATCGCCGGTATGAAGCTGGGACTGCAACTCGGGTACTGGGGTGCGGGGCCGCCGGCGGGGGTGGGGGAGCTGGTGGCGGAGGCCGAGCGGGTCGGGTTCGACGCGGTGTTCGCGGCGGAGTCGTGGGGGTCGGACGCGTTCACGCCGCTCGCCTGGTGGGGGTCGGGAACGCGGCGGCTCAGGTTGGGTACCTCGGTGGCGCAGTTGTCGGCGCGGACGCCGACGGCGTGCGCGATGCATGCGTTGACGTTGGACCATCTGTCCGGCGGGCGGGCGATCCTGGGGCTGGGGGTGTCCGGGCCACAGGTCGTGGAGGGCTGGTACGGCATGCCGTTCGCCAAGCCGTTGGCCCGCACCAGGGAGTACGTGTCGATCGTCCGGCAGGTGCTCGCCCGCGAGGCGCCGGTGCGCAACGACGGGCCGCACTATCCGCTGCCGTACCAGGAGGGGCTGGGCAAGCCGTTGAAGCCGATCGTCCATCCGCTGCGGGCGGACCTGCCGGTCTGGCTCGGCGCGGAGGGGCCGCGCAACGTCGCGCTGGCGGCGGAGATCGCCGACGGCTGGCTGGCGGTGTACTTCTCGCTGCGCGCCGCCGAGCAGTACAACGCCTGGCTGGACGAGGGGTTCGCGCGGCCGGGCGCGCGGCGCACCCGGGACGACTTCGAGGTCGCGGCGAGCGCGCAGATCGTGGTCACCGACGACCCGGGCGCGGAGTACGAGCGGCTTCGGCCGGTGGTGGCGCTCTACGTGGGCGGGATGGGCGCGGAGACGATGAACTTCCACGCCGATCTGTTCCGGCGCATGGGGTACGGGTCGGTCGTCGACGAGGTGGGCCGGCTGTTCCGGGCCGGGCGCAAGGCCGAGGCGGCCGCCGCGGTGCCGGACGAGCTGGTCGCCGAGACCGCGATCATCGGCTCGGCCGGGGAGGTCCGGGAGCGGGTCGACGCCTGGGAGAAGGCCGGCGTGACCATGATGCTGGTGGCCTGCCGGGACGTCGAGCAGGTGCGCACCCTCGGGGAAACCCTGCTTGCCGGGAACTGAAACACGTTCTAGATTGGCTCCGTGACGTCGATCGGGTTGTGGAACATTGCCGGCGAGCAGCCGGAGCGCACCGCGGTGATCGGCCCGGACGGCCGGGAGTCGAGCTACCGAGAGCTGGCCGCCACGACCAACCGGTACGGGCGCGGGCTGCAGGCCCTCGGGCTGGAGCCGGGCGACAGCATCGTGATGATGCTGCCCAACGGTCCCGAGGTGCCGGCCGTGTACTTCGCCGGCATCCAGATCGGACTCTACGTCGTGGCGGTGAACTGGCACCTGGTCGGCGCCGAGGTGGCGTACATCATCAAAGACAGCGGCGCCAAGGCGTTCGTGGCGCACGAGCGGTTCGCGGACGTGGCGTCCGACGCGGTCGTCCAGAGTGGACTTCCGGAGCAGGCGCGGTTCGCCGTCGGCGCCGTCCCCGGTTTCCGGCCGCTGGCCGAGCTCGGCGCGGGCCGGAGCGACGAACCGCCCGATCGGCGCACGATGGGCGCGGCGATGCTCTACACCTCCGGCACCACCGGCCGGCCGAAGGGGGTGCGCCGCCCGCTCACCGGGCTGGACCCGCACGAGGTCCACCCGATGGGGCCGGGATTCTTCGGCTTCTTCGGCCTGAAGCCGTTCGACGGGCACGTGCACCTGTGCGGCTCCCCGCTGTACCACACCGCCGTGCTGAACTTCGTGACCATTTCGATCCAATTAGGACATACCGCGGTGCTGATGGACCGGTGGACGCCGGAGGAGATGCTGCGGCTGATCGAGCGGTACCGGGTGACGCACACCCATATGGTGCCCACCCAGTTCCACCGGCTGCTCGGGCTGCCGGTCCGGGTCCGCGAGAAGTACGACGTGTCCTCGCTGCGCGCCGCGATCCACGGCGCGGCGCCGTGCCCGATCGAGGTCAAGCGCCAGATGCTCGAGTGGTGGGGGCCGGTGGTGATCGAGTACTACGCGGCCACCGAGGGCGGCGGCACGGTGATCACCGCCGAGGACTGGTTGCGCAAGCCCGGATCGGTCGGGTTGCCATGGCCCGGCTCGGTGGTCTCGGTGCTCGACCCGGACGGCAACCCGCTGCCGCCGGGCGAGCCGGGCCTGGTGTACATGCGCATGGGCACGGCCACCTTCGAGTACCACAAGGACGAGGTGAAGACCCGCGCGGCCCGGGTCGGCGACCTGTTCACCCTCGGCGACATCGGATACCTCGACGAGGACGGCTACCTCTTCCTGTGCGACCGGAAGAGCGACATGATCATCTCCGGCGGGGTGAACATCTACCCCGCCGAGATCGAGGGCGAGCTGTCCTGCCACCCCAAGGTGGCCGACGTGGCCGTGTTCGGCGTGCCCAACGACGACTGGGGCGAGGAGATCAAGGCCATCGTCCAACCCGTCGACGGCGTCCCCGGTGACGACGAGCTGACCGCCGAGCTGCTCACCTTCGCCGGCACCCGGCTGGCCAAGTTCAAGCTCCCGCGCACCATCGAGTACCGCACCGAGCTCCCCCGCGACCCCAACGGCAAGCTCTACAAACGAAAGCTGCGCGACCCGTACTGGGCGGGAAAGGAGCGCGCGATCTAGCGGCCGCGGAATTCGGGGGTGCGCTTCTCGGCGAAGGCTCGGGGGCCTTCCTTGGCGTCGTCGCTGGCGAACACCTCCTGGCCGAGGCGAGCGTCCACAGTGAACGCCTCGTTCTCGGGCATGCCTTCGGTTTCCCGCATGGTGCGCAGGATCGCTTGTACGGCAAGGGGTCCGTTGGTGGCGATCCGGGTGGCGAGCTCGAGAGCCTTGGGCAGGGCGTGGCCGTCGGGGACGACGTGGCCGATCAGGCCGATCGACAGCGCCTCGGCGGCGGTGATGTGGCGGCCGGTCAGGAGCAGCTCGGCGGCGACGGTGTACGGGATCTGGCGGGGCAGGCGGACCGCGGAGCCGCCGAGCGGGAACAGCCCCCAGCGCGCCTCGGACACGCCGAACCGGGCGCTCTCGCCGGCCACCCGGATGTCGGTCGCCTGCAGGATCTCCGTGCCGCCGGCGATGGCCGGGCCCTCGACGGCGGCGATCAGCGGCTTGGTCAGGCGGCGGCCCTTCAACAGCGCCTCGATCACCGACAGGTCCCAGCCGCCGCCGGCGAAGGCGTCGCCGGGGTGCGCGGAGGTCATCGCCTTGAGGTCGGCGCCGGCGCAGAACGCGCCGCCGGCGCCGGTGAGCACGCACGCCCGGATGTCCGGGTCGCCGTCCACCTCGTCCCAGGCGGACTTCATGATCGCCATCATCGGGCCGGACAGCGCGTTGCGGGCGTGCGGGCGGTTCATCGTGACGACGAGGACGTGCCCGTGGCGCTCCACCAGGCAGTGCGAGGCTTCTGTCGTGGTCATCCGCGGTGTCTCCTGACAAGTGGGGATTGCCAGAAACGATAACACGTTCTAGTTTGATGCCGTGGCCATCAACATCGCGGACCTCTTCGAGCATGCCGTCGACGCCTTTCCCGAGCGGAGCGCCATCGCCTGCGGCGACCGCACGGTCACCTTCGCCGAGCTCGAGCAGCGGGCCAACCGGCTGGCCCACTACCTGGCGAGGGGCGGGGTCGGAACGGGCGCGCACGTCGGGTTCTACGCGCGCAACTCGATCGAGGTGATGGAGACCATCATCGCCGCGTACAAGCTGCGCGCCGTGCCGGTCAACGTCAACTACCGGTACGTCGAGAACGAGTTGCGCTATCTGTTCGACAACGCCGACCTGGTGGCCCTCGTGCACGACCGCGAGTTCGCCGAGCGGGTGGCCGCCGTGCTGCCGGACGCGCCGCTGCTGCGCACCGTGGTCGAGACCGAGAACCTCGACTCGGTCATCGCCGACGAGTCGCCGGAGCGCGACTTCGGCGAGCGCAGCCCGGACGACCTCTACGTGCTCTACACCGGCGGCACCACGGGATTCCCCAAGGGCGTGATGTGGCGCCACGAGGACGTGTGGCGCGTGCTCGGCGGCGGCATCGACTTCTACACCGGCGAGCCGCTGCCCGACGAGTGGGCGCAGTCGAACAAGGGGCGGGAGGGCCTTGCGCTGACCCGCCTGGCCTGCGCCCCGCTGATCCACGGCGCGGCGCAGTGGACCGCGCTCCCGGCCCTGTTCGCCGGCGATCTCGTGGTGCTCATGCCGCAGTTCGACCCGCACGAGGTGTGGAAGGCGATCGAGCGGCACAAGGTCAAGGTGGTCACGATCGTCGGCGACGCCATGGCCCGCCCGCTCATCGAGGCCTACCGGCGGGGCGGCTACGACGCATCCTCCGTCGTGGCGATCTCCAGCCACGCGGCGCTGTTCTCCCCTTCGGTCAAGGAGGAGTACCTCGAGGCGCTGCCCAACGTGGTGATCACCGACGCGATCGGGTCCTCGGAGTCCGGTTTCCAGGGGCTGAGCCTGGTGGTCAAGGGCGGCAGGCAGGGCACGGGCGGGCCGACGGTCAACCGGGGCCCGAACACGATCGTGATCGACGACGAGGGCCGGCCGGTCCGGCCTGGCGAGGTCGGCCGGATCGCCCGCGGCGGGCACGTTCCGCTCGGCTACTACAAGGATCCGGAGAAGAGCGCCACGATCTTCGTCGAGGTCGACGGGAAGCGCTACGTCGTGCCCGGCGACTACGGCCGGCTGGAGGAGGACGGCACGCTGACCCTGCTCGGCCGCGGGAACGTGTCGGTCAACACCGGCGGCGAGAAGGTGTTCCCGGAAGAGGTCGAGGGCGCCCTGAAGTCCCACCCGGACGTGTTCGACGCCCTTGTGGTCGGCGTGCCGGACGAGCGGCTCGGCCAGCGGGTGGCCGCCCTGATCCAGCCGCGCCCCGGCCGCGGCATCGACTTCGCCGCCCTGGATGCCCACATCCGCAAGATGATCGCGGGCTACAAGGTGCCGCGCAGCGTGTGGCTGGTCGAGCAGGTCGGCCGCGCCCCGAGCGGCAAGCCGGACTACCCGTGGGCCAGGGCGCACACCGAGCGGCACGAGCCGGACTGGCAGCTGGCGTCCGCCCCCGCGGCCGCGCGGACCTGAGGCGGCCGGATGCGAACGGCGCTGTGCGACACGCTCGGCATCGAGCACCCGATCGTCGGGTTCACCCCGTCGGAGCACGTGGCCGCCGCGATCAGCCGGGCCGGCGGGTTCGGGGTGCTCGGCTGTGTCCGGTTCAACGAGGCCGCCGAGCTCGACTCCGTACTGTCCTGGATGGACGACAACACCGGCGGAAAGCCTTACGGCGTCGACATTGTGATGCCGGCCCGCGTTCCGACCGAGGGCACCCAGGTCGACCTGAGCCAGCACATTCCCGCCGGGCACAAGGATTTCGTGGAGCGCACGCTGGTCAAGCTCGGCGTGCCGCCGCTTGGCGAGGGTGAGCGCACCAGCGCCGGCGTGCTCGGCTGGCTGCACTCGATCGCACGGTCCCATGTGGATGTCGCGCTGTCGCACCCGGTCAGGTTGATCGCCAACGCGCTGGGCTCGCCGCCGGACGACGTCATCGCGCGGGCGCACGAGCACGACGTCGTGGTGGCGGCGCTGGCCGGAAAGGCCGAGCACGCCCGCCGGCACGTCGACAGCGGCGTGGACCTCGTTGTGGCGCAAGGCTACGAGGCCGGCGGCCACACCGGAGAGATCGCCACCATGGTGCTGGTGCCGGAGATCGTGGACGCGGTCGGCGATCGCGCGCCGGTGCTGGCCGCCGGCGGGATCGGCAGCGGCCGGCAGATCGCGGCCGCCCTGGCGCTCGGCGCGGTCGGCGTCTGGATGGGCTCCTACTGGCTCACCACCGCGGAGTACCGGGTGACGATGGGGGAGTCGGCGCTGCAGCCGGCCCTGCTGCGGGCCAGCTCCAGCGACACCGTGCGCTCGCGGATCTACTCGGGCAAACCCGCCCGGCTGCTCAAGTCCCGGTGGACGGAGGCCTGGTCCGCGCCCGACGCGCCGGACCCGCTCCCGATGCCGCTGCAGAACCTGCTGGTCGGCGAGGCTCACCAGCGGTTGATGCGGTCCGGTGATCCGGACGTCATCGCGATGCCCGTCGGGCAGATCGTCGGCCGGATGACCGAGGTGCGCCCGGTGGCCGAGGCGATGTCCCACCTCCTCAGGGAAACCGAAGACGCACTGTCGCGTTTGGACAAGCTGCGCTAGCCGTCGAGATCGATCACGACCTGCTCGCGGCACAGTCGAGCGGCACGGTAGAGGATGTCCGCCAGGTCGCTCCACCCGCTTGATCGCATCTCGCCGGTGATAACCTTCGGTAGCAGTGGCGGGATGGCATCCGCAAGCGCCCGTAAGGCGTAAACCAGGTCGACCTGCTCGGGCGTCGCGGCCGTGCTTGAAATTCGGTCGTTCGCCCTAGCCGCCGTGATCGGTGGCGGATCTACTATGGTGGCGAGCCGGTTGTCGGGTTGAGCTGTCATGACGGGTCCTGGTCCTGACTGGTTCGTCCATTGTTGATACAACAACTTGAACTCCACAGCTGCAAGTTGAAAGGTCTCACCCGTTTGGGTGGATTCCTGTGTGGCAGCGTGTGTCTGAACCGTGGAAGGTAGGCCCGTGGACGTCTCCTCGATACCACCCGCCCTCCGGTCCGGTAGTCCCGCGCTGTTCAAACGCACCATCGCGCTGTCCCTGCAGCGCTGGCGCAAGGAGGCCAACCTCGCCCAGCGTGACGCGGCCAAGCGCCTCGACCGCACCCCGCAACACGTCAGCAACCTGGAGAGCGGTGAGCGTCTGCCGAGCGCCGCCGACCTCGAGCTCCTCCTCGACATGTACGGCAAGCCCGACCGCATCCCCTTCATGAGGGAGTTGCTCTCCGCGGCCAGGCGCGCCCGGAATTGGTGGACCGCCCTTTCCGGCGCCGTACCTAAGTGGTTCGATCTCTACCTAGGCCTCGAATCCGGCGCGTCCGGGCTTTCCAGCTTCGACACGATGCTGGTTCCCGGCCTTCTCCAGACGCGCGACTACGCCGAAGCCGTGATCCGGGGCAATCCGGACCTCAAGGACGAACAGGTGCGGCAGGGAGTCGAGCTGCGAATAGGCCGGCAACAGATTCTTGACCGGGAGGACGACCCGGTGCATCTGTGGACCGTGCTCGACGAGTCCGTGCTCTACCGGATTCGCGGGGACGCCGTCGTCATGCACGCGCAGCTGGCGTACCTGCTGGAGCTTTCCGAGCGGCCGCGGATCGACGTCCAGGTGCTGCCCTTCGACGCCGGCGCCACGCCGGCCCAGTACGGCGCGACGTTCACCGTGATGACCTTCCCTCCGGCGATGGGGCACGACACCGGCCTCGTCTACGTCGATCTGCTCACCGGGGGCCGGTACATCGAACAACCCGAGGAGATCACCGAGTACCAGCGCGCGCTGACCCGACTCCATGCACTGGCGGCTGACCAGAAGAGGTCGAGGGAGATCATCCAGCGAGCCATGAAGGAGGTGACACGATGACCGACAACGCAACCGGTGCGTGGCGGGACGCCCGGTTCCGCAAGTCCAGCCACACGGGACCCAATGCGGACTGCGTCGAGGTCGCGCGGGCCGGGGCCAGGTTCGGCCTACGCGATTCGAAGGACCCGATGGGGCCCGTCCTCGCTGTGGCCATTGCACGGGGGGAAGCGTTCCTGACGGCGATCAAACGTGAACAGATCGCCGCGCCATAAATAGGATGCTTGCAACGGATGCCCCGGCTCCATCCCACCGGTGGGGCCGGGGCATCCGCCGTTGTCAGGTTCGGCCGGCGCGCGAGCGCCGACCCGGTCGTGAGCGTGGGACCGGCTCCCCGCCGCGCCGGTCAGCCGCTCTTGCGGCGGAACACCCGGCGGCTACTGGCCGGGCCGTGCGCGTCGTGGATCTTGGATGAGCCGTCGGCGTGACCCTCGCGCGACTTGGCCTTGGCCTGCTTGCGCTCGAGTGCCTCGCGGAATCGCGCCCTCACGTCGTCCTGCGGCTCTGCGCCGTTCCCAGACCGCTGGGTATCGGCCGGCTCCGACGTGCCAGACATGGTGGTCCTCCCGATGCGCGTACCGTGACCAACTCAGCCTCGCACGTGCCGAGTCCCCCCGTCGAGTTGAATTGGCGTGTTGTCGGGTGTAAGTGGCCGATATCTCGGCTCCGGCCCCTCGCGCCACCAGACCGCGTCGGCGCAGCGCACGCCGTGCGCCATCAGGGTCCGCTTGATCACCTTGTGGGTCGGGGTGCGGGGCAGGCGGTTGGCAACGCGGACGAACCGCGGCACCTGCTTGGCCCCCAGATCTTTTTGTGCGACAAGGAAATCGGCGAAGGCGTCGGCGTCGAACCGGCGGCCGCGGCGCAGCACGACCGCGGCCATCACCGCCTCGCCGACGGCCCCGTCCGGCACGGCGTACACGGCCGCCTCGCTGATGTCCGGATGGCGCAGCAGGATCCGCTCGATCGGCGCGGTGCCGAGGTTCTCGCCGTCGACCCGCAGCCAGTCGCCGGTGCGGCCGTAGAAGTAGCAGAAGTCGTTCTCGTCGCGGTAGGCGAGATCGCCGCTCCAGAACATGCCGTTGCGGATCCGGCAGCCGTCGGCAGCGGAGTCGCGGTAGTAGCCGGCGAACGCGCCCGCACCGGTCGTGTTGACCAGCTCCCCGACCGCCTCGCCGGGGTTGAGCAGCCGCCCGTCGGCGTCGAACCGGGCCGGCGGGCACGGCCGTGCGGTCTGTGGATCGAGGATCGCGATGCCGTCGCCCAGCCGGCCGAGCGACCCGCGCGGCGTGTCCGGTGGGCGGGCCAGCACGATGCCGCCCTCCGTGGAGCCGTACGCGTCGACGACCCGGCAGCCGAACCGCTCGGCGAACGCGGCCGCGTCGCGCTCGGCGGCCTCGTTGCCGAACACCAGCCGCAGCGGGTTGTCCGCGTCGTCCGGCCGCGGCTCGGTGGCCAGGACGTAGGACAGTGGCTTGCCGACATAGTTGGCATAGGTGGCGCCATAGATGCGCACGTCGTCAAGGAAGCCGGACGCGGAGAACCGGCGGCGCAGCGCGATGCCGGCTCCGGCGGCGAGTCCGACCGCCCAGCCGGCCATGATCGCGTTGGAGTGGAACATCGGCATCGACACGTACACGGTGTCGTCCGGCCCGAGACCGAAGCGCTCGGCGAGCATCCGGCCCGGTTCGGCGATCTTGCCGTGGGTACACCGGACGGCCTTCGGATCGCCGCTGGTGCCCGACGTGAAGATCAGCATGAGCAGGTCGTCCGGTGCGGCCGGCACCGGCTCGAGCGGGCGGTGCCGGTGCGCGTAGAGGGACATGTGCCACGCCGCCGAGTCGATGTCCAGCACCCGGCCCCGCGCGGCGCCGAGGTCGAGGTCGTCGAGCAGCTCCACGTAGCGGCTCTCGGTCAGCACGATCTGGCAGTCGGCCAGCCGGACGTCCCTGGCCAGCGCCGCGCCGCGGCGCGTGGTGTTCAGCCCGACCAGCACCGCGCCGGCCAGCGCCGCGCCACCGAGCAGGAACGCGAACTCCGGCACGTTGTCCAGCAGCACGCCGATGTGGAACGGGCCGGCCCGGCGCAGGGAGCGCAGTAACGCAGCGCGGTCGGCGCACTCCTGCACATGGTTCGCCCACGACCACCGCTGACCCTCGAACAGCAGGCCAGGATTGGTATCACGCTCCCGGGCCAGCAACAGCTCGGTCACCGTTGGTGTTGGTCGACCGGGCCGCGCCATGCAAGCCTCCCGATTTAGGCCGGTTCGGCGGCGAGTGCCGCGCCGATTCGGCGTAGCTGGGCCGTGGCCCCGCCCAAGCTGAACTCGAAGCGCTTTGCGGCAACAAAATACCGGTGCAGGGGGTAGTCCTTGTCAATACCTACGCCACCATGGATGTGGACAGCGGTATGGGCTACTCGGTGGCCGGCGTCGGCGGCCCAGAACTTCGCCGTGGCCACCTCGGTGGCAGCCGGCAGCCCCTCGGCGAGCCGCCAGGCCGCCTGCCACAGCGTCAACCGGATCGCCTCGACGTCGATGTAGCCGTCGGCCAGCCGCTGCGCCACCGCCTGGAATGTCCCGATAGGACGGTCGAACTGCACGCGTTGGGACGCGTACTCTGCGGTCAGCTCGAGCGCCCGCTCGGCGACACCCAGCTGCGCCGCGCACGACCCGACCGTGCCGTGCGCGGTCAACCACTCGGCCACCCGGGCGTCGCCGAGCACCCGGTCGGCGCCGAGCTCGACCCCGTCGAGCTCGAGCAGGGCCTCGTCGTCACCGTCCACAATCTCCTGACGCCGCACGCCAACCCCGGAATCCCTTGGCGTAACGAGGAAGACGGCCGTGCCCTCGTCGGTGTCGGCCGGCACCAGGAACAGGTCGGCGATCGGTCCGGCCGGGACGGTGGTCTTGACCCCGGTCACCCGCCACCGGTCCCCGTCCCGCTCGGCCCGGCACGCCGGATCGCCCACCTCCTCGGCCAGCGCGGCGGTGAGCACCAGGTCACCGGTGGCCGCCGGGCGCACCCAGCGGTCCCGCTGCCGCGGCGTGCCGAACTCCGCGATCGCCGAGGCGGCCAGCACGATCGACGGCAGGTACGGCACCGGCGCCACGGCCCGCCCCAGCTCGACCAGCACGGCGCACCGCTCGAGCAGCCCGTAGCCCGACCCGCCGACGTCGACCGGCAACGCGGCGGACAGCACGCCGGCCTCGGCCAGGTCCGTCCACAAGGTCCGGTCGAACCGGTCGGCGCCGGACTCGATGTCGCGCAACCGTTCCTCGGTCACGCGGTCGGTCAGGATGTGCCGGGTCAGCCCGGCAAGCTCCTGCTGGGCCTCGGTGTGGGAGAAGTCCATGGGTCACCGCCTCGCCGCCGGCAGGCCGAGACCGACGGCCGCCACGATGTCGCGCTGGATCTCATTGGTGCCGCCGCCAAAGGTAAGGATCAGCGACGAGCGGTGCATGCGCTCGATCCGGCCGCGCAGCAGCGCGCCGGGGGAGCCGGCCCGGACGTAGGCCGCCGGCCCGAGCACCTCCATCAGCAGGCGGTAGGCCTCGGTGGCGAACTCGGTGCCGAAGATCTTGGTGGCCGACGCGTGCGCGGGGTTGAGGCCGTGCCCGACGCCCCAGGCGATCCGCCAGTTGATCAGCTTGAGGAACTCGGCCTTGGCGTGCACCCGGGCCAGGTGGAGCTGCACCCATTCCTGGTCGATCACCCGGCGCCCGTCCGGCAGCTTGGTGGCCTGTGCCCATTCGCGCACCTCCCACAGCGCGCGTTGCACGGGCGCGGCCGAGGTGAGCGCGACCCGCTCGTGGTTGAGCTGGTTGGTGATCAGCTGCCAGCCGCGGTTCTCCTCGCCGACCAGGGCGGTGGCCGGCACGCGCACGTCGGAGTAGTACGTCGCGCTCGTGCTCGGGCCGGCGACCGTGTGCACCGGCGTCCAGGAGAAGCCGGGCGCGTCGGTGGGCACGATCAGGATCGACAGGCCCTTGTGCTTGGCGGCGTCCGGATCGGTGCGGCAGGCCAGCCAGACGTAGTCGGCGTACTGGATGAGGCTGGTCCACATCTTCTGCCCGTTGATCACGTAGTGGTCGCCGCCCCGGACCGCGCGGGTTCGCAGCGACGCCAGGTCGGTGCCGGCCTCCGGCTCCGAGTAGCCGATCGCGAAGTGCACCTCGCCGGCCGCGATCCCGGGCAGGTAGAACGCCTTCTGCTCCGCGGTGCCGAACTTCATGATCGTCGGGCCGACCGTGTTGATGGTCAGGAACGGCACCGGCGCGCCGGCGATCGCGGCCTCGTCGGTGAAGATCAGCTGGTCCACCATGGACCGGTTCCGGCCGCCGTACTCCTCCGGCCAGCCGAGCGCCAGCCACCCGTCCGCGCCCATCCGGCGCACGACCTCCTTGTACACCGTGCCGTCGCCGTACTCGCCGCCGGTCGAGGTGAGCGCCTCGCGTCGCTCCGGGGTGATCAGCGTGGCGAAGTACGCCCGGAGCTCGCGGCGCAGCCGCTCCTGCTCCTCGGTGTAGGTGATGCGCATCCGGTGCTCCCGACTCGGTGTGCAACGTGTTCTAGATGAGCATAGTCCAGGGCAGGCGAGGACCTTGCTCTCAATAAGAACACGTTCTAGTCTTTGGTCATGAAGGCAGCCGTGCTCAACCAGGTCGGGGACACCAAGCTCGAGCTTCGCGAGGACGTCACCACCGCCGACGTCGGCCCGCAGGAGATCCGGATCCGGGTGAAGGCGACCGGGGTGTGCCACAGCGATCTCTCCGCGATGGATGGCACGCTGCCCGCGCTCGCGCCGGGGATCATCGGGCACGAGGGCGCAGGCGAGGTGGTCGAGGTCGGCGGCCTTGTTACCACCCTGACCCCGGGCGACCACGTGGTGCTCACGTTCGTCGCGCCGTGCGACGACTGCGTCAACTGCCACCGCGGCCAGCCGCATCTGTGCGCGGTCAACGCGATCGCCGCGTTCAGCTCGCCGCGGTTCCGGGTGGGCGAGACGGCGGTCTTCGGCTACGCCGGGCTCGGCACGTTCGCCGAGGAGCTCGTGGTGCCGGCCAGCGCGGCGGTGAAGATCGACGACGACGTGCCGTTCGAGATCGCGGCGCTGGTCGCCTGCGGTGTGATGACCGGTGTCGGCGCGGTGATCAATACCGCGCGGGTGGAGCCCGGCGCCAGCGTGCTGGTGATCGGGTGCGGCGGCGTGGGGATCTCGGTGATCCAGGGCGCCCGGCTGGCCGGCGCGGCGCAGATCATCGCGGTGGACCCGGTGCTGGACAAGCACGAGACGGCCAAGCGGTTCGGCGCGACGCACGCCACCACGCCGGACGGGCTCGCGGCGCTGAACGCCGAGCTGGCCGGGAACATGGGCTTCGACTACGCGTTCGACGTCGTGGGCATCCCGGCCACGATCCGCTCGGCATGGGACAACGCCCGGCGCGGCGGCACGGTCGTGGTCGTCGGGGCCGGACGGGCCGATGCCATGGTCGAGTTCAGCGCGCAGGAGCTCTTCCTGCACGACAAGCGGTTGGTCGGCTCGTTCTACGGCGGGGCGAACGTGCAGCGCGACTACCAGCGCCTGCTGCAGCTGTGGCGCACCGGCCGGCTCGATCTCGAGGGCATGATCAGCAAGCGGATCACGCTCGACGAGATCAACGACGGCCTCGACGCTCTGCGCGGCCCCGGCGGCCTGATCCGGCAGATCGTCACGTTCTCATGACCCTGGAGGGCAAGGTCGCCATCGTGACCGGCGCGGGCGCCGGTCTCGGCCGGGCCGAGGCGGTGGCGCTGGCCGGCGCCGGCGCCGACCTCGTCGTCAACGATCTGTCCAATATAGACATAGCCGACGAGATCGAGGCGTTGGGCGGCAAGGCGGTCGTCGTCAAGGGCGACGTCGGCGAGCGGGCGACCGCGGATGCGCTGATGTCGGCCGCGCTCGAGCAGTTCGGCGGCGTGCACATCGTCGTGAACAACGCCGGCCTGCTGCGCGACCGGATGCTGTTCAACATGACCGACGAGGAGTGGGACCTGGTCGTCCGGGTGCACCTGCGCGGTCATTTTCTCCTGTCCCGCAACGCCGTCGCGCACTGGCGGGCCCGGTCCAAAGCCGACGGTCGCCCGGTGTACGGGCGGATCGTCAACACCGCGTCCGAGGCGTTCCTGCTCGGCGCCGAGGGCCAGCCCAACTACGCCGCCGCCAAGGCCGGGATCGCCGCGCTCACCGTCGCCACCGCCCGCTCGACGGCGCGCTACGGCGTGCGGGCCAACGCGATCTGCCCCCGAGCGCGCACGGCCATGACGATCCCGGTGTTCGGCGCGGCGCCGGACGGACCCGACCCGTGGTCGGTCGACCACGTGGCCGAGTTCGTCACCTACCTGGCCTCGCCACCCGCCGAGGCGATCAACGGGCAGGTGTTCATCTGCTACGGCGGCCGGGTGGGGCTGCTGTCCCCGCCCACGATCGAGCGGCGGTTCGACTCCGCAGCCGCGGTCGGCGAGTATTTCAGCCAGCGCGATCCACAGTGGACTTTTGCGATGAGGGAGGAACTGTGACGCTCACCGTGCGGCCGCACCGCGACGAGGTCGGCCTCAAGGACGGCCAGCTGTACGTGGACGGCGCCTGGCGGCCGGCCGCGGACGGCGCCACGTGGACCCACCTGCACCCCGCGTCCGGCGAGCCGATCGGCGAGTTTCCGATCGCCACCATGTCCGATGTGGACGACGCGGTGCTGGCCGCGCGCCGCGCGTTCGACGACGGGCCGTGGCCGCGATCCCGGGCCGGCCAGCGGATCCAGCTGCTGCACCGGTACGCCCAGCTGCTCCGCGAGCACACCGACGAGCTGCAACGCCTGCAGGCGCTGGACAACAGCATCCCGCTGTCGTTCGGTGGGGTGTACGCCCCGTCGGTCGGCGCGGCGGCCGACGTGTTCGACCACCACGCCGGCTGGGTCGACAAGGTGGGCGGTCAGACCCTGCCGCCCTACCAGGGCGGCGACCACCTGGCCATGACCTTCCGCGAGCCGATCGGGGTGGTGGCCGCGATCCTGCCGTGGAACGCGCCCTTCCTGCTGTTCGCCCAGAAGGTCGCGCCGGCGCTGGCGGCCGGGTGCACGATCGTGCTCAAGCCGTCGGAGTACTGCACGTTCTCCGTGCTGCACATGGTCGAGCTGCTGGTCGAGGCCGGGCTGCCCGACGGCGTGCTCAACGTGGTGACCGGGCCGGGCGACCCGACCGGCGCGGCGCTGATCACGCACCCGCTGGTGGACAAGGTGAGCTTCACCGGCAGCCGCGCGGTCGGCAGGCGGATCGTCGAGGCCTCGGCCGGCACGCTCAAGCGGGTGTCGCTGGAGCTCGGCGGCAAGAGCCCCACGCTGGTGTTCCCGGACGCCCCGGACATCGGCCTGGCCGCGATGACCACGATGGGCACGGTGACCATGGGCCTGTCCGGCCAGGCGTGCGTGGCGCACACCCGGGCCCTCGTGCACCGCGAGGTCTACGACCAGTTCCTCGCCGCGGCCGAGATGATGGCCGGCGCGATCACCTACGGCGATCCGTTCGACGCCGGCGTGCTGGCCAGCCCGCTGATCAACACCCGGCAGCTGGACCGGGTGCTCGGTTTCATCGAGCGGGCGCAGGAGGCCGGGGCCAAACTGGTCACCGGTGGCACGCGGCCGGACGGCGAGCTGGCGGCCGGCAACTTCGTCCGGCCGACCGTCTTCGCCGACGTGGCCAACGACATGGAGATCGCGCGCGAGGAGGTGTTCGGGCCGGTGCTTGCTGTTATTCCGTTCGCCTCAGATGACGAGGCCGTGCGGCTGGCCAACGACACCGAGTACGGCCTCGGCGCCGGGGTGTACACATCGGACGCCAAGCGGGCGTTCCGGGTGGCCCGCCGGCTGCGCGCCGGAACCGTCGGCATCAACGGCTTCCAGCTCGAACCGCACCTGCCGTTCGGCGGCTTCAAGCAGTCCGGGCTCGGCCGCGAGGGCGGGCGGAGCGCGTTCGAGGCCTACACCGAGCTGAAGACCGTGATGATGCCGCTGACCGAAGAGCTGATGTGAGCAGGCTGGCCGGAAAGCGCGCGTTGATCACCGGGGCGGCGCGCGGCCAGGGCGCCGCCGCGGCCAGGCGGTTCGTTGCCGAAGGCGCCCGGGTGATCATCGCGGACGTGCTCGACGACGAGGGCAAGGCGCTGGCCGACGAGCTGGGTGAGCCGGCCGAGTTCCGCCACCTTGATGTGTCCCAAGAGGACGAATGGGGCGCGGTGGTGGGCGACGAGCAGATCACCGTGCTGGTCAACAACGCCGGCATCCTGCACTTCGCACCGCTGGCCGACACGTCGCTCGCCGACTACGAGCGGGTGATCCGGATCAACCAGATCGGCACGTTCCTCGGCATGCGCGCGGTGATCCCGGGCATGATCACCGCCGGTGGCGGCTCGATCATCAACACCTCGTCGATCGAGGGACTGGCGGCGGCGCCCACCCTCGTCGCCTACACGGCCAGCAAGTTCGCCATCCGCGGCATGACCAAGGTGGCCGCGCTGGAGCTGGGGAGCAAGGGCATCCGGGTCAACTCCGTGCACCCAGGCATGATCGACACCCGGATGCTGCCCACCGCGCTCGGTGGCGTCGAGGTCGACCTGAGCCGGGTCGGCAAGCGCCTGCCGCTGCGCCGGGTCGGCCGGGCCGACGAGATCGCCGACCTGATCGTCTTCCTGGCCAGCGACGAGAGCTCCTACTGCACCGGAGCCGAGTTCGTGGCGGACGGTGGGGCCACGGCCAGCCACGCACTTTCGGTAACTTGAGCCGCTGATGGTCGTTTGTCTGGTATGAGCGTCGAAGCGGGTCCCAATGTCGGGCTACGCGGGCTGGCCCAGGTGGGCCGGCTGACGTCGCTCGCCTGGGACGTCGGACGGCTCATGTTCCGGCGGCCGTTCCAGATCCGTGAGCTGATCCAGCAGTGCTGGTTCTTCGCCAGCGTCACGATCCTGCCGACCGCGCTGGTGTCGATCCCGTTCGGCGCGGTGATCGCGCTGCAGCTGGGCTCGCTCACCCAGCAGATCGGCGCGCAGTCGTTCATCGGCGCGGCCAGCGCGCTGGCCATCGTGCAGCAGGCCAGCCCGCTGATCACCGCGCTGCTGGTGGCCGGCGCCGGCGGTTCGGCCATGTGCGCCGACATCGGGGCGCGGAAGATCCGCGAGGAGATCGACGCGATGGAGGTGCTCGGGGTCAACCCGATCCAGCGCCTGATCGTGCCGCGCGTGCTCGCCGCCATGATCGTGGCCACCCTGCTCAACGGCCTGGTCAGCGTCGTCGGCGTGTGCGGCGGCTACTTCTTCAACGTGGTCATGCAGGGCGGGACCCCGGGCGCGTACCTGGCCAGCTTCAACGCCCTCGCCCAGCTGCCCGACCTGTGGATCAGCGAGATCAAGGCGGTGGTCTACGGCTTCGTCGCCGGGATCGTCGCGGCCTACCGCGGCCTGAACCCGTCCAGCGGGCCGAAGGGCGTCGGCGAGGCGGTCAACCAGACGGTCGTGATCACCTTCCTGCTGCTGTTCCTGATCAACGTCGTGATCACCGGCATCTACCTTCAGGTCGTCCCGCCGAAGGGAATGTGAGCCCATGGCGACGATCGAGGCACCTGCACGCAGCGCGGCCGCCAAACGCGCAAGCACCGCCGCCAGGGCGCCGCAGGAGGGTCTCGCCACCCTTGGCCAGCAGCTCGCGTTCTACGTCCGGGTGCTGGCCTGGGTGCCGCGGACCCTCGTGCACTATCCCAGGGAGACGCTGCGGCTGCTGTCCGACGTGTTCTTCGGCAGCGGCGCCCTCGCGGTGATCGGCGGCACGCTCGGCGTGATGATCGGCATGACCGTGTTCACCGGCCTGATCGTCGGCCTGCAGGGCTACTCCGCGCTCAACCAGCTCGGCACGTCCGCGCTGACCGGCTTCATCGCCGCCTACTTCGACACCCGCGAGGTGGCGCCGCTGGCCGCCGGGCTCGCGCTGTCGGCGACCGTCGGATGTGGATTCACCGCGCAGCTGGGCGCCATGCGGATCTCCGAGGAGATCGACGCGCTCGAGGTGATGGCCGTGCCCAGCGTGCCGTACCTGGTGACCACCCGAGTGCTGGCCGCGGTCGGCGCGGTGATCCCGCTGTACATCGTCGGCCTGCTGTGCTCCTACGCCGCCTCCCGGCAGATCACCGTGTGGTTCTACGGGCAGTCGGCCGGCACCTACGACCACTACTTCCACCTGTTCCTGCCGCCGGGCGACGTGCTCTGGTCGTTCCTCAAGGTGATCATCTTCAGCGTCGTGGTGATCCTCGTGCACTGCTACTACGGCTACACGGCCACCGGCGGGCCGGCCGGGGTCGGCGTCGCCGTCGGCCGGGCGGTGCGGGCCGCGATCGTGCTGCAGATGCTGCTTGACTTCTTCCTCAGCCTGGCGATCTGGGGCGCGACGACGACCGTGCGGATCGCCGGATGAGCCGCACCGAACGCCCCCCGCTGCGCTACCAGCTCTACGGGCTGGTGTTCCTGGTGATCGTCGGCCTGCTGGTGGCGCTGTCGATCGGCTTCTACCGCAAGTCGTTCACGCCGATCGTGCCGGTCCGCCTCGAGGCGAGCCACGTCGGCAACCAGCTTCGCGAGCACGCCGACGTCAAGCTGCGCGGCCTGATCGTCGGCGAGGTGCGCGGCATCCATCCCAACGGTGGATTCGCCGTGCTCGATCTCGCGCTCGATCCCGACCACGTGAGCAGGATTCCCGCGAACGTCTCGGCGCGCCTGCTCCCGAAGACCCTGTTCGGGGAACGCTATGTGGCGCTTCAGGTTCCCGAGCACCCGGACCGTCCCATCGCCGCCGGCGACGTGATCACCCAGGACCGCACGGCCGCGGCGATCGAGATCGAGCAGGTCCTCAATGACCTGATGCCGGTGCTGCGGGCCGTGCAGCCGGACAAGCTGGCCGCCACGCTGAACGCCATGTCCACCGCGCTGGACGGCCGGGGCAAGCAGCTCGGCGACACCCTGGTACAGCTCAACACCTACCTGCAGCAGATCACTCCCGCACTGCCCGATCTCCGCGCGAACATCGCCAGGATCGCCGAGGTCGCCGACACCTACGCCGACGCCGCGCCGGACCTGTTCCAGGCGCTGAGCGATCTGACCACGACCACGCAAACCGTGGTGGAGCAACGGGCCGGGTTGGCGAACCTGTTCGACACGCTGACCGTCGCGTCGGTCGACCTGACCAACTTCCTTGCCGCGAACCGGGAGAACCTGATCAGTCTCGGCACGACCGCGCGGTCGACCCTCGAGGTGCTGGCCAAGTACGCGCCCGAGTACCCGTGCCTGCTCGAGCAGCTCGTGGACTCGATCCCGGCGGCCGACGCGGCGTTCGGCAAGGGCACCGCCCACCCGAACGTCTCCCGGGTGACCATCGAGATCACCTCCAGCCGCGGCAAGTATTTGCCCGGTGTGGACACTCCGCGCTACGAGGACAAGCGCGGGCCACGCTGCTATCCGGTGGCCAAGCCCCCGGCCAGGTTCCCGCAGTACCCGGCGGGCGGCCCGCTCAAGGACGGCTCCACCAAGCCGCCGCCGCCGAAGTCCGACCGGCCGCAGGACTTCCAGCCGACGGTTCCGCAGGCCGCCGCCAGCGAACCGAGCCTGCCCAACTCGCCGGCCGAGCGGGACCTGATCGCGGCGCTGATCGCCCCGTCGCTGGGCATCATGCCCGCGGACGTCCCGGCGTGGAGCTCACTACTGGTCGGCCCGCTGTTCCGCGGAGCGGAGGTGACCCTGCAATGAGAGGAGGACGGGGGGTCGCCGGCCCGCTGATCAAGATCACCGTGTTCGCGGTGGTCACCATCGGGCTCACCACGCTGCTCGGGCTCACGATCGCCAACAGCGACCTTGGCGACACCAGCGGGTACACCGCGCGGTTCACCGATGCCACCGGGCTCAACGTCGGCGACGACGTCCGGATGTCCGGTGTCCGCATTGGACAGATCAGCTCGATCGAGGTGGTGGACAACCGATACGCCGACGTCGGGTTCGACGTCGACGCGGCGCGCCGGCTCCCGGCCTCGGTCACCGCGACCATCAAATACCGCAACCTCATCGGTCAGCGCTACCTCTCCCTGGCGATCGGCGCGGGCGATCCGAACGCGATCCTGCAACCCGGACAGACGATCCCGCTCGAGCGCACCGCACCCGCGCTCAACCTCACCGTGCTGTTCAACGGCTTCAAGCCGCTGTTCCAGGCGCTCAACCCGGACGACGTGAACAAGCTGGCCGGCGAGCTGATCCAGGTGCTGCAGGGGGAGGGTGGCACGATCGACAGCGTGCTGGCCCACACCGCGTCCCTCACCTCGGCGATCGCCGGCAAGGACAAGGTGATCGGTCAGGTGATCGACAATCTGAACACCGTGCTGGACACCGTGAACGGCCGGACCGCCGAGGTGGCCGGGTTGATCGACACCGTGCAGCGACTGTCCACCGGCCTTGCCGAGCAGCGCGAGCCGATCGGCGACGCGGTCGCCGCCCTCGGCGAGCTGACCGAGTCAACCGCCGGACTGCTGTCCTCGGCGCGCCCGGCTCTGCGCGACGACATCGCGGCTCTCGGTCAACTCGCCGCCAATCTGGCGGATCACGAAGGCACGGTCGACAAGTTCCTGACCACGTTGCCGCACAAGGTCGAGGCGATCAACCGGGTCTCCAGCTATGGCGGCTGGTTCAACTACTACCTGTGCAGCGCGTCCGGTCGGGTCGGCATCTCGAAGCTCGGGATCGTCGTCGACATACCGGGTCTGCCGCTGCCGGGCACGCCGATGGCGGAGAGGTGCGGCCCGTGAGCGAGCTTGCGAGCGAACCATTGAACACTGCCCTGTCGCCGAGGGACGAGGCGACAGGGTTCGCGATCACCGAGCTTGCGAGGTGATCGAATGAAGCCCCTCAAGGAACGCAACCAGGCCACGGTCGGCGCGGTCACCCTCGTGCTGATCGTCCTCGCCGTGCTCGCCGCGTTCAACGCCGACGATCTCCCGATCATCGGCGGAGGCACCACCTACACCGCGGAGTTCAGCGAGTCGGCCGGGCTGCGGCCGGGCAACGAGGTCCGGCTGGCCGGCGTGAAGATCGGTGACGTGCGCTCGGTGGAGCTGGCCAGGAACAAGGTGCTGGTGGACTTCAAGGTGCGGGACGTGAGCATCGGCGACCGCAGCAGGATCTCCATCCAGATCAAGACGTTGCTCGGCGACAAGTACCTCGCCATCGAGTCGGACGGGGAGCGCCCGCAGAACCCGAACGACACCATTCCGCGCAGCCGCACGATGGCGCCGTTCGACATCGTGCCGGCGGTCAGCCAGCTCTCGCGCACCGTCGGCAAGATCGACACCGGTCAGCTCGCGCAGAGCTTCCAGGTCATCTCCGACACGTTCGCGCACACCCCGCAGAGCATGCGGGACGCGCTCGCCGGCCTGTCCCGGCTGTCCACCACACTGTCCACACGCGACCAGGAGCTGGCCCGCCTGCTCGGCAACACCGCCGCGCTCAGCAAGACCGTGGCCGACCGGGATGCTCAGCTGCAGAAGCTGTTCGCCGACGCCACGCTGCTGCTCGACGAGCTGTCCCGGCGCCGGGAGGCGGTCGGCGCGCTGCTGACCGGAACGAAGGCGCTCGCCGACCAGCTGCAGGGCTTCGTCGCGGACAACCAGCAACAGCTCAAGCCGGCGCTGGACGAGCTGACCAAGGTGACCGCCATCCTGCAGCGCAACCAGGACAACCTCAGCCAGGGCCTGCACAACCTCGCGCCGTTCGTGCGGATGTTCAACAACGTCGTCGGCAACGGCCGCTGGTTCGAGGGCTACATCTGCGGGCTCATCCCGCCGCCCACCAACGTCGGCGTGTTCGACATCAACCCCCAGGGGTGTGAAGTGCCCCTGACTCCAGGGGGTTCGCGATGACCGTCCGCACAAGGGCCCAGCGGAAAGCCATCACCACGATCGCGACGGCGTGCGTGCTCGCGCTGCTCATCGCCGCCGCGCTCTGGTGGATGACCACCGGGCGGGGTGGGACGGCGATCACCGCCTACTTCGACAAGGCGGTCGGCGTCTACCCCGGTTCCGACGTGAAGATCCTCGGCGTGGCCGTCGGCAAGATCGACACAGTCACGCCCCAGGGAAGCACGGTCCGGGTGGACATGACCGTCGACGATGGCGTCGAGATCCCGGCCGACGTGTCCGCCGTCGTGGTCGCGCCGAGCCTGGTCAGCGACCGCTACATCCAGCTGACCCCCGCCTACGAGTCGGGCCCGCTGCTGGCCGGCGGCGCCGTGATTCCCCGCGAGCGCACCGGGACCCCGGTCGAGCTGGACGACCTGACCGCCAGCGTGAACGAGCTGGCCACCGCGCTGGGACCGAACGGCGCCAACGCCGACGGCGCCCTGTCGAACGTGCTGGACACCGCCGCGGCCAACCTGTCCGGCAACGGCGAGCTGCTCGGCGACACCGTGCGCCGGCTCAGCGAGGCGGCGGCCACGCTGTCCCACTCCTCGGGCGACCTGTTCTCCACGGTGGACAACCTGCAGAAGTTCACCCAGGCGCTGGCCGACAGCGACGCCCAGGTGCGCCAGTTCAACGACAAGCTGGCCTCGGTCACCGGCTACCTGGCCGAGGACCGGGACGACCTCGGCGTCGCGCTCAGCTCGCTGGCCACGGCCCTGACCCAGGTGCAGGGTTTCGTCGCGCAGAACAAGGACAGCATCGCGTCCAATGTGGAGCGGTTGACCGGGGTCACCCAGGCCCTCGTCGACCAGCGCGCCGCGGTCGCCGAGATCCTGGACGTGGCACCGCTTGCCATGTCGAACTTCCTGTCCACCTACGACGCGGCGTCGGCGTCGTTCGCCATTCGGGGCAACCTCAACGAGCTGACCTACCCGCCGATGCTGATGGTGTGCCGGGTGATCGCGGCGTCCACCCCGGCCCAGCTCCCCAAGACACTCAGCGATCTGTGCCAGCAGTTGGCTCCGGTCATCGACGGCACGCTCAAGCTGCCGTCGGCCGCGGAGGTGCTCGCCGCGCTGTCCGCCGGCAAGCTGCCGCCGCTGCCGTTGCCGTTGACCCAGCTGTACGCCCCCACCCTGGGAGGCGGCGGATGATCCGGCTCCTTGCGGCACTGTGCGCGGGCGCGACCCTGCTCACCGGTTGCGGATTCTCCGGTATGTACGAGATTCCGCTGCCCGGCGGCGCCGATCTCGGCGACCGCCCGTACCGGGTCACCGCCCAGTTCGGCAACGTGCTCGACCTCGTCCCGCAGGCGGCGGTGAAGGTGAACGACGTCGCGGTCGGCCGGGTGGAGCGGATCGAGCTGGCTCAGGACAACGTCACGGCGGTCGTCCACCTGGTCGTCAACGGCGACGTGCACCTGCCCGCCAACGCAGGCGCCGAGCTGCGCCAGTCCAGCCTGCTCGGCGAGAAGTACATCCAGCTGCACGAGCCGGTGGGGGCAACACCGGTCGGCCGGCTGTCCGACGGCGCGGTGATTCCCATCCAGGCGACCAACCGGAACCCGGAGATCGAGGAGGTTCTCGGCGCGCTGTCGCTGCTGCTCAACGGCGGAATCGGCCAGCTGCAGACGATCGTCAAGGAGGTCAATCTCGCCCTGTCCGGCAACGAGCCCGAGCTGCGCGCCTTTCTGTCCAATGTAGACACCGTGGTCGCCGACCTCGACTCCCAGAAGGGCAACATCGTCAAGGCCATCGACTCGCTCAACCGCCTGTCCGGCACGCTCGTCGAGCAGACCGCGAACATCACCGCGGCCCTCGACCGCCTCGCCCCCGGCCTCGAGGTCATCAACGCCCAGCGCGATTCCCTTGTCGCCATGCTCAATGCGCTCGACCGGCTGTCCGAGGTGGCCGTCGACACCGTCAGCCGCAGCAAGGCCGACCTGGTCCGCGACCTTGAGCTGCTGCTGCCCACCCTGCGCAAGCTGGCCGAGTCCGGCGCGAACCTGCCGAACTCCCTGCAGTTCCTGGTCACCTACCCGTTCACCGACTACTTCCTCAACCCGCTCAAGGGCGACTTCGTCAACGTCGACGTGAAGTTCGACCTGGATCTGAGCGTCCTGCTGGAGAACATGGAGAACGCCAGCACGCCGCTGATCCCGCTTCCCACGCCCGGTGCGGGTGTGCCGGGCAGTGCGCCGCTGATCCCCGAGCTTCCCCTGCCGACCCTGCCGCTGCCGTCCCAGGCGCCCGCGGCGAGCGATCCGCTGTCCGCCCTCCTCGGCTCCCTGCTGGGCGGTGGTTCGTGATGTTGCTGCTCAGCACCAAGGTCCGGCTGTTCCTGTTCGCCCTTATCGCGGTCGCCGGGATCGCCTACGTCGGCGGCACCTATGCCGGTCTGGACCGGTTGTTCCTCTCCCGCGGCTACCGGGTGACGGCGCAGTTCGCCGACTCCGGCGGCATCTTCACCAACGCCGAGGTGACCTACCGCGGCGTCGCCGTCGGCCGGGTCACCGAGCTTCGCCTGTCCGACACGGGAATCGACGTGATCTTGGACATCGAGGACGGGGCCCCGCCCATCCCGGCCGACACCCGCGCGATCGTCGCCAACCGCTCGGCCGTCGGCGAGCAGTACGTCGACCTCGTCCCCGACCACGACGGCGGGCCCCACCTGGCCGACGGGTCGGTCATCCCGCGATCCCGCACGGCCATCCCCTCCGGTCCCGAGACCCTGCTGTCCAATCTCGACAACCTGGTCGCCTCGGTGCCCACCGACTCCCTGCGCACCGTCGTCGACGAGCTGGACAAGGCCTTCCGCGGCACGGGTCCGGCCATGCAGGTTCTCCTCGACAGCGCTGGCTCGCTCACCGACGCCGCCACCCGACACCTACCCAAGACGACGTCGCTGCTGGCCAACGGCCGGATCGTGCTGCAGACCCAGTCCGACCAGGCACAGCAGATCAAGGACTACAGCCGCAACCTCCGCCTGATCGCCGAGCAGCTCAAGCAGTCCGACCCGGACCTCCGCTCGCTGATCACTTCGGTGCCGGTGGTCTCCGTTCAGGTCGACGACATCCTCCGCGACTCCGGCCAGGACCTCGGCATCATCATCGCCAACCTGCTGACCACCGCCCAGGTCACCAGCACCCGAATCGACGGCCTCGAACACATGCTCGTCGCCTTCCCCATGATCACCGCCACGTCACCCGGCGCCAACCCAGACGGCACCGGCCACCTAGGCTTGGTCCTGACCTTCAACGACCCCTTCTCCTGCACCCGCGGCTACGAGGGCACCCACCAGCGCCCCGCCAACCAGACCACCGACGTTCCGACCAACCAGGACGCGTACTGCGCCGAACCACCCGGCAGCCCGATCGGTGTCCGCGGCTCGCAGAACGCCCCGTTCGGCGGGAAACCTCAGGAGGTTCCACCTCCGGCAGCAGCTCCGGCGCCGGCCGGTGCGTTGCCGGGGTCGCTATCCTTCCCCGGCCTTTCCCCGACCACGCTAGCCGGGTTGTTAGGCCTAATCTGAACTCGGTGTCGGTTTTCGTTGTTGGGTGGCGGTTTCTTGCTTTCGGCCGTTTCCGGCTGCGTCGGAACGCCGGGGTGGTCCCGTTGGCGGGGCTGGTCCTGGCGTTCCGTGGCACGGCTGTGGACAGGGGGCCGGTACAGGGTCGCGGGGCAGCCCTGTCCACAGCCGTGCACCGGAGTCGGTTTCCCTCGGCTAGTGGGGCCGGTCACTAGGCCATGACCGGGCAGGTGTGGGTGCGCCTTGGGCGGGGCTGGTGGCGACGTTGGAGTCGCGCGCCTGTGGACAGGTGCCCCGTCCACACTCGCGGGGCCCGCCCTGTCCACAGGCGCGCTCACCTTGAAAGACCTTGTCAAAATTTCTTGTGAAGAAAGAAATTAGAACGGTGGTGGATCCGGGTCCGACTCGCCTGGTGCGGTGACTGGCTCGGGCTCCACCATGTGCGTGAACCCCAAGGGGCTGGTCCATTCCAGCCGGTCCCGGGCGAGCTTGCGGACTTGCCAGGCGCCTTCGTGTTTGGCGCGGTGGTGCCGCCGGCACAGGCACTGGCAGTTGGCGTCACAGGTGGCGCCGGTTGGCCAGGGCACTCGGTGGTCCACATCGCACCGCCGGGCTCGACGCGTGCAGCCGGGGTAGCGGCAGGTGCGGTCGCGCACCTGCACAAAAGTCTTCAACGATTCCGGTGGTGTGTAGCTCGGCGAGGTGAGATCGACCACGGCGCCGGTGTGGGGGTCGGTGCGCAGCCACCGCCACGACGTCGCCTCGGCCGCCAACTCCCGGGCCGCCTGGGCGGTGACCGGCAGACCATCGACCTCCGCCGGGCCCGCCGCGGCGATGCCGGGGGCGGGCATGGTCAGGTGCACCTCCACCACCCGATTGCTGGTGTCATTGCCGAACACCAAATCCACGGCGACGTCGGCCTCGATGTGCTGCAGTGTGCGGGGTTCGTTGCCCAGCGCCTTCAATGCCCGGGCCCGGTCGGCGATGACCGCGTGGGCGGTGGCGATCTTTTCGGCGCTGTGGTGGATGGTCAGCGCCGCCATGCCCGGCCCGGTGGGGTAGGCATCGACCCGCCGCCCGCGGACCCGCTCCCGACGGCGTTCCTCGGCGCCCTCCGGGTCCACCGCCAACACTGCCTTGGCCAGCGTGTGGCGTAGCTGGGTGGGGGTCTGCTGGCCGGCCTTGTCCAGCACTTGGGCTTCCACGGCCAGGGCGTGGTCGTCGGACAACTCGGCCACCGCGTCGGCGATCAGCTGGGCCTTGTACTCCTCGATCCACCCCTGATCCAACGCCACCAACGTCTGCGGCAGCCGGTCAACCAACGTACGGGCGAACTTCAGCCGGCATCGGGCGGCCCGGTCGGAGATGTGCAGCTGGGTGGCC
>NZ_DASZCQ010000338.1:0-1513 GCF_035942955.1 Actinophytocola sp. | reverse complement strand
CCGCGGCGGAAGCGGGGGGCGGAGCGTCCAGCACCGGGGCGCCGGCCAAGCCGGCCTGCACGGTTTGGCCCGGTCCGACGGGCACGCCGGTCGGCGGGGTCGGCGCGTCCGGGAGGACGTTGACCCCGCCCGGCTCGGCGCCCACCGGGAGGACGCGAACCGGCCCGGTGATGTCCGGGTTGCCGGGCTCGACCCCGGGCGGCAGGGTGCCGGGCGGCACAAGATCGCCAGGCCGACCGGGCACCACATCACCGGACACACCAGGCAGCAGATCGCCGGACCGACCGGGCACCACATCACCGGACACACCAGGCAGCAGATCGCCGGGTCGGCCGGGCAGCAGATCGCCGGGCACGCCGGGCGGGAGCAGGTTCGCCGGCGTGCCGGCCGGGTTGCCGGGGGCGCCCGTTGCCGTGCTCACCACGTCTGCGGCCGTGCCGGTCGCCACGGTGGCCACGCCGCGGGCCGCGGCGGTGATCGGCGTGGGCGGGCCGCCGTGGCCACCCGGGTTGGGATTGACCAGGTTCTGCACGCCGGACATGTCCACGCCGCTGCCCGGCTGGACGGCGCTGACCAGGTTGTCGGTGATGTGCGAGACGTTCACGGCGGTGCCGCGGACCGCCGTGTCCAGGTTGAGCAGGGCGTGCGGGTGGCCGGCGGCGGCCGCCTGGTTGGCCGCGTCGGAGGTCTGGGCGAGCGCGACGAGGTTGCGGACGATCTCCACCTTGGCGGCGCCGACCTGGTGCGCGGCGTGGTCGAGGCGGTCGGCGGCGGCGGTGCAGCCGCGGGCGGTCGCGGTGAGGTGGCCGGTGTCGGGGTGGACGAACGCCGACCAGTGCCGCCGGGCGGCGTCGCCGGCCCGGCCCTCGACCGAGGTCAGCGCGGTGCGCGCGGCGTGGTCGGCGTCCCGGGTGAGGTGGGTCAGCCTGGTGCCGGCGTCCCGCCAGGCCTGCGCGGCCTGGCGCATGCGGTCCTCGTCGGCCTGCGGCCACCGGACCCCGGCCTGCGCGGCCACTCCGGCGAGTTCGGGCGGGAGCTCGATTCCCATGGCGCCGGCTCCCTACTCGCCCGCGGCGGACAGGTCGCGGGCGCCGGCCGCGTCCTGGTCGCGGTAGGCCGTCGCGGTGTCGGCGAACCGCGTGCCGACCGAGCCGAGCCGGTCCGGCAGCGCGCCGAGACCGCCGAGCGTGCTGTCGGCCGGACCGGTGTGCACGGCGGCGAAGCTCTGGCCGACGGTGTCGCCACCCCAGCACGCGCCGGTCTCGGCGAGCGCGTCGGACAGCTCACGGTGGATCGCGCCGGCCCGCTCGGCCAGCCCGGGGAACTGCCCGGCCTGCGCGGCGAGCCGGTCGGCGTCGGCGGTGAACCCGTCGGTCATCGCGCGACCTCTCCGCGGTCCAGCCAGGTGCGCTCCTCGAAGCTCTCCTCGACGGCGGCCGGCGGGTCCGGCCGGAGCTCCGCGGGCGACAGGTCCGCCGTGCCGCGCAGCAGCGCCTCCGGGTCGGTGCCCGGC
>NZ_DASZCQ010000337.1:0-6569 GCF_035942955.1 Actinophytocola sp. | reverse complement strand
CCACCAAGCAACCCGACCCAAGGCCGGCGCCGAAGGCGCCCGGCGGCCTTGCCCGAGCTAGAGAACACAGCCCGAGCTAGAAAACACCACTTAGACCCCGGGTTTGGCGATCGACGGGGCCATCGACTCGGCGCGCTGCTGCCAGGCTTGGCGGCGAAACCTGAGCACGATCAGCAACAGCATGGCGCCGCCGAGGACCACGCCGGAGACCACAAGACCGACGCTGTTGAGCGCGCCGCCGGCGACCACCATGGTCAGGCCGAGCGACATAACGAGCACGGCAAGGCTGACCGCGATCCCCTCCGGGGCCCAGCTCCACCGCCGGCTGGCGGCTACCTCGGCGGCCAGCCGGCGGGCGCCGCGGACCAATTCGTCGTCGTCGACGCCGAGGCTCAGGATCCGGCGCGCGGCCCGGTCGCAGATGCGCAGCTGGTGCTCGCTGGTGATCACCAGGACCTCGTCGGCGGTCTGGCTGCGGCACTGCTCCGCGACCGAGCACCAGGTGCTGGCCAGGTAGTAGCGCACGACCGGATCGTCCGGCCGCTCGGCAAGCAGCCGCTCGAGGTCGGGCACCGCGCGTGCGGCGTCGCCCTGCGCAACCCAGACCTGGGACATGCCCAAAAGGGCGAGCAAGTCTGCACCGTCGGCGTCGAGCGCACGCCGGTAACACTCCGCTGCGAGCTGCCACCGGCCGCGGGCAAGGTGGACGTCGCCGATCCCCACCTGATCGTGTGGATGTTCCCGCAGCTCGGCGGCTCTTTCGAAGCCGGTGAGCGCCTCGTCCAGCTGCCCCCGCAGGAGTGCGGACCTGGCCGTATGGAAGCGGCGCTGCGCGTCGGACGCCTCGTCCGGCACCTCGTCCGACGCCAGCCGCCACTTGCAGATCACATCTTGCCAGGCGCGAAGCATTGGATCACCCGGGTCGGCAGGCTACTCTCGGTACGCCCATGGTCGGGGGTCACGCGTGTGGATGTACCCATGATTGGTCGGCTGGCAGGATTGCGTGGACAGCTCAGTTCGCGCTGGCTGGCGCTCGCGTTCGTGCTCGCGTATCTCGTCATCAGCATCACGGTCGGGGTCTCTCTGCTCACGGCGCCCAGTCCGGCGGACGGGGCCACCGCACCGGTGACGCGCACACCGCCGGTCACCTATCAGAACCCATCCGGTAGTGCTCCGATGACGCGGCTCGGCGTGCCCGGTCCGGCCGATGACTCACCCACCCCCGAGGGTCCCACATCCACCACGACCACCACGACCACCGCGCCGCCCAAGCCGACCCCCGGCGACGTGCCCGCCGGGTACCAGCGGGTCACCGGCCCCGCGGGCATGCGCACGGTGATCCCCACCGGCTGGCGCACCCAGCGCTCCTCCGGCCCGGGCGCGATGCAGGCCGTCGACCCCGCCGACGCCGACCGCTACGTCAAGTACGGCGGCTCGGCCGCCCCGCTGATCGCCATCGAGACCTCGCACATCCGGTACGAGAACGACTTCGCCGTCCGCGCCCCGGACTACAGGCGCCTCAAGCTCGACTCGGCGACCTACGGCGGCCACGACGCGGTCGAGTGGGAGTTCGAGCACCGCGACGGCGACGGCATCCTGCACGTCCGCTCGCTCTACTGGCGCGCCGACGGCAAGGAGTACTTCGTCCTCGTCGCCGCCCCCGCCGCGCGCTGGACGGCCGCCAAACCCATCTACGACACCATGATCGCTCACGCCACCCCGTGAGCCGAGTAGACCGTCCGCCGCGGCTCGTACCAGGTGTCGCCCACCGGTTCGCCCGCCAGATTCCAACTCCACGACCGCCAACACATTCCCAGGCAGCCCCCACCCCGGAAATTGGGTGGGGGGTGGGTTCGTGGGCAGTTTAGCCGCCCGCGACGATAGATGATCTTGAGGTGGGCGTGTTGTCCACAGGTGGGTGGGGTGTGGATGAGGCGTTAGGTGCGGCGCCGGGCCGTGGTGTAGCGGGGGCGGCCGGCGAGGTCGGTGTGGTCCTCTATCTCGGTCAGGACGCGGCGGGTGGCCAGCAGGGCGGGGACGGAGTCGGCGTGGCTGTCGTCGTGCTCGATGGCCAGGGCGCCGCCGGGGCGGAGCAGGCGGGCGGAGCAGGCGACGACGTGGCGAATGACGTCGAGGCCGTCGGGGCCGGCGAACACGGCGGTCTCCGGGTCGTGGTCGCCGACCTCGGGCGGGACCGGGGTGCCGGTGGGGACGTAGGGCGGGTTGCACAGCACGAGGTCGACCCGGCCGTCGAGGTCGGCGAGCAGCGTGGGATCGGCGACGTCGCCGGCGTGCAGGTGGATCGGCGGGTCGCCGGCGCCGGCGCGGTGGTCGGCGTTGCGGCGGGCCCAGGCCAGCGCGGCGGGGTCGAGCTCGACGGCGTGCACGACGGCGTCCCGGCGGGCGTGGGCGATGGCGAGGGCCAGGGCGCCGGAGCCAGCGCAGAGGTCGACCACGGTCGGGGCGGGCACGCCCTCGACGGCGGCCAGGCCCCAGGCGAGCAGCAGCTCGGTCTCCGGGCGCGGGACGAACACGCCGGGGCCGACCACGAGCGTGATGCCGCCGATGGCCACCCAGCCGGTCAGGTGCTGCAGCGGCACCCGCTTGGCGCGCTCGGCGACAAGGCGGCCGATCGCGTCGATCACCGGCGGGTCGACCAGCGGCACCAGCGGAAGCTTGGTCCGCTCGACGCCGAGGACGTGCGCGGCCAGCAGCTCGGCGTCCACCCGCGGCGAGGCGACCCCGGCGTCGGCCAGGATGCGCTCGGCCTCGAGGATCGCGACGCGCAGCGGTTGCCGGTGCTTCATTTGGCCGAGTGCGCGGCGATGCGCTCGTTGCGGTCGGCCTCGGCGAGCGCGTCGAGCACCCCGTCGAGGTCGCCGTCGAGCACCTGGTCGAGGTTGTACGCCTTGTAGTTGACCCGGTGGTCGGAGATGCGGTTCTCCGGGAAGTTGTACGTGCGCACCCGCTCGGAGCGGTCGACCGTGCGCACCTGGCTGCGCCGGGCGTCGGCCGCCTGCTTGGCCGCCTCCTCCTCGGCGGCCGCGAGCAGCCGGGCGCGCAGCACCTCCATCGCGCGCGCCTTGTTCTGCAGCTGGGACCGCTCGTTCTGGCAGGAGACCACGATCCCGGTCGGCAGGTGCGTGATGCGCACCGCGGAGTCCGTGGTGTTGACGCTCTGCCCGCCCTTGCCCGACGAGCGGAACACGTCGATGCGCAGGTCCTTCTCGTCGATGTCGATCTCGACGTCGGCCACGTCCGGGTAGACCAGCACGCCGGCGGCGGAGGTGTGGATGCGACCCTGCGACTCGGTCACCGGAACCCGCTGCACCCGGTGCACCCCGCCCTCGAACTTCAGCCGGGACCACACCCCGTCCAGCCCGTCGCCCCTGCCCTTGATCGCCAGCGTGGCTTCCTTGTAGCCGCCGAGATCGGACTCGGTGCCGTCGAGCAGCTCGGCCTTCCAGCCGTGCCGCTCGGCGTAACGCAGGTACATCCGCAGCAGGTCCCCGGCGAACAGCGCGGACTCCTCGCCGCCCTCGCCGGACTTGATCTCCATCAGCAGGTCGGCGCCGTCGTGCGGGTCGCGCGGCACGAGCAGCTCGGTGAGCTTGTCCTCCAGCTCGCCGATCCGCTTCTCGAGCGACTCGGCCTCGGCGGCGAAGGTGGTGTCCTCGGCGGCCAGCTCCCGGGCGGCGGACAGGTCGTCGCGGGCCGACTCGAGCTCGCGCAGCGTCTTCACCACGGGCGTCAGCTCGGCGTAGCGGCGGCCCAGCTTGCGCGCCCGGGTCTGGTCGGCGTGCACGGCCGGGTCGGCGAGCGACTTCTCCAGCTCGTCGTACTCGGCCAGCAGCTCACCCAGCGTCGACGAGTCCACCGCTGACCTCCCTGTGCTCACGACAACGGCGCCCACCCGATCCCGGGCAGGCGCCGTGCGCGTAGCTACTTGTTCTTCTGGCGCTTGCCGTAGCGCGCCTCGAAGCGTGCCACCCGGCCCCCGGTGTCGAGGATCTTCTGCTTGCCCGTGTAGAACGGGTGGCAGTTGGAGCAGACCTCGACGTGGATGCTGCCGGTCTTCTTGGTGCTGCGCGTGGTGAACGTGTTGCCACAGCCGCAGACGACCTCGGTGACGACGTACTCGGGGTGGATACCGGTCTTCACAGATCTTGTCCTCTCGTATCGGCCGCCGGGTCCCCTTGCGTGCGGGGTGAACCGGTGCCGGACTCGATCCAACAGTGTGCCAGAGACCCCAACGTGGCGGCCGGCACGGATATTCCGGAGTCGAGGAGTAACCGGTCAACTACCGCTCGTCGCGCCAGGAGGGCAACTGGGCGCAACACACCGGTCACTCACCGATTGCGGAGGCCGACTACTGAGTAGAACCGCACACTGACCAAGTGCCTGTCGGCGCGCATCGGTCGCTCTCCGTTCTCGCCTGGCTGGCCGTGCCGCTGCTGTTCGCCGCCGCGGTCCTCGGCCTGACCGGGCTCGGTGGCGTGCTGCTGTCCGCCGACTGGCGGGTGACCCTGTCCAGCGCCCTGTTCGGCCCGGCCGCCGCGGTCACCGCCGTGCTGGCCCACGGAGTCGAATGGCGCGCGCAATGGCAGCGATGGTCGCTCGGGCTCGCCTACCCTGCTGTCGTGTTCGCCGCAGGCCTTGTCCTCAACGATGTGTCATTGCCGGCGCCACTTGCGATGGCGGCCGGCGCTCCCGCATTGATCACATTGGTTGTGGTGGTGGCGCGCGAGCACAACAAGGTGGTCCCGATCGCCTAGCTGCCGTCGCGAGGGCCACCCTTGGGCGCCCCAATGCCCGAGGGTGGCCCTTACGGCGCTCCTCAGCACCGTCAGTCGTCGCCCATCGACGGCGTGGTCTTGGCCACCTGCATCAGAAACTCGATGTTGGTGCGGGTCTTGCGCAGCCGGTCGAGCAGCAGCTCGATGGCGGCCTGGCTCTCCAGGGCGTGCAGCACCCGGCGCAGCTTGACCGTGACGGCCAGCTCGTCCGGCGAGAGCAGCAGCTCCTCCTTGCGGGTGCCGGACGGGTCGACGTCGATCGCCGGGAAGATGCGCTTGTCGGCGATCTTGCGGTCCAGCTTGAGCTCGGCGTTGCCGGTGCCCTTGAACTCCTCGAAGATCACCATGTCGCCCGCGGACCCGGTTTCCACCAGCGCGGTGGCGAAGATCGTCAACGAGCCGCCGCCCTCGATGTTGCGCGCCGCGCCCAGGAAGCGCTTGGGCGGGAACAGGGCCGTTGAGTCGACGCCACCGGACAGGATCCGGCCGGACGCCGGCGCGGCCAGGTTGTAGGCGCGGCCGAGCCGGGTGATCGAGTCGAGCAGCACGACCACGTCGTGGCCCATCTCCACCAGGCGCTTGGCCCGCTCGATGGACAGCTCGGCCACCGTGGTGTGGTCCGACGGCGGGCGGTCGAAGGTCGAGGCGATGACCTCGCCCTTCACCGACCGCTGCATGTCGGTGACCTCTTCCGGCCGCTCGTCCACGAGCACGACCATCAGGTAGCACTCGGGGTTGTTCGTCGTGATCGCGTTGGCGATCTGCTGCAGGACCGTGGTCTTGCCGGCCTTCGGCGGCGACACGATCAGCGCCCGCTGCCCCTTGCCGACCGGCATCACCAGGTCGATGACCCGGGTGGTCAGAATGTGCGGCTCGGTCTCGAGGCGCAGCCGCTCGTTGGGGTAGAGCGGGGTCAGCTTCGTGAACTCCGGCCGGCTCTTGGCCGCCTCCGGGTCGAGCCCGTTGATGGTCTCCACCCGCACCAGCGGGTTGAACTTCTGCCGCTGCTGCTCGCCCTCGCGGGGCTGGCGGACCAGGCCGGTGATCGCGTCACCGCGGCGCAGGCCGTACTTGCGCACCAGCGACAGCGAGACGTAGACGTCGTTCGGCCCGGCGAGGTAGCCGGAGGTGCGCACGAACGCGTAGTTCTCCAGCACGTCGAGCACGCCGGCGACCGGCAGCAGCACGTCGTCCTCGCGGACCTCGGTGTCGTTGCCGCCCTCGGACCGGCCGCCGCCACCGCCGCGCCGGCGGCGGTCGCGGAACCGCCGGCCCCGCCGGCCGCCGCGGTCGTCGTCGTCATCGTCGGCGCGGTTGTTGTCCTGGCGGCCGCCGCTCTGCTGGCGGTCACCCTGGCCGCGCTCGCGGTCCTGCCGGGACTCCTGCTGGCGCTCCTCGGTGCCGGCGCGGCCCTCGTCGGTGGACGTGCCCTGCTCGCCCGGCGACGGGCTGCCGGCGGGCCGGCTGGCGCCGCGACGCCGGCGGCGGCCACCGCCCTGGCCCTCGGACGGGGTCGGCTCCGCGGCCTCCTGGCCGCCCTCGGTCTTGGCCTCGCCCTCGGTCTTGGCCGGCGCGGCCGCCTCGGCCTTGGACTCGGCGGCCGGCTTGGCTTCGGCCTTGCGGTCCTCGATGCCGCCCAGTGGCAAGGTCTCCGCCGGCGCCGCCTTGGCGCTGCTCTGCCGCTCCTTGATCGCAGCGATCAGGTCGCCCTTGCGCATGCCGGCGGTGCCGGGGATGCCGAGCTGGCCGGCCAGCTCGCGGAGCTCCGCGAGC
>NZ_DASZCQ010000336.1:0-70320 GCF_035942955.1 Actinophytocola sp. | reverse complement strand
GGCCAGGGCGGCATGGGCGCCGGCCGCGCAGGGGCGGGCGGCGGGATGTCGCCGATGATGGGCGGCGCGCGGAGCCAGGGCGAGGACGACTACGAGCACCAGCGGCCGGCCTATCTCGAGGAGCCGGATCCCGAGGGCCTGTTCGGCACGGACGAGCCCACGGCGCCACCGGTGATCGGCGGCTAACGGTGCCCGGATCGTTCGTGCTGTCCTTCGCCGCGATCGACGTTCTGCTCGAGCGGCTGGGGCTCGGCTCGGCGCCGTTTCCGTTCGAGATCCCGCACCACGGCCGGACCTTCGACGAGCGGGCGGGCATCCGCGCGGCGGTGATCGCGAGCCTGGCCGGCCGGAGCCTCGCCGGCGAGGCCGAGTCGGCGGTGGCCCTGTTCGCCAGGCCGCACACCGAGATCACCCTGTTCGGCGCCCTTGACGACGATGTGCGGCTGTTCGCCCGGGTGTGCCGGACCGACCAGCGCGCGCTGCGGGCGGTCGGCAAGCCCAACACCGTCCAGTTCGAACACATCCGGCCCACCGCGATCGTGTCCAGCGCGGTCGAGCTGCTGCCCGCCGAGCGCCCCGGCCCCGGGCAGTCGGTGACGATCTCGGCGGGTTCGGTCGGGGCGCACGAAGGCGGTGTGGCCAGGGCGGTGCAGGCGCAGGACCCGCAGCTCGCCAAGGCGCGGACGATCCTGGAGCGCAAGCGGCTGCGGCTGGGCCAGTTCCGGATCACCGTGGCCGGGCGGCACGAGCCCGACATCTTCTGGTTCGACACCCCGGTCGGCCGGTACGTGCTCACGTCGAGGGAAGCCGACGACGGGCAGACCTGGGCCACGATCTCGCCAGCCGACAGCGGCCGGATCGCCCAGCTGCTCACCGCGCAGCTGGACAGCCTCACCGGTACCACAGCGGCGCGCTAGGTGTGGCCTCGCGCCTGCCAACCGCACCTCAGGGACCGTGACGGCACTCAGCCACCATCAACCCGACATCCGCACCATCGGCTGGAACGCAACGACAGCAGTTAATCCCGCAGAGGCGGAACAGTCCCGCGTTTGACCGACTCCAGGAGGAGTTGGGAGACGTCGCGGACGGTGACGCCGGCGGCGGCGTCCTCGCTCTGCCGCTGCACCACGCCGTCGGTGATCATGACGCGGCAGAACGGGCAGCCGGTGACGATCTCCCCGGCGCCGGTGGAGATCGCCTCGTCCACCCGCTCCAGATTGATCCGCTTGCCGATGTGCTCCTCCATCCACATGCGAGCGCCGCCCGCTCCGCAGCACAGCGCGCGGTCGGCGTGCCGGGGCATCTCGGTGAGGGTGGCGCCGGCGACCCCGACCAGCTCCCGCGGTGGCTCGTACACCTTGTTGTGCCTGCCGAGGTAGCACGGATCGTGGTAGGTGACGGGCGCGCCGCCGGTGCCGTCGGCGGGCTTGACCGGGGTGAGCTTTCCCTCGCGCACCAACCGGTTCAGCAACTGGGTGTGGTGCAGCACCTGGTAATGCCCGTTGGTGCCGCCGAATGCCGGGATCATGCTCTCCAGCTGCGGGTACTCCCGGCCGAGGGTGTTCATGCAGTGCGGGCAGGTCGTGACGATCTTGCGCCGGAGCGGCTCACGACCCTCGAAGAAGCTGTTGAGCACCTCCGCGGTCTGCTGCGCCATCATCTGGAACAGGAACTCGTTGCCGGCCCGCCGGGCCGGGTCACCGGTGCAGGTCTCCTCCTTGCCGAGCACCACGTATTTCACGCCGGCGATGTGCAGCAGCTCGGCGGTGGCCCGGACGGTCCTACGGGCGTTGTCGTCGAACGCGCCTGCGCAGCCGACCCAGAACAGGTACTCGACGTCCTCGGCGAGCTCGCCGTCGAACACGGGCACCTCGAACGGAAGGTCCTTGGCCCAGTCCATCCGCTCCGAGTTGTTCTGCCCCCACGGGTTTCCCTTGTTCTCCAGGTTGCGGAACAGGGTGCCCAGCTCGGTCGGGAACTCCGACTCGATCATCACCTGGTACCGGCGCATGTCCACGATGTGGTCCACGTGCTCGATGTCCACCGGGCACTGCTCGACGCACGCCCCGCAGGTGGTGCACGACCACAGCACGTCCGGGTCGATCACCCCGCCCTGCTCCGCGGTGCCCACCAGCGGCCGCAGCGCCTGCTCCGGACCGGAGCCGGTCACCCGGCCGAACCCGGACTCCGGCACGCCGTGGCCTCCCCCGTCGTCACCGTGCGAAGGCCCACCTTTTGGCATGATCGCGCCCTCGTCGGGCATGTCCTTGCCGCCGATGAGGTACGGCGCCTTGGCGAACAGGTGGTCCCGCAGGTCCATGATGACCAGCTTGGGGGACAACGGTTTCCCGGTGTTCCAGGCCGGGCACTGGCTCTGGCAACGCCCGCACTCGGTGCAGGTGGCGAAGTCCAGCATGCCCTTCCAGGTAAAGTCCTCGATCTTGCCGCGGCCGAACACGTCATCCTCGGCCGGGTCCTCGAAGTCGATCGGCTTGCCGTGCGACTCCATCGGCAGCAGCGGCCCGAGCCCGTCCGGCAGCCGCTTGGCCGAGACGTTGATCGGGGCGATGAAGATGTGCAGGTGCTTGGAGTACAGCACGATGATCAGGAACGACAGCATGACGCCGATGTGCAGCAGCAGGCCGACCGACTCGAGGACCTCGTTGGGGTCGTGGCCCAACGGTTCGAGCAACTCGCCGACGCCGAGCGAGACGAACGCCCCGCTGTCGTAGGGGAAGGTGCCCACCGCGGCGGAGGCGCCGCGGAACAGGAACATCGTCCAGATCACGTTGAAGATCATGAACAGGATCAGCCAGGCCGGGCCGGTGTGCGAGCCGTAGAACCTCGAGGCGCGCTTGCGGCGCTCGGGCGCCTGCCGGACCCGCATGATCGAGAACGCCACCAGCGAGAACAGCACGGCCACGGCGATGAAGTCCTGCAGGAACCCGAGCACCGCCCAGCGCCCGATCAGCGGGATGTGGAAGTCGTGGTCGAACAGCGTGCCGTAGGCCTCGAGGTAGACCGAGCCCAGGATCAGGAAGCCCCAGAACGTGAAGAAGTGCGCCAGCCCGGGGATCGACCACTTGAGCAGCTTGCGCTGCCCGAAGACCTCCGCGACCTGGGCCCAGAGCCGGGCACCCAGGTTGTCGAGCCGGCCGGTGGCCGGCTGGCCGGAGCTGATCAGCTTGTGCAGCCACCGCGCCCGGCGCGCCGCGAAGGCGAGCACGACCACGGTGAGCAGGAGGCCAACGACCAGTCGTACCAGCACGACCCCTCCGCATCGGGTAGCTACTGCGTAGTAACTAGGGGATCGTAGTCCCTCCCCCGCGGGGTCTGCCGGACACCGGATGTGTGTTACCGCACGCGAACCCGATCGAGAATGGCCGCGGTGTCGGTGCCGGCCGCAAGTGTGCCGAAGGCCACGCCCCAGTCGCCGGCAAGGCGGGAGGCGCAGAACGCGTCGGCGACGGCCGGCGGGGCGTGCCGGACCAGCAGCGAGCCCTGCAGCACCAGGGCCATGGCCTCGACGATGCGGCGGGCGCGCAGCTCGATGGCCGACAGGTCGGCGAGCTCCTTGCGGACGTTGGCCACGGCGTCGTCGAGGCGACGGTCCACACCGGACGACAGCTCGAGCTCGGCGAAGAACGCCTCGACCGACTCGGGTTGCTTGGCCATGGCGCGCAACGCGTCCAAGGCGGCGACGTTGCCCGAACCCTCCCAGATGGACGACAGCGGGGCCTCGCGGTAGAGCCGCGGCATGCCGGACTCCTCGACGTAGCCGTTGCCGCCCAAGCATTCCAGTGCCTCGGCGGCGTGCGCCGGGCCGCGCTTGCACACCCAGTACTTGCTGACCGCAAGGGCCAGGCGGCGGAACGTGGCCTCGGCGGTGTCGCCGCGGGCGGCGCGGTCGGTGGCGCCGGCGAGGCGCATCGCCACGGTGGTGGCGGCCTCGGCCTCGACGGCCAGGTCGGCGAGCACGTTGGCCATCAGCGGGGCGTCGATCAGCGTGGTGCCGAACGCCCTGCGGTGCCGCGCGTGGTGGGCGGCCTGGACGAGGCCGTGGCGCATGCCGGCGGCCGAGCCCAGCACGCAGTCCAGCCGGGTCATGTTGACCATCTCGATGATGGTCCGCACGCCGCGGCCCTCCTCCCCGATCAGCACGGCGACGGCGTCGGAGTACTCGACCTCCGCCGAGGCGTTGGAGCGGTTGCCGAGCTTGTCCTTCAAGCGCTGCAGGAAGAACCGGTTGCGGGTGCCGTCGGGCAGGATCCGCGGAATCAGGAAGCAGGACAGGCCGCCGGGGGCCTGTGCGAGCGTGAGGAACACGTCCGACATCGGCGCCGAGGTGAACCACTTGTGGCCGGTGATCAGGTACGAGCCGTCGGCGGCGGGCACCGCGCGGGTGGTGTTGGCGCGCACGTCGGATCCGCCCTGCTTCTCGGTCATCGACATGCCGGCGATCAGGCCGCGCTTCGAGGTCGGCTCGCGCAGGCCGAAGTCGTACTCCGGCGCGGCCAGCAGGGGCTCCAGCACCGCGGCCAGCTCGGGCGTGTGGCGCAGCGCCGGCACCGCGGCGTAGGTCATCGAGATCGGGCAGGTGTGGCCGGGCTCGACCTGGCTCCAGACGTACATCTTGGCGGCCCTTGCCACGTGCGCGCCGGCCCGGTCGTCGCGCCAGGGAGCGGCGTGGATGCCGGAGGACACCGCGACGGCCATCAGCTCGTGCCAGGACTGGTGGAACTCGACCTCGTCGATGCGGTGGCCGTAGCGGTCGTGCGTGCGCAGGACCGGCGGGTAGGCGTGGGCAAGACGGCCCCACTCCTGCGCCTGCTCGCTGCCGGCGAGAGCGCCCAGCGCGCGCAGCTCGGGCTCGGCCCACTCGGCGCCCTCCCGTCGAAGCGCTTCGACGAGCGCGGGGTCGGCGGCCACGTCGTGCCCGACCAGGGGCGGAACCTGGTTGGTGACCTCATGCGTCGCGGGCATCGGAACCTCCTACGGCTCGCAGGGCGAAGGTGATCAGCGAGGGGATGGTGTCGACCTCGGCGTGCCCGGCGGCCAGCGGCGAGACCAGCGCCTCGGCCATCGCGCCGACCAGGGCGGCCGCGGTGACCTCGGGGTTCTGGGCGGGCAGCGCGCCACTCGCCACGCCCCCGGCGACCGCGGCGGCGACCAGGTCGCGGTAGCCGCGGCGGAACACCAGGCGTTCGGCGTCGACGGCCGGGTCGACCGGCTCGGCGAGCAGCGCGTAGGCCAGCCGGGGCGACTTGAAGGCCCGGCCGGCGAACGTCTCGATCAGCGCGATGATCCGGTCGGCCACCGCGGCCGGCCGCCGCACGGCCTCGGTGACGGCGGCCAGCTCGCGGCCGGCAGCGAACCGGAACACCTCGGTGACCAGCTGCGCCTTGTTCGGGAAGTGGCGGTACACGGTGCCGGTGGCGACGCCGGCCCGCGCGGCCACGGCGGCCACCGAGCAGCCCGGGTAACCGTGCTCGGTCAGCAGGGCGATGGCGGCCTTGAGGATCGCCTCCCTGGATGCGTCCAACCGGGCCTGTACGGCCGGGGTACGCCGGTATGCCACACAAGAAGTGAACTACGATTCACAACTTGGCGCAAGCGGCTGCACGCGAGACTGCCCGGAAAGACATCGCAGGCCGACCGGCCCGGTGCTGAGGTGATCACATGGCTGACTACGACGACGACTCCCACAGGGAGTACGGGCAGGCGATGCAGGAGTACGGGTTCGACGAGATGCCGCACGAGGAAGGCCTCGACCAGGCGATCGACGAGCTGCTCAACGACCTCGAGAATCTGCCGGACCGGATCCAGCAGCTGTTCGAGTACCTGTTCCAGGGATACGACGTGGCCGACGCCGCCTACTACGCGGGGTACGGCAACAACACCGAGGGCCTGCACAAGGCCCTGAAGAAGGACACCGGCCACGGCCTCAAGGACAAGCTCAGGGTCCTCAAGGACGCGCACGGCGCCGGCAAGGAGCGCGCCGACGCCCGCATGGCCGCCGGGGCCCAGTAGAACGTCGTGCGTCTTTTCTGGGGCTATAGCACCAGAAAGACTCACGACACCCGGGGAATCCGGACCGTGAACACGGTCCGGCCGGGCTCGCTGTCCACGGCGACGCTGCCGCCGTGGGCCTGGACCAGCATCTGGGCGACGGCCAGGCCGAGGCCGGTGCCGCCGCGGGGCCGGGAGCGGGAGTCGTCGACGCGGTAGAAGCGGTCGAAGATCCGGGCCTGGTGCTCGGCGGGAATGCCCGGCCCCGCGTCGGTCACGTAGATCTCGGCCCAGCCAGGGAAGACCCGCACGGCCAGGCGCACGGGTGTGCCGTCCGGGGTGTGCCCGGCGACGTTGGCCAGCAGGTTGTCAAGGACCTGACGCAGCCGGGTCGGGTCGGCGCGCAGCCAGATCGGTTGCGTGGCGATCTCGAGCTCGAGCGGGTACCGCGGGTTGGCCACCCGGAAGGCCTCGGCCGCGGCCGCGGCGAGCTCGGCGAGATCGGTGCGCTCGAGGCGAAGCGGCGTCTCGGCGTCCGCGGAGTCCAGGCGCGCCAACAACAACAGGTCGTCGACGAGCACGCTCATCCGCGCGGTCTCCTCGCGGATCTTGGCAAGGTGCGCGTCCCGCTCGGCCGGCTCGTTGGCCGCCGCATAGCTGAACAGGTCGGCGTAGCCCCGAATCGAGGTCAGCGGGGTGCGCAGCTCGTGCGAGGCGTCCGCGACGAACCGGCGCAGCCGCTCGTTGGCGGCGGTGCGCACGGCCAGCGAGGCGTCGATGTGGTCGAGCATCCGGTTGAGCGCGGTGCGCAGCTCCTCCACCTCGACCCCGCCGCCGGTGCCGGACACCCGCACCGGCAGGTCGGCTGAGCCGGTCAGATCGTGCGACGTGATGTCGTGCGCGGTGGCCGCCATGTCGCTCAGCGGCCGCAATCCCTTGCGCAGCACCATCCTTCCGGCGAACACGAGCACCGCGAGGGCGAGCGTGAACGCGGCGGCAAGGACGATGACCAGCTGCCGGACGGTGCTGTCCAGCTCGTCCCGCGGCGCCGCGCTCACCAGAACCTGGTTGGCCCGGATCGGGCAGGCCCGGACCCGGTAGGAGCCCTGCTCCTTGAGATACACGGTGCGCAGCACCTCGGTCCGGGTGGCGTCCCTCGCGACGTCGGCCAGCGGTGGCGTGATCTCGGACGGCAGCAGGCTGGACGGCTTCGGCGCCGCCGTGCCGTTGTCCACTGTGAACACCTCGGAGTACCAGCCGTACAGCGGACGCGGCGTGTAGTCGGGGTGCTCGCGGATCTTCTTCGTCTGGTCGATCTGGGTGCTGGTCAGCTGCTCGTCGAGCCGCTCGGCCAGGTAGCCGTGCATGGTGGTGACCAGCACGGTGCCGACCACGCCGAACACCACAAGAGCCAGCGCGCCGAGGCCGAGCGCGAGCCGGGTGCCGAGGCGCAACCGGCGCCACCCGTCGAGCAGGCGCTTCACCGCGCCATCCGCCGGACCACGTAGCCGACGCCCCGCACCGTGTGGATCAACGGCTCGCGTCCGGCGTCCACCTTGCGCCGCAAGTGCGAGATGGCCAGTTCGACCACATTGGACCGGCCGCCGAAGTCGTACTGCCAGACGTGGTCGAGGATCTGCGCCTTGGTCAGCACGGTCGGCGAGCGCCGCATCAGGTAGCGCAGCAGCTCGAACTCGGTCGGGGTGAGCTGGATCAGCTCCGCGCCGCGGCGCACCTCGCGGGTGTCCTCGTCGAGCGACAGGTCGGCCACGGTCAGGCCGGACGCCCGGCGCGCCCGCCCGGTGCGCCGCAGCACCGCCCGCAGCCTGGCCATCAGCTCCTCCACCGAGAACGGCTTGACGAGGTAGTCGTCCCCGCCCCTGGTCAGCCCGGCGATCCGGTCGGCGGTGCCGTCGCGCGCGGTAAGGAACACCACCGGCACCGCGGTGCCCGACTCGCGCAGCCGGTCCAGCACCGCGAACCCGTCGACGTCGGGCAGCATCAGGTCCAGCACGACGATGTCCGGCGCGAACACGGCCGCCTGGCGGATCGCCTCGGCCCCGTTGCCGGCCGTGACCGCGTGCCAGCCCTCGTACCGGGCGACGGTCGCCACGAGGTCGGCAATGTGCGGCTCGTCGTCGACCACGAGCAGCCGCACCCGGTTGTCACTACCCACATGGCCCATCTTCCGGCACGGTGCAACGGGCGGTGACGCGGCGTCGGCCCCGACAGGAAGTCGACAGGTTCGGAACAGCTCGATCACGGTTCGCGCCGACGGGCTCGGCGGGGGACGAGCATTCCACTTGCGACACGACCGGGCGGTTCAACGACCGGCACGCCCGCTGGCACGAGGCGGCCCGACGGCACTGGCGCACACCCGCCGGGTGACACCACGACGGAGTGTCACACGGCGCTCGGCACCCCGGCGCCGGAGAGCACGTCGCGCACCTGCTCGCGCAGCACGTTGCGGCGGATCTTCCCGGTGGCGGTCTTCGGCAGCTCGTCGACCCGGACCACCGCCCGGGGCCGCTTGAACGCGGCCAGACCGTCGCGGCACCACCGGATCAGCGCCTCGGCGTCCAGCTCGGCCCCGGCGGCCGGCACCACGCAGGCGACCGGCTTGTCAAGGCCGACCTCGTCCGGGGCGGCGACCACCGCGGCCTCGGCGACCGAAGGGTGCTCGAGCAGCCGCTGCTCGACCTCGGCCGGCGACACCCAGATCCCGCCCGCCTTGAGCATGTCGCCGTACCGGCCGAGGAAGCTGTACGTGCCGTCCTCGTTGCGCACGTAGGTGTCGCCGGTGCGCAGCCACTCGCCGAGGAACACCCGCCGGGTGATCTCGGTGCGGCACCAGTAGCCGGTGGCCAGCGACGGGCCGCGCAGGTACAGCTCGCCCGGCGTGCCGACCGCATCGACGAGCGCGCCCTGCTCGTCGCGGATCTCCACCTGGTAGCCGGGCACCGGGGCGCCAGACGAGCCGGGCCGCACCCGACCGGCCCGGTTGGACATGAAGATGTGCAGCGCCTCGGTGGACCCGATGCCATCGAGCACCTCCACCCCGAACCGCTCGCGGAACCTGTTGTACACCACCGCGGGCAGCGGTTCGCCGGCCGAGACTCCTTGGCGCACCGAAGAGAACGTGTCGTCCGGTATGTCGGACGCCAGCAGCGCCGAGTAGAACGTGGGCACGGCGAAGAACAGCGTCGGCGCGTCGGCCCGGACCCGCTCGGCGATCACGGCCGGGGTCGGCCGGGACCGCAGCAGCACCGTGGTGGCGCCCGCGGCCAGCGGGAAGAAGCACGAGTTGCCCAGCCCGTAGGCGAAGAACAGCTTCGGCACCGACAGGCACCGGTCCCCAGGCGCGACCCCGAGCACGTCGGCGCTGTAGCACTCGACGACGTCGCGGATGCTGGCGTGCCGGTGCATCGCCCCCTTGGGCCTGCCGGTGGTGCCGGAGGTGTAGAGCCACAGCGCGGGCGAGTCCGGCCAGGTGTCGTACGCCTCGGCGGCGGCGTCGGACGCGCGCAGCTGCGCCCACTGGTGGGTGGGCACGCCGAGGTCCGCCGCGCCGTCCAGCACGACGTGGACCACCTCAGGGGCGACGGCCAGCGCCGCCGCGGCCGCCTTGGCGAACTCGACCGACACGCACAGCACCCGGGTCCGCGCGTCGATCACCATCGTGGTCAGCTCGGGCCCGGTGACCATGGTGGACACCGGAACCGGCACCGCGCCGATGTGCATGGCGGCGAGGATCCCGGTCAGCAGCTCCACTCCGTCGGCCATGCAGAACATGACCCGCTCCTCCGGCCGGACCCCGAGCCCGCGCAGCCCGGTCGCGACCCGGTGCACCTCGTCGGCGAGCTGCGCGTAGGTCAGCGTGCGATCCGCACAGCGCACCGCGACCCGCTCGCCGTTGCCCTCACGCAGGTGCCGGTGCACCAGGTAGTCGGCCGCGTTGAAGCTGTCCATGGTCGCCGCCCCTTCAGCTGAGGTAGACGTACTCGAAGTCGAACGGCTTGCCGTTGATTCCGTTGCGGGGTGGGGCGAGCCAGCTGGCGATCTTGCCGCGCTCGTACACCGGCCGCATGAGCGAGCGCACGAACGCCAGGTCCTCGCTCGTCGGCAGCCAGCTCTTCCGACCCTTCGCCCAGGTGGCCTCGTCCACGATGGTGCCGTCCGGTGTGATGTGGAATCCGGAGCTTACGCCAACTTTGCGGTTGAAGCCCGGGTGCGGCAGGGCGAACCGGTAGTCGACCTCGTGATCGGCCAGGATCTTGTTCCACCGCTTGACCCCGGTCTCGCAGTCGGCGATGTACTCGCCGCGCAGATCGAGGTTGAGCGCCAGCAGCGCGGGCAGCTCCTCGCGGTCCCAGGTGCCGTCCTCGGTGGGCCGGTCGAGGAACACGCTGTCGTCGGTGAGCGTGTGATCGTCCTGGCGCCGCGCCTCCTGCCACCGGCCCTTGAGCCCCGCGGTGTAGTAGTTGGCGGCGTTGGTGGACGTCTCGCTGCCGAACAGGTCCAGCGACACCGTGTAGTGGAAGTTCAGGTACTTCTGGATGATGTGCAGCGGGATGCCGCCGTGCGACCCGATGTCCAGCGTGTCGTGCTCGCGGACGAGCTGCGCGCTGCGCTCCACCACCCGGTCGACCCCGGTGGTGCCCACGAACATGTGGTGCGCCTCCTCCTTGAGCATGAACTCGCAGGTGCGCGACAGCGGGTCGAACGCGCTCTCCTTGAGCGTGCCGAGCTGGTACTTGCCGTCCCGGTCGGTGAAGTAGGTGAACATGAAGAACGCCAACCAGTCCGCGGTCTCCTCGTTGAACGCGCCGAGGATGCGCGGCGAGTCCGGACTGCCGGAGTTGCGCAGCAGCAGGCCCTCGGCCTCCTCCCGGCCCTCCCTGCCGAAGTAGGCGTGCAGCAGGTACACCATCGCCCACAGGTGCCGGCCCTCCTCGACGTTGACCTGGAACAGGTTGCGCAGGTCGTAGAGGCTGGGCGCGGTCAGCCCGAGCAGCTTCTGCTGCTCGACCGACGCGGGCTCGGTGTCGCCCTGGATGACGATCAGGCGCTGCAGGTCGGCGCGATACTCGCCCGGCACCTGCTGCCAGACCGGCTCCCCGCGGTGCTCGCCGAAGCCGATCATGCGGTCCGGGTCGCGCTCGGCGAGGAAGATCCCCCACCGGTAGTCCGGCACGTGCACGTGGTCGAAGTGCGCCCAGCCGTCCCGGCCGACGCTGACCGCGGTGCGCAGGTAGACGCCGTGGGTCTCCAGCGCCGGCCCCATCTCGCCCCACCAGTTCATGAACTTGGGCTGCCAGCCCTCCAGCGCGCGCTGCAGTCGCCGGTTCGACGCCAGGTCGACGTTGTTGGGAATCTTGTCGGCGTAGTTGATCGAGGTGGTCATGCAGTTCCGCCTCTCCGGAATTAACTGCTGTTGTTGCGTTCCAGCTGGCGGTGCGGTTGGCGGGGTGATTGTGGCTGGGTTGCGTCACGGTCCCCCGAGGTGCGGTTGGCGGGGCCGCGGCCCGGCCTGGTTGACACAGGGGGTGTCATACCCGCCTCCTGTCGAAGACCGGCTTGCGCCCGGTGCCGTAGCGGCGTAGCGCACCGTCCTCGCCGGATGCGTTGGGCCGCATGAAAATCCAGTTCTGCCAGGCGGCGAGCCGGCCGAAGATCTTCGTTTCGGTGGTCTCCGGTCCGACGAACCGGTGGTTGGCCTCCATGCCGGTGCACGCGTCCGGGCTCAGCGCGGCCCGGCCCTCGAGCACGATCCGGATCTCGTCGTCCCAGTCGATGTCGTCCGGCGCGTCGGTGACCAGGCCCAGCTCGAGCGCCTCCGCCGGGCTCAGCGGCCGGCCGACCTCCTTGCCGGCCAGCAGCTCAAGGTGCGCGCCGTCACGGTAGAACCGCGACTCCAGCCGGGAGGTCCCGTTGCCCATCGGGAGCATCCCGAAGTTGGCCTCGGTCAGCCGCAGCGTCGCCGGCTCGGCGGTCTCCTGGTCGTCGAGCATGTACTGCCGGTCGCAGGCGAAGGCCAGCTCGGCCAGCATGCCGGCGAAGCACGAGCCGGGCTCGATCAACGCGATCAGGCTGCGGCTGGTCACGTCCAGCCGCTTGAGCGTGCGCTTGTAGTAGTGCACGATCTCGTTGGCCAGCCAGTGCGACTCGAGCAGCATGCGCTCGTAGCCGAGCACGACCTCGGCGTCCCCCGCGGTCTTGATCACCCAGGTGCCGAGCTCGATCTCGTTGGTGCGCAAGCGAAGGATCAGATCGTCCAGCTCGCGGGTCATGGCAAGCGGCCAGAACTCCGCGCCCTGGTCCAAGCCCCCGGACACCTCGTCCGGCGCCCGCACCGTGATCGTGACCGTGCCGGCCGCCCGGTCCAGCTCCGCGTGCACCCACCGATCCCGCCGCAGCGGGGTCAACTCGATCCCTTGCGCGCCAACGGGTCTGGTGGACCGGGCGGCCAGCTCCCCGGCCAGCCGCCGAACCGTCTCGTCGAACCGCCGGGGCGGGACCAGCTCGTCGACCAGCCGCCACTCGACCGCGGTCCGGCCCTTGACCCCGTCCGGCCGGGTGGCGAACACGTCGGCGAGGTCCTTGCGCACCCGGCGCTTGTCCACCAGCCGGGTCAGCCCGCCGGTGCCGGGCAGCACGCCGAGCAGCGGCACCTCGGGCAGCGCGACCGTGGAGGAGTTGTCGTCGACAAGGACGATCCGGTCACAGGCCAGGGCCAGCTCGTACCCGCCGCCCGCGCAGGACCCGTTCACCGCGGCCAGGTAGGCCTGGCCGGAGTGCTCGGTGGCGTCCTCCATGGCGTTGCGGGTCTCGTTGGTGAACTTGCAGAAGTTGACCTTCCAGTGGTGCGGCGAGGAGGCCAGCATCCTGATGTTCGCCCCGGCGCAGAACACCTTGTCCTTGCCGCTGGTCACGACTACCGCGCGGACCTCGGGGTGCTCGAACCGCAGCCGCTGCGTGGCGTCGTACAGCTCGATGTCCACGCCGAGGTCGTAGGAGTTCAGCTTCAGCTCGTAGCCCGGCGCCAGCCCGCCGGCCTCGTCGACGTCGAGCACCAGCCAGGCGACCTCGCCGTCCAGCCGGAGCGTCCAGTGCCGGTAGGTGTCCGGGTGGGCGTCGAACGACACCGTTGGGTCAGCCACGACCCATTCTCTACATGTTTACACCTATTCGTCAACGTTATGTAGAGGATCAGACCCCGAGCAGCCGGTGCGCGGTCGCCTCGTCCCGGCGGAAGTCCTCGGTGCCGGCCCGGTGCACGATGGTTCCCCTGCCGAGCACGGCGATCTCGTCGCATACCTCGAAGGCCAGGTGCAGGTCCTGCTCGACGAGCAGCACCGCCACGCCCTCCGCGGCCATCGTGTGGATCGTCGCGGCCACCTGCTCCACAATGGACGGTGCGAGCCCCTCGGATGGCTCGTCCATCAGCATCAGCGTGGGGTTGGTGAGCAGGGCGCGCGCGATGGCCAGCATCTGCTGCTCGCCGCCGGACAGCCGGCCGGCCGGGTGCCGCCACCGCTCGCCCAGCCGGGGCAGCAGCTCCCGGATCCGCTCAATCGTCCACACGGGACGGTCCGGGAGCCGGCGGGCGGCAAGGGCGAGATGCTCGCGCACGGTGAGCGGCGGCCAGATCCGGCGGCCCTGTGGGACGAGCGCGACACCGGCGCGGGCGATCTGGTCGGGCCGGCGGCCGGCGAGTGGGGCGCCGTCGAGCGTGATCGACCCGGCGCCGGGTGGCACGAGGCCCATCAGGGTCATGATCAGGGTGGACTTGCCGACGCCGTTGCGGCCGAGCAGGCCGAGCGTGGTGCCGCGCTCCAACCCGAAGCTCACGTCCCGGATCACGGTGCTGCCCGCGTAGCCCGCGGCGAGGTCGGTCACCTCCAGGAACATCCGCCGATCACCTCCACAGTGGCTCGTCGCGCGCGGCGCCGAGGTAGGCCTCGCGGACCTCGGTGCTGGCCCGGACCTGGTCCGGGGTGCCGGTGAGCAGCACCCGCCCCAGGCTGAGCACGGTGACCCCGGTGGCCAGGTCGAACACCAGGTCGAGGTCGTGCTCGACGAACAGCACGGTGACCGACTCGGGCAGCCCGCGCATCAGGTCGACCAGCCGGGCGCGCTCGGCGGTGGACATGCCCGCGGCCGGTTCGTCCATCAGCAGCACGCTCGGCCGGCAGGCCAGCGCCAGCGCCACCTCCAGCTGCTTGCGCTCGCCGTGGGACAGCCGGGCCGCGGCGGCCCCACCGCGATCGGCCAGCCCGACCAGAGCCAGCAACTCGTCGACCCTGGCCCAGGTTGCGCGCTCCCGCCGGGGAACCGGCGAAACCGTGCCCTGCCGGCGGACCGCCAGCGCGACGTTCTCCGCGGCGGTCATGGAGCCGAACAGGCTGGCGTGCTGCAGGGTCTGGCCGATGCCCAGCCGGGCCCTGCGCACCTCCGACAGCCGGGTGATGTCGCGCCCGCCCAGCTCCACCTGCCCGTCCGAGACCCGCAGCAGCCCGGTGATCAGCCGGAACAGCGTGGTCTTGCCCGCCCCGTTCGGCCCGATCAACGCGTGCCGCGCCCCCGGCCGGACCGCCAGGTCGACGGCATCCACCGCCCGCAGCGCGCCGAACGTCCTGGTCACCGCGTGACAGGCCAGCGCAGGGGTCATCGCCGCACTCCCACGCGGATTCCGGCCGCACCCCGCGGAAGCAGGTACACCACCAGGATGAACACCAGGCCGAGCAGCAGCGGGCCGTGGCCGTCGATGTCCGGGCCGACCACGTCGCGCACCACGATCACCAGCGCAGCGCCGAGACACGGACCCCACAGGCTGCCCGCCCCGCCGATGATCACCGCGAGCAAGGCCAACGCCGCCGTGGTGAATCCCAGGTCGGCCGGGGTGACCAGCCGCTGCTGGGCGGCAAGCAGACCCCCGGCCATCCCGGCCATCCCACCGGCGATCACGAACGCCGCGTACTTGTACCACCGCGTCGCATACCCGAGGGCGCGCATCCGCGGCTCGTTGTCCCGGATCCCGCGCAGCGCCGCTCCGAACGGTGACCGCGACACCAGCCACAGCGCCACGAATCCCAGCAGGAACGCGGCGAGCACGTACCAGTACACGCCGGCGACGTCCAACGGTGCGCCGCCGATTCGGGTGGCCGGCACGCCGTACAACCCGTTGGAGCCGCCGGTCACCGACTCCCAGGTTTCCGCGGCCTGCGCCACGATCTCGCCGATCGCCAACGTCAGCATCAGGAAGAACACCCCGTGGGTGCGCACCGCCACCCACCCGGTGGCCGCCGCGGCGACCGCCCCCGCCGCCAACGCCACGAGCGGCACCGGCCCGGTGGTCGTGACGTTCTTGGTGAACCAGGCGGCGGCGTAGGCCCCGACGCCGAAGTAGGCGGCGTGCCCCAGCGACGGCAGCCCGGCGAACCCGACCAGCAGGTCCAGGCTGGCCACCAGCAACGCGAACACCAGCATCCGGGTCAACGTCGTGGTCGCGTACGGCGCAAGGAACAGCGGCGCGGCCGCGAGCAGCACCACGGCCGGTGCGCCCGCCGACCAGCCCTTCATCACCGCGCTCCCTGGCGGGCGAACAACCCCTGCGGCCACAGGATGAGCACGATCGCCAACGCGCCGAACAGGATGAACGACGCCGCATCGGCCAGCACCGCCCGGCCGAGCGACTCGATCTGCCCGATCAGCAACGCCGCCACCAACGCACCCCGCACCGACCCCAACCCACCGATCACCACCACCACCAACGCCAGGATCAGCACCGTGGCGTCCAGCCCCGGCCTTGCGCCGTAGATCGGCCCGCCGAGGACCCCGGCCACCGCGGCCATCAGCGAGCCCAGTCCCAGCACCGCGAACCGCACCCGATGCTGCGCAACCCCGATCGCCGACACCATGTCCCGGTCCGCCACCGTCGCGCGGATCAGCGACCCGACCGTGGTCCGCTCCACCACCAGGTGCGCCACCACCGCAAGCACCAGCCCCACGCCGATCAGCGCCAGCCGGTACACCGGGTACTGATCCCCCAGCACCACGACGCCGCGGTCCAGCCCGGGCGGCGGATCGATCCCGCGCACGTCCCGGCCGAAGAGCAGGGCGAGCAGCTCGGCCGCCACCAGCGCCACGCCCAGCGTGAGCAGCGCCTGATCGAGGTGACCACGGCGTCGAAGCGGTTCGACGGCGACGGCAAGCACACCGCCGGACGCCAGCCCGACCAGCGCCGCCACCGCGATCGCGAGCAGGAAGCCGCCCCAGCTCGGGTCGCCGCCGGCGATCGCCCACGCCAGGTACGCGCCGAGCAGGAACAGCGCCCCGTGCGCCAGGTTCAGCACGTCCATCATGCCGAAGATCAACGACAGCCCGATGGCCAGAATGAACAGCAGAAACCCGATGGCCACCCCGTTGAGGATGCTCACCAGGTTCGCGTCCAACCAGGACAGCACCGGCTCACGCGTCCCTCGCCAGCTCGCCGAGGTCGGCGAGCACGGTGTTGACGTAGCGTCCGTCGCGCTTGTCCACCTTGCGCAGGTAGAACTTCTGCTTCGGCGACTGGCCGTCGAAGCTCCACGGGCCGCGCGGGCTGTCGTCGATCGTGCCCACCGAGCCGAGCGCCTTCGACACGCTGTCGCCGTCCAGCCCGCCCGCGGACTTCAGCGCCCGGTTGAGCACGAGGGCCGCGTCCCAGGTCTGAACCGCGTAGCAGGTCGGCGCCTCGTTGTACCTGGCCTGGTAGGCCGCGACGAAGTCCTTGTTGGCCTGGTTGTCCAGCTCGCTGGAGTAGTGCAGCGTGGTCTGCACGCCAAGCGCGGCGTCCCCCTGCGCCGGCAGCACGCCGCCCTCGGTGAGGAAGCCGGTGCCGTACAAGGGGATCGCGCCGGCCAGCCCGAACTGGCTGTACTGCTTGACGAACGCGACGGCTTCGGCGCCGGCGAAGAAGCAGAACGTGGCCTTGGCGCCCGATGCGCGGATGGCCGACAGGAACGGCTGGTAGTCCTGGGTCTTGCCGAACGGCGGCTTGGCCGAGCCGGCGATGGTGCCGCCACCGGCCTGGAACGCCTTGGCGAAGGCGGCAAGCGATTCGGCCCCGGCGGCGTAGTCGGGCGCGATCGTGTACACCGCGTCCTTGAACCCCTGGCTCGCCAGGTGCCTGCCCATGGCCGCGGACACCTGGTTGTTGGTGAACGAGGTGCGCCACAGGTACGGCGAGGCCGCCTTGCCGGTGATGTCGACGGCCCCGGCGTTGCTGATCAGCAGCAGCTTCTTCGACTCGATGACCATGTCCCGCACCCCGAGCGCGGTCGACGAGCTGACGACGCCCACCAGGATGTCGCACCGGTCGTTCTGGATCAGCTTCTGCACCGCCGGCACCCCGGTCTGCGGCGACTCCCCCTCGTCACCGACCACAGTGGACACCGGGTGGTCGCCGAGCTTGCCGCCGTTGCGCTCAAGCCACAGGTCCCAGCCGCGCTTCAGGTCGGCGCCCACGGGCGCGTACACCCCGGCCTGCGGAATGATCAACCCGATCTTGACCGAGCCGCCGCCTCCACCACCACCACCGTCGCCCGAGCCGCCGCCGACGCTGCTGCCGCAACCCGGCAGTGCCACCGCCGCCCCGGCGGCGCCGAGCAGGCCAAGGGCACCTCGCCGGGAAAACCGCCGATCGTTCATCGCGTCCGCCTCCCTCGCTCCGGGTGACCGAACCCTATTGGTAGCGCTACCGCGCCGCCAGCTTGTGAGGGCTGCCCGATCGGCCGTTCGCTCGGACATTCCGCCGCGGCCCGGTGCGGCGCATGTTGTGCCGAGATCGGGATCGGGAGAGAGGAAAGGCACGATGTCGGAGGTTCTTCTTCAACGCGGCGACAACAGCGACGACGTGCGCACGGTGCAGGAGCGGCTGACCGAGCTCGGCTACTCGGCCGGCGGGTCGGACGGCGACTACGGCCGCAAGACGGTGGAGGCGGTCCAGGCCTTCCAGGCCGCCTACGGGTTACCCATCACCGGCTCGGTGGACACCGAGACCTGGGGCGCGTTGTTCTCAACGCCGGCGGAGGATCCGACCGCGCACGACCCGTCCGAGGGCCCCACCGCCGACGCGCTCATCGACATCGCGCTCAAGCAGGTCAACGACCGCTACGTGTTCGGCGCCAACGCCGACGAGAGCGACCCGACCGAGGACGAGTTCGACTGCGCCGAGCTGATCTCGTGGAGCTGCGCCCAGCTCGGGGTGTCCTTCCCGGACTACTCGGTCAGCCAGATCGACGCCGTCGCCGCGGCCGGGCTCGAGCTGAGCGTCGCCGAGGCGAGCGGCATCCGCGGCGCGCTGCTGTTCCGTGCGGCCGGCCACAACAACACCCAGTACAACCACGTCGCGCTGTCGATCGGCACCGGCGACGAGACCATCGAGGCGATGGGCTCCGCCTACGGCGTGGCCGTCGGCACCATCGGCAACCGCTTCACCAGGGCCGGGCTCATCCCGGGCATCATCTACCCCTGACGCAACTTGCCATCCGGAATTTGTAACGGCACCTCCACACCCGGCGATGCGGAGTTCATCGTCGAGTGACTCAGGAGCGTGCCCACAATGGATGGTGGAGACAGATCTCGCCGTGCGCTGGCCGGCGGAGCGATGCTGATATTCGTACTGAACGCGTGTGGATCGAATCCGCCCGCGCCGCCGCAATCCCCGCTGAGCATCGCGCCGCCGGCCACCACGAGGAGCACGACCCCGCCACCGACCACAACTCCTGTGCCCACAACGACGACGACCACACCGCCGGCACCGCCGCCGGCACCGCCGCCCGCGCCGAAGCCACCCCCGGCGCCTAAGCCACCCCCGGCGCCGAAACCGCCGCCCGCGCCCGAGAAGAACTGTGACCCCTCATATCCGACCGTGTGCATTCCCTCGCCACCACCGGATTTGGACTGCCCGGAGATCTCGTACAGCAATTTCGAGGTGACCGGCCGGGATCCGCACGGATTCGACCGCGACAAGGATGGTGTCGGCTGTGAGAGCTGACTCCTACCCGACCACGTGCTCGAGGTAGGCGGCGATGGTGTCGCGCAGGATGTCGGGGCCGGGTCGGGCCCACAGGTCGGCGTTGAACACCTCGACCTCGATCGGGCCGGTGTAGCCGGCGGCGTCGACCGCGCCGGTGAACCGGGCGGTCTCGACGCAGCCGGCGCCGGGCAGGCCGCGGCCGAGCAGCACGCCGGCGGGCAGCGGGGTGATCCAGTCGGCGACCTGGTAGCTCGCGATGCGCCCGGCCGCGCCGGCCAGCGCGATCCGGTCCCAGATCCGTTCGTCCCACCAGAGGTGGTAGGTGTCCACGACGACGCCGACCGTGTCCGCGGGGAACGGCGCGGCCAGCTCGAGCGCACCGTCCAGAGTAGACACGACACCGCGGTCGGCACAGTACATCGGGTGCATCGGCTCGATGGCCAGCCGCACGCCGGCGTCCTCGGCGTGCGGCACGAGGGCGGCGATGGCGTCGGCCACGTGCGCGCGGGCGGCGTCCAGCGTGCGGTCGCCGATGCCGCCGGGCACCAGCACCAGCACCGGCGCGCCGAGGGTGGCGGCCTCGTCGATGGCCCGCCGGTTGTCGGCCAGCCAGTCGTCGTCGCAGAAGAACCCGCCGCGGCACAGCGTGCTGACCGACAGGCCGGCGTCGCGCACCAGCTTGGCCGCCCTGCCCAGCCCGTACTCGGCGACCGGCGCCCGCCACAGCCCGACCGCGGGCACCCCGGCCGCCGCGCAGCCGGCGACCATGTCGGCCAGCGGCCAGTTGTTCGCGGTCGCCTGGTTGAACGAGAACCGGTCCAGCCCCGTCACTGCGGCACACCGGCCACGGTGAAGTAGGCCCTGGCGCGGGCCGCGGCCAGCTCGGCGTCCGGCAGCAGGCCGGCGGCGTCGGCCAGCTCGAGCAGCCGCGCACAGTGCGCCGCCGAGCGCGCGGACTGCAGCCCGCCCACCATCACGAAGTGGTCCTGGTGGCCGGCCAGCCAGGACAGGAACACCACGCCGGTCTTGTAGTACTGGGTGGGCGGCCAGAACAGGCGCCGGGCGAGCGGAACGGTGCCGTCCATGATGGACCGGTACCGGTCCGTGTCTCCGCTGTCCAAAGCGGACAGTGCGGCGGCGGCGGCCGGCGCGATCACCGCGAACACGCCGAGCAGCGCGTCGGAGTAGCCGTGCTCGTCGCCGGCGATCAGCTCCGGATAGTGGAAGTCGTCGCCGGTGTACATCCGCACCCCGGCCGGCAGCCGGCGGCGCAGGGCGATCTCGAACGCGGCGTCGAGCAGCGACAGCTTGATCCCGTCGATCCGGTCGGCGTGCTCCTTGATCAGCGTCAGCACGGTGTGCGCCTGGCTGTCCACATCGGACGAGCCCCAGTACCCGCCGAGCGCCGGGTCGAACTGCGGCCCGAGCCAGTGCAGCAGCACCGGTCCGTCCGCCCGCTCGACCAGATCCGCGTACACGGCGAGGTAGTCGTCCGGTCCGGTGGCCGCGGCCGCGAGCTGCCGGCTGCACATGATCACCGGTGTGGCGCCGGCGGCCTGCACGTCCTCGAGCTGCTCGCGGTAGGCGTCGGCGACCTGGGCCAGCGTCACCGGTCCCGGCGGGAGCTGGTCGGTGGCCACCCCGGCGACGATGCGTCCGCGCACCGCCCGCGCCTGTTCGGCCGAGCGGCGGATCAGCTCGCGGACCGCCGGGTAGTCCAGCCCCATGCCGCGCTGGGCGGTGTCCATCGCCTCGGCCACGCCGAGCCCGAGCCGCCACAGGTGCCGGCGGAACGCCAGGGTGGCGTCCCAGTCCAGCACCGCGGGCGCGCCCGGCAGGTTCTCCGCGGCCGGGTCGGCCACCACGTGCGCCGCCGCGAACGCGATCCGGCTGCGCGGCGGGTCGGGGGGCACCTCGAACGAAGTCCCGCCGCGCAGCCGGTGTCGCCGCCCCCCGGGTAACGTCACCGTGTTGGATTCAGGGTGCGGGCCAGAAAAACCACTCATACCGAACGGCCTCCGTTCCAGCCGGCCGGCTCCTCGGGCGGACCTCCGGCCCGCCGTCGGATGCCGGAGGCCCGCGCTGGGTACCGATCCACCCCAACCACCCCCGTCACAGCTCCGGCACGTCAAGTCGGCGGCCTTCGCGGGCCGACCGCAGGCCCAGCTCGGCCAGCTGCACCCCGCGGGCGCCGGCCGCGAAGTCCAGGTGGAACGGTTCGCCGTCCACCACGTGCCGCAGGAACATCTCCCACTGGGCCCGGAAGCCGTTGTCGAACTCCTGGTTGTCCGGCACCTCCGACCACTCCCCGCGCGGATCCCCCGCGCTCGGCAGGTCGGGATCCCACACCGAGCGCGGGGTCGCCGTCCGGTGCTGGATACGGCAGCGGCGCAGCCCGGCCACCGCCGACCCCTCCGTACCGTCCACTTGGAACTCGACCAGCTCGTCCCGGAACACCCGCACCGTCCAGGACGAGTTGATCTGAGCGATCACCCCGCCGGCCAGCTCGAAGATCGCGTACGCGGCGTCGTCCGCGGTCGCCTGGTACGGCTCGGAGTTCTCGTCCCACCGCCGGTCGATATGCGTGGCCACGACGCACTGCACGGTGCGCACCGGGCCGAACAGGTTCTCCAGCAGGTACTGCCAGTGCGGCAGCATGTCGACCACGATCCCGCCGCCGTCCTCGGCCCGGTAGTTCCAGGACGGCCGCTGGCCGGGCTGCCAGTCGCCCTCGAACACCCAGTAGCCGAACTCGCCGCGGATGGACAGGATCCGGCCGAAGAACCCGGCGTCGACCAGCCGCTTGAGCTTGCGCAGGCCGGGTAGGAACAGCTTGTCGGCCACCACCCCGGTCTTCACACCGGACTCGGCGGCCAGCCGGGTGAGCTCGAGCGCGCCGGCCAGGTCGACGGCCAGCGGCTTCTCGGTGTAGATGTGCTTGCCGGCCTCGATGGCCGCCGCGATCGCCTTCTCCCGCCGCTGCGTGGTCTGCGCGTCGAAGTAGATCTCCACGTCCTCCCGGGCGAGCGCGGAGTGCAGGTCGGTTGTCCAGTCGGTCAGCCCGTGCCGCTCGGCGATCTCGGTGAGCTTGGCCTCGTTGCGCCCGACCAGCACCGGCTCCGGCCACAGCCGGCTGCCGTCGGCCAGGCGCAGCCCGCCGTCCGCCCGGATGGCCAGCAGCGACCGGACCAGGTGCTGGCGGTAGCCCATCCGGCCGGTCACGCCGTTGAGCACGATGCCAATCGGCCGTCGTTTCATCGAAAGTTCCCCTTAGTTCCGTCGCCTCGCGGGCTCGGCGACGGCCACCCCGCCGCCTCGTTCCTCGGCGGGCGGGGCAGCGTTTGACGGTTCGCTCCGCAAGCTCCGCTCACTGCCTGCCGCCGAGCCGAGCAGCTCGCGGATCTGCGTGGTGAGCGCGCCGAAGCGGCGGTCGGTCATGACCTCCGCGTAGTTGCGCTCCGACGGCAGGTCCACCTCAAAGGTGCGCACCAGCCGCCCTGGCCGCGGGCTCATCAACTCCACCCGGGTGCCGAGGAACACCGCCTCGGCGATGGAATGGGTGACGAGCAGGATGGTTGTGCCGGTCTCCCGCCAGATCCGGTTCAGCTCGGTGTTGAGCTGCTCCCGGGTGAGCGCGTCGAGCGCGCCGAACGGTTCGTCCATCAGCAGCACGGGTGGCGAGTGCAGCAGCGCCCGGCACAGCGCCACCCGTTGCTGCATGCCGCCGGACAGCTCGTGCGGCAGCGCCCGCTCGAATCCGGAAAGGCCGGTCAGCTCGATGAGCTCGTCGGCCCGGCGCCCGGCCTCGGCCCGGTTCATGCCGCGCATCTCCGCCTGCAGCAGGATGTTCTTCCGCACGCCGCGCCACTCCAGCAGCGCCGCCCGCTGGAACACGAACCCGATCTCCCGCTGCGGCTTGAGCACCCGGTGGCCGAGCAGGCTGACCGTCCCGGTGGTGGGCCGGACCAACCCGGCGATCACCTTGAGCAGGGTGGACTTCCCGCACCCGGACGGGCCGAGGATCGTGACGAACTCCCCCGGCTCCACCCGCATCCCGATCCCGGTCAGCGCGGTCGTCGAGGATCGCTTGGAGACGAAGGAGACCGTGAGGTCCTCGATCTCCACGCACGGACCGGAATGCGGAACGGGTTCGGCGACCATCGGATCAGCCCGCCCCTCCGGATGGGAAGCAATGTGGCATTACTTTCCTTCTAGCGCAGGAATGTGACATCTTCCTCGAGGTTCACTTCGAGTTCGACGCAGCGTGCGAGCCGTCCCAGTACTTCGAGGGCTCACCGGCGTCCTTGAGCTTGGCGTACTTGACCATCAGGTCGATGGTCTCCTTCCATTTCTGGTCGGTGTTGACGCCGGGCGCGCCCTTGTCCAGCTCGAGCAGCGGGATGGCCAGCTCGAGCTGCTTGACCAGAACGTCCTTCGCCGGCTCCTGCTCGGCCAGCTCGACCATCGCGTCGGCCGCGCCCGCCACGTCCTTGGCCGCCTCGGCCCAGGACTTCTGGGTGGCCCGCACGAACCTGGCCGCCAGGTCCTTGTCACCGGACAGGGTCGACTCGTTGACCACGATGCCGGTGCCGAGCATGTTCAGGCCGGAGTCGGCGAAGAGCAGGTAGTTGACCTTCTTCTTGGTCTTGGCCTCGATGGTCGGTCCCTGGTCGTGGAAGAAGCCCATGATCGCGTCCACCCGACCCTCGGACAGCGCGGGGATCTTGCCGGCCGCGTCGACGTCGACCACCTTGACGTCGCTCGCCGTCATGCCGTTGGCCTGCAACCAGGCCGGGAAGGTGGCGTACATGGCGTCACCCGGGGTGCCGCCGACGGTCTTGCCCTTGAGGTCCTGCGGCTTGCTGATGCTCTTGTCGGACAGGAACTCGATGGCCGCCGGGCCCTTCTGCAGGAACACCCCCAGGCTCTTGACCTTCATGCCGGTGCCGACCCCGGACAGCAGCGGCGGCGTGTCCGCCCAGCCGAACGTGGTGTTGTTCTGGGCCACCTGCTGGATGGTCTTGCCGGAGCCGCTGCCCGCCTTGATCTCCAGGTCGATGCCCTCGTCGGAGTAGAAGCCCTTCTTCAGCCCGTAGTAGAACGGCGCGTGCTCGCCGTAGGGCACCCAGTTCAGGGTCAGCGTCGCCTTCTTCAGGGCCGGCTGGCCGCCCGGAGCCGGGCTGCCGCCGTCGGAGCCGCTGTCGCCACAGCCGGCCAGAACGAGCAACGCGATCGCGGCGCTCGCGGTGAGCAGTCGTCGCATGGAGCCTGCGCCTCCTTGCGCATCATGAGGTGGTTAGGGGAGTCCCGGAGCGCCGGCTGGCGTGCCAGGGGATCAGTAGTGCCTCAGCTATCTCTACGAGAACGAACAGCACGATGCCGATGAGCGACATCAGGATCAGGTCGGCGAACAGCAGCGCGCCGTCGAGGTTGCCGTTGGCCTGCAGCAGGACGCGGCCCAGGCCGGCGTCGGCGCCGACGAACTCGCCGACCACCGCGCCGACGACGGCGAGCGTCACGGCGACCTTCTCGCCGGCCATCAGGTGCGGCAGCGCGTTGGGGAACCGGATCTTGCGGAAGGTCTTCCACCGGCCGGCCCCCATCGTCGCGGACAGGTCGAGCAGCTCGGGGTCGGTCGACCGCAACCCGGTGACACCGGAGATCACGACCGGGAAGAACGCGATCAGCACCGCCAGTGTGATCTTCGGGCCGAGCCCGGTTCCCCACCAGGCGATCAGCAGCGGCGCGATCGCGATCTTCGGGATCACCTGGGCGAACAGCACGATCGGGTACAGCGTCTTCTCCATCGTCGAGGAGTAGACGATCAGGATCGCGGTGGCCAGGCCCAGCACGCTGGCCAGCACGAACCCGATCACCGTCTCGTAGAGCGTGACCGAGGTGTTCTCCAGCAGCGCCGGCCATTCCTCGATGGTCTTGTCCCAGACCTGGCCCGGGGTGGGCAGCAGGTACTGCGGCAGCAGCAGCTCGCGCGCGGAGACGAACCACCACACCACGAACAGCACCCCGAGCAGGATCAGCGGGCGCCACACCGCCTCGGCGAAGCGCAGCAGCCGGCCCCCGATCCCGAGGGGCCGCCGCGACGGCGGCGCCGCCGCGGGCTCCCGCGTCGGGGCGCGGTCGTCGACCACCGTCGCCTCCGATGCCGGCATCACCCCACTCCTCCCCGGCCGTGCCTGGTAAGCGCTTTCCTGACACCCTAGGTGGTCGGGAAGCCTGAGGGAAGGGCTTTCCGATCGCGTTCGGACACCGATCCCGACACCTGCTACACCGGTCGCCACCGAACGGCCGAATGGTCTCACTGACCGTGATCCGGCGAGACCGTTCCGTGCGCCCGTGATCCGACCGTAATACCAGGTCACCGGACGGGGGTGGGGCGCCTTGACTGCACCCGGTCCAGCGCCTAACGTCCGAGCTAACAGTTAGGAAGTCTGTCTAACTAATCCCGAGGGACGGGGAACAAGCGTGGATCAAGTGGCAGGCTCGTCCAGATTGCTTCGCGCCATCAACGAGACCGCGGCGCTCGGCCACCTGCTCGAGCGCGGCCCGCTCACCCGCGGCGACCTCCGCGAGCTGACCGGCCTTGCCAAGCCGACCACCTCCGACGTGCTGCGCCGGCTGCAGGACGCGGGGCTGGTCAAGGTGGTGGGGCGCACCAGCGGCGGGCCGGGGCCCAACGCCGAGGTGTACGCGGTCGACCCGGACGCCGCCTACATGGCCGCCGTGTCCGTGCGGGCGCGGGACTTCTCCATGGCCACGGCCGTGTGCGACCTCACCGGCACGGTCCGCGCCCGGCGCGAGACCGGCGTCGACGAGCGCGCCGCGGACCCGGTGGCCGCGGTCGCCGAGGCGGTGCAGGCCGCGTGCCGGCAGGCGCGCATCCCGCTGCGCCGGCTCGATCACGTCCAGCTCGGCGTGCCCGGCTCGTACGACGAGAGCACCGAGACGATCAGGTTCATCGACGTGCCGGACTGGTCACGGCCGGGGCTGATCGGCGAGATCCGCGCGCGGCTGCGCACCGAGGTGAGCGTCGACAACGACGCCGACCTGGCCGCGGTGGCCGAGCGCAACCGCGGCGTGGCCACCGACGTGGACAGCTTCGCCCTGCTGTGGCTCGGAGAGGAGGGCCTCGGCCTCGGCATCGAGCTGGGCGGCAAGCTGCTGCGCGGCGGCCGCGGCGCGGCCGGCGAGATCGGGTACATGCCGGTCGGGCTGCCGGCGCAGTCCGACGGCGGCCCGGCCGTCGTGCACGACTTCCACGATCTGGCAAGCGGGCAGGCCGTGCACGAGCTCGCCGAGAAGTACGGGATCGCCGCGGACAGCGGCTACGAGGCCGCCGCGGTGATCAACTCCACGGACGAGCTCGCCGACGACGCCAGGGCCTTCCGCGACGCGCTGGCCGTCCGCATCGCGGTCGGGATCACCGCGGTCATCGCGGTGCTCGACCCGCCGCTGGTCGTGCTCGGCGGCGACATCGGCCAGGCCGCCGGGCCGCCGCTGGCCGAGGCCGTCTCGGTCGCGTTGAGCCAACTGTCGGTCCTGCAGACCACGGTCGCCGCCACGGGCGTCGCCGACGACGCCGTCCTGCTCGGCGCGCTGGACTCGGCGCTGGCCAAGGTCCGGGCCACCCTGCTCGGTCGCCGCTAACCCCACGTTCCCCATCCCAGGGAGGGCCGATGAACCCCTGCCGTCGCACGATTTCCCTGCTGGCCGCGGTCGTCCTGGCCGGTGCCGCGTGCACACCGGGCGGCAACCAGAACGACGCCGGCGCGGCGCCGGCCGGCCAGGAGGCGTCCGGCTCGATCGAGTTCTGGCACTTCTTCACCGAACGCGAGGCGAAGGCCATCGAGGACGTGCTCGCCGACTTCAAGGCCAAGCACCCCAAGGTGGACGTCAGGGTCGTCGCCGGTCAGGACGATCCCAAGATGCTGCAGGCGATCTCGTCGGGACAGGGCCCGGACGTCGGCCTGTCCTACTCCACCGACATCGTGGGCAAGTTCTGCTCGAGCGGCGCCTGGCGCGACCTGAAGTCCTATGTGGAGCGCGACAAGGTGGACCTCGGCCAGCTGCCGGAGACGGTCCGCTCCTACACCGAGTACCAGGGCAAGCGCTGCGCCATGCCGTTCCTGGCCGACACCTATGGCCTGTACTACAACAAGAAGCTGCTCGCCGAGGCCGGGTACACGCAGCCGCCAAGGACGACGAGCGAGCTGGCCGAGATGGCCAAGAAGATCACCAAGCGGGCGGCCGACGGCTCGATCGAGGTGGCCGGGTTCGTCCCGCTGGTCAACGCCTACGAGTACGACCCGTCCCACGTCGGCCCGTCCTGGGACCTGCAGTGGCTGACCGGCGACGAGAAGTCGGCCATCGGCGCCGACCCCGACTGGCCGGCGATGCTGCGGTGGAACAAGGAGCTCGTCGACTGGTACGGCTTCGACGCGCTGCAGACCTTCACCGCCGGCTTCGGCGACGAGTTCAGCGCCGACAACGCCTTCCACAAGGGCAAGATCGCCATGATGGTGGACGGCGAGTTCCGCATCGCGTTCCTCCGCGACCAGGCTCCGGACGTCGAGTTCGGCACCGCCCCGTTCCCCGTCCCGGACGGCAAGCAGGACCGGTACGGCGCCGGCTACGTCACCGGCAACGTCATCGGCATCTCCAACAACTCCAAGAACCCCGAGGCCGCCTGGGCGCTGATCCGCTACCTGACGACGGACACCGAGGCCATCGTGAAGCTGTCGAACCTGATCAAGAACGTGCCCACCACCCGGGACGCGCTGGCCTCCAGCACGCTGGAGGCGGACAAGGACTTCCAGGTTTTCCTGGACATCTTCAAGCACCCGGCGACGGCCACCACCCCGCCGAACGCGTCCGGGCCCAAGTACATCGAGCTGGCCGAGGAGTTCGTCGACGCCTACCAGTCCGGCAAGGCGCCGGACCTGCGCGCTGGCCTGTCCGAACTGGACACCAGGATCAACCAGGCGCTGGAGCTCGGGCGCTGATGGGCGTGACCGCCCTCGACGTTCGAGCACCCGCGGCGTCCCGGCGTGGGAGGGTGCCGCCCCGTCGCCCGGCAGGGCGGCGGTGGCGGCACCGGCTGACCGTGCTGAGCTTCATGGCGCCGGCGCTTGCCGGGATCGCGGTGTTCCTGCTCTACCCGCTCGGCGCCGCGGTGTACTTCTCGTTCACCCGGTTCGATCTGCTGACCGCGCCGCAGTGGGTGGGCCTGCGCAACTACGCCTACCTCTTCGAGCACGACCGGACGGCGGTGACCGCCGCGGCCAACACGCTGTGGCTGGTCGTCGTGCTGGTGCCGGCCCGCATGCTGGCCGCGCTGGCGACCGCGCTGCTGCTGACCTCCCTGCGGCGCACCGCCGGCTTCTTCCGCACCGTGTTCTACCTGCCCGCGCTCGCCCCGCCGGTGGCCGCCACGATCGCGTTCGTGTTCCTGTTCAACCCGGCCACCGGACCGGTGAACCTGGTGCTCGGCAAGCTGGGCTTCGACGGTCCACTGTGGTTCGACTCACCGGACTGGGCCAAGCCGTCGCTGGTGCTGCTCGGCACCTGGGCGGTCGGCGACCTCATGGTGATCTTCCTGGCCGGGCTGCTCGACGTGCCGCGCGTGCACTACGAGGCGGCCGAGCTGGACGGCGCGAACGCCTGGCAGCGGTTCCGCCACGTCACCCTGCCGGCCATCGCGCCGGTGCTGCTGTTCGCCGCGGTCACCGGGATCATCCAGACCCTGCAGTACTTCACTCAAGCGGCCGTCGCGGCCAGCGTCGCCAGCGGGCAGGCGATGACCGGCAGCGGCATCTCGTCGACGTTCGGCTACCCCGAGCAGTCCACGCTGACCTATCCCCTGCACCTGTACGTCTCCGGCTTCCGTTACTACGACATGGGCTACGCCAACGCGCTGGCCGTCGTCCTGTTCCTGGCCGCGTTCGCGGTCACCCTCGTGCTGCTGCTGCGCGCAAGGGCGTTCTTCGGGGGTGCGGACCGATGATTCCGCACCCGCGTGTTGGCCCCTCACGTCGCCATGTTGGCCGCTCACGCGGTTGCCTGGCGGGTCGGGCGTCGGCGGGGGCCGCGTCAGACGCAAACACGGCGACGCCACACGCAAACACGCCGGGGGATCGGCGATGAGACGGGAGTCGGCGCTGGTGCTGATCGCGCGGCACAGCCTGGCGATCGCGCTCGGGGTGATCTTCGTGGCGCCGTTCGGGTTCGTCGTGCTGACCGCGTTCATGACCACCGACCAGGCGCTGACGGGCAACTACTGGCCGACCACCTGGCATCCGGAGAACTTCGCCACGATCTTCACCAAGGTGCCGATGCTGGGCTACCTGGTCAACTCGTTGCTCTACAGCGTGCTGGCCACCGGCTTCATGCTGCTGTCGAGCACTCCCGCGGCCTACGCGCTGGCCAAGCTGCCGTGGCGGGGGCGCAACGCGATCTTCCTCGTGGTCATCGGCATGATGATGCTGCCGCCCCAGGTGGTCACCGTGCCGCTGTACCTGATGTGGGCCAACGTCGGGCTGACCGGCACGCTGTGGCCGCTGATCCTGCCGATGCTGGCCGGCGACGCGTTCAGCATCTTCCTGCTGCGCCAGTTCCTGCTCACGATCCCGGACGACTACCTGGACTCGGCGCGCATCGACGGCTGCTCGGAGTGGCAGGTGCTGCTGCGGATCGTGCTGCCGATGGCCCGGCCGGGGCTCGCCGCCACCGCGATCTTCCAGTTCTTCTACGCGTGGAATGACTACTACGGCCCGTTGTTGTACACCAGTGAGAACACCGCGAACTGGACGCTGTCGCTGGCGCTGTCCCAGTTCAAGCACCTGCACCATGTGGAGTGGAACCTCGTGATGGCCGCGACCGTGCTCGTCATGCTGCCGGTGATCGTCGTCTTTTTCTTCGCCCAGAAGGCATTCGTGCGAGGCGTGACGTTGACGGGAGTGAAGGCGTGAAGGTTGCGGTGGTCGGCGGCGGCTCGACGTACACCCCGGAGCTGATCGACGGGTTCGCCCGGTTGCGCGGGCAGCTTGGCGCCGCCGGCACCGTCGACGAGCTGGTGCTGATCGACCCGGCGACCGACCGGCTGGACGTGATCGGCCCGTTCGGCCGGCGGATCTTCGCGCGGTACGGGCACCCGGGCACCCTGACCTGGACCGCCGACCTGGACGCCGGGGTGAGCGGCGCCGACGTGGTGCTGATCCAGCTGCGCGTCGGCGGCCAGCGGGCCCGGATCAGCGACGAGACGTTCCCCGGCAAGGTGGACAGCGTCGGGCAGGAGACCGTCGGCGCGGGCGGCCTGGCCAAGGCGCTGCGCACCGTCCCGGTGGTGCTCGACGTCGCCCGCCGGGCAAGGGCCCGCGCCGCGGACGGGGCGTGGATCATCGCGTTCACCAACCCGGTCGGCATCGTCACCCGGGCGCTGCTCGACGACGGGCACCGCGCGGTCGGCCTGTGCAACGTCGCAATTGGACTGCAGCGGAGATTCGCCGCGCTGCTCGACGTCCCGCCCGACTCGGTGCTGCTGGACCACGTCGGGCTCAACCACCTCACCTGGGAACGGGCCGCGGTCGTCGACGGGGTGGACCGCCTGCCAGAGCTGCTCGCCGAGCACGGCAAGCAGCTGGCCGAGCAAGTCCAGATACCGCAAGGAATTCTCGAGCTCACCGGCACCGTGCCGTCGTACTATCTGCGATACTTCTACTGCCATGACGAGGTGGTGGCCGAGCAGCGGCGGACACCCACGCGCGGCGCCCGGGTCGCCGACATCGAACGGGAGCTGCTGGCCATGTACGCCGACCCCACCCTGGACACCAAGCCGGCCCTGCTGTCCGAGCGCGGCGGCGCGTTCTACTCCGAGGCCGCGGTCGGCCTGCTCGCGTCGCTGCGCGGCGATGACGGCGGGGTTCACGCGGCGAACGTGCGCAACGACGGGACGTTCGCCACCCTGCCGGACGACGCGGTGATCGAGGTGTCCTGCGCCGTGGGCGCCAACGGCGCGCTCCCGCTGCCCACCTCCCCGCTGGCGCCGGACATCGCCGGGCTGGTCGCCCACCACTCCGGCTACGAGGAGCTCGCCTTCGACGCCGCCCGCCGCGGCGGCCGCGACCGGGTGTTCCACGCGCTGCTGGCCCATCCCCTGATCGGCCAGGCCGACCTCGCCGACCGGCTGACCGACCAGCTGCTCGCCGCGAACGCCGCGTACCTGGGATGGGCTTAGTGAGCGGAGCTTGCGGAGCGAACCATCGGACACTGCCCTGCCGCCGGGGAACGAGGCGGCAGGGTCGCCGGCACCGAGCTTGCGAGGTGCTGTGATGAACACTTTTCTCGCCATCGACGGCGGCAACTCCAAGACGGAGGTGCTGCTGGCCGACACGGCGGGCACCGTCCTGGGCTACGCCAGGGGCGCCGGCAGCAACCACCAGACCGTCGGCGGCATCGGCGCTGCGATGTCCCGTTTGGACGGTCTGGTTCGGCTCGCGCGCGACCGGGCCGGGGTCGGCGCGGACGTGCGCCCGGCGCTGGCCGCGGTCTACCTTGCCGGCGCGGACCTTCCGGTCGAGCTGGCCGCGCTCAACGACGCGGTCACCGCCGCGGGCTGGGCCGAAAAGTCCATAGTGGACAACGACGTTTTCGCCCTGCTGCGCGCCGGCACCGAGGCGCCCGACGCCGTCGCCGTGATCTGCGGCGCCGGCACCAACTGCGTCGGCCGGGCCGCGGACGGCCGCCTGGTCCGGTTCCCGGCTCTCGGTCAGATCAGCGGCGACTGGGGCGGCGGCCAGCACCTCGGCGCCCTCGCCCTCTGGCACGCCGCCCGCGCCGAGGACGGCCGCGGCCCGGCCACCGCCCTGGTCGACGCGGTCGCCCGGCACTTCGGCCACCCCCGGATCGCCGACGTCATCACCGCCATCCACCTCGGCGAGGTCGCCTACGACCGTCTCGCCGACCTCGCCCCGGCCGTCCTCGCCGCCTCCGCCGCCGGCGACCAGGTGGCCCGCGCCCTTGTCGTCCGGCAGGGCGAGGAGATCGTCACGATGGCCACCGCCGCCCTGCGCCGGCTCGACCTCCGCACCTCCCCCGTCGCCGTCGTCCTCGGCGGCGGCGTCCTCCGCACCCACGACCCCACCCTGTTCGGCGTCATCACCGACCGCCTTCGCACCGCAGCCCCCCGCGCCGAGATCACCCTCGTCTCCGACCCTCCCGTCCTCGGCGCCGCCCTGCTCGCCCTCGACGCCCTTGGCATCGACGGCTCCGCCCACGACCACCTCCGGGCCCAGGTCCGGCGGATCACCGCGCGGCGCTGACCGGCGGGCCGGCGCGGGACGGCCGTCACCGGGACGGCAACCAAACTGTCATCAATTTGACCTGTGCACCGTGTAGCAATTCGGTGCCTCCGTGCGACTCTGTTGGGGTGGATCTGGTCGTTGTCGTATGTGGCGAGGTGGGTGTGTGACGTCCGGCGTGGGGTCATCGGCGGTCGAACCCGGCTCAGTGAGCAGGGTGTGATCTTTGAGAGTCCGCAGGCTGTCCATCAGGCATATCAAGGCGATCCCGACTCTGGACATCACGTTCGATGAACGGATCACCCTCCTGCACGGCGCCAACGGGATCGGCAAGTCAACTATTCTGGACTGCCTTGCCGTTCTCGGACACGTGGCGACCATGTACCGGGTCGTCATGGACCACGACGGGGTGAAAATTCAACCTCCCGCGCTCCACGCCGCCCTGCGATCGCACCCCGAGCTCACTCCCGGCGTCGCGGCACAGTTGGACTCCATCGAGGCGGCACTCCGGCCCAGGCACAAGGCGATCAGGGACACCTTGGCGCCCATGCGTTCCGTGGATGAATGGTTCGACGACAGCTATCGGACGACGCCGCGCATACGGTACGAATGTGAAACCGACCTCACCGGAGTCACCTCCGATTTCACTGTCGTGGTGGCCTTCACCAGCGATCCCGAGCTGACCGTCTCCCACGTGCTGAACCGGTCGCGGTGTGATGATCTCGACATGGCCGAGCACCTCGCGGTGCTGTACGACGGGCGGAACCCAGCCATCGCCCCGTTCCTGTCGCATCAGGCCGCCACCTCCACCAGCATCGTCACCGACGATGCCGGCAAGGTCATCGCCGCCTTCCCTCCCCGCCCGACGGTGGCAATCGACGGAAACCGCGTGGTGGCCATCAACACCGACCTGGCCGACCTCGGCAAACGCGACCAGATACGGGAGTCGGTCAAGGATCTCAATCTCCACCTCGGCCAGGAGATCGAACGGCTGAACCTGCCCTTCGACCGCCCACTCGGGCCGGACCAGCACAGGTTCAGGTTCTTCGACGAGTTCAGGGGAATCCTGCAACGAGTGATCACCGATCCGGCGGCCGGCCGAAGATCGGCAGCCGCGGAGCCCTTCCTGGAGCTGACGAGGTGTGACCTCGTCAAAGGGCAACCGGTGATCGAGTTGAAACGCGGAGGTGAGGGCCGCGGGCGCAGCACCGACTTCATGAGTTCGGGCGAGAACGAATGCTTCTTCGTCTTCTTGACCCTCCTGGGAATCGACATACGGAAAAGCATCGTCATCCTCGATGAGCCCGAGCTACATATAGCGGAATACTCCAGGCCGGCATTCTTTGCGGAGCTGTACGCCCTGACCAGGGACCGAGGGTGCCAGGTCGTCATCGCGACGCACAGCCTGTTTGCCCTGACCGACAACGAACCTACCCAGTTCCTCGTGGTCGGTCGCAAGGAAGAACCCGGCGGCACCTATCGGTACACTTGCGGCCCGAACCCGGAGTACTCGCTGGCCCTGTTCAAGGCATACTGGCGTACCGGGGCCCTGTTTCTGGGAACCGCCAGGTCCGCCCGCCCGTTCCGGGCGCTGGCCAGCGCCGCCTATACCTCGATGGATCGCCTCGGCAAGGAACGCCCGATCCCCGTGGCGCTGCTTGTCTCCGTCCTGGCGGCCGCGGTATTTGCCCTGGTCAGCGACCTGGCCAACCTGCTGCACCTGCAGTCGGGAGCGGAGCACATCGCTTTCATCAGGTTCATCATCTTCTTCGGACTGCTCGTCGCGCTCGTCAGTGCGCTGCTGTTCTGGATGCGGCCCCGAGGCAAGCGCTGAACCTCGGCGTCCACCTGGGTCCCGGCCACCGGTACATCGGGTCGGCGGGTTCTTGACAGGCCAACACCCGGGTGTGCTATCCATCAGTTAGGAAGACTGCCTAACAATTCCCCCTGCTCCCTGCCGGGTGGCCTTCCGGGGAGGGCGACGTGTCCCGATTGCCGCGGGTGCGCAGTGCGCTTGTGAGTGTGGCCGTCCTGGTCGGGGCGGTCGCCGTGGCCGAGCCGGTGTCGGCGGCGCCGACCCGGTACGAGGCGGAGGACGCCGTGATCTCCCAGGGCGTGGTGGAGGCCAACCACGCCGGGTTCTCCGGCACGGGCTTCGTCAACTACGACAACGTGGCCGGCGGCTACGTCGAGTTCACCGTCACCGCCGCCCAGGCCGGGAACGCGTCGCTGATCTTCCGGTTCGCCAACGGGACCACGGCCGACCGGCCGATGAACGTCACGGTGAACGGGGTGACCGCGGTCGCCGGCCAGTCGTTCCCGGGGACGGGGGCGTGGACGGCGTGGCAGAGCCGCATCGTCACGGCGAACCTCGACGCGGGCACGAACACGGTGCGGGCCACGGCGACGACCGCGAACGGCGGGCCGAACCTGGACTTCCTCGAGGTCGACCCGGCCGCGCCGGCGGTCGGCCTCGAGGCGGAGGACGCCGTGATCTCCCAGGGCGTGGTGGAGGCCAACCACGCCGGGTTCTCCGGCACGGGGTTCGTCAACTACGACAACGTGGCCGGCGGCTACGTCGAGTTCACCGTCACCGCCGCCCAGGCCGGGATCATCGCGCTGGCCTTCAGGTATGCCAACGGAACCGGCGTCGACCGGCCGATGGCCATCGCGGTCAACGGGGTGACGGCGGCGGCGAGCCTGTCGTTCCCCGGGGCCGGGGCGTGGACCACCTGGCAGACCCGCAGCGTCACGGTGAACCTCGACGCCGGCGCCAACACGATCCGGGCGACCGCGACGACCGCCAACGGCGGGCCCAACCTGGACCGGCTCACGGTGGGGGTGGACACTCCCCCGGCGCCGGCGGGCATGGCCGCGGCGCCGTACGAGTATCTCGGCTGGGGCAACCCGCAGCGGCCGACCGACGTCATGGCCGCCACCGGGGTGCGGTGGTTCACCCTGGCGTTCATCCTGTCCGACGGCACCTGCAACCCGGCGTGGGACGGATCCCGTTCGCTGACCGGCGGCGCCGACCAGGCGAGCATCGACGCGATCCGGGCCGCGGGCGGCGACGTGATCGTCTCGTTCGGCGGGTGGAGCGGCCGCAAGCTCGGCGAGTTCTGCTCGAGCGCGTCCGCGCTGGCCGGGGCGTACCAGCGGGTGATCAACGCGTACCGGCTCAAGGCGATCGACATCGACATCGAGAACACCGAGTTCGGCAGCGCCACCGTGCGGCAGCGGGTGATCGACGCACTGAAGATCGTCAAGGCGAGCAACCCCGGCATCGTCACGCTGGTCACGTTCGGCACCACGCCGAACGGACCGGACGCCACCGGTCGCGACCTGATCAACCGCGGTGCGGCGGCCGGATTGGACAACGACGGCTGGATCGTCATGCCGTTCGACTTCGACGGCCACACCGGCACGATGGGCCAGGCGTCGGTCAGCGCCATGGAAGGCCTCAAGGCGGCGGTCAAGTCCGCGTACGGCTACGGCGACGACGCCGCCTACCGCCACATCGGACTGTCCTCGATGAACGGTCGAACCGACGTGGCCGGCGAGACCGTCACGCTTGACGACTTCCGGCTCATCCTGACCTACGCCCGGCAGCACCACATCGTGCGGTTCGCGTTCTGGTCGATCAACCGGGACCGGCCGTGCACCGCCGGCTCGGACGCCGACGCGTGCAGCGGCATCGCTCAGCAGCCGTACGGCTTCACCAAGATCGTCGTGCAGTACACCGGTTGAGGAGGATTCATGAGATCGAGAACGCTTCGGGTGAGCCTGCCCGTCGCCGCGGTCGCCGGGGTGGTGGTCGGCCTCATCGCCCCGACTCCCACGGCGGCGGCGCCCACGCGGTACGAGGCGGAGTCGGCGACCATCTCCCAGGGCGTGGTCGAGTCCAACCACGCCGGGTTCTCCGGAACCGGGTTCGTCAACTACGACAACCTGACCGGCAGCTTCGTCGAGTTCTCGGTCAGCACCACCCAGGCCGGCCCCGCCACGCTGACCTTCCGGTACGCCAACGGAACCACGGCCGACCGGCCGCTGACCGTCACGGTGAACGGGTCCACCGCCGCGGCCAGCCTGTCCTTCCCCGGCACCGGCGCCTGGACCGCCTGGCAGAGCCGCACGATCACCGCCAACCTCAACGCCGGCAGCAACACCGTGCGCGCCGCGGCCACGACCGCCAACGGCGGGCCCAACCTGGACTACCTCGACGTCGACGTGGCGGCCCCGGCGGCCGAGTACCAGGCCGAGAGCGCCACGATCACCCAGGGCGTGGTCGAGTCCAACCACGCCGGGTTCACCGGAACCGGGTTCGTCAACTACGACAACGTGGTCGGCAGCTCGGTCCAGTTCACCGTGTCCGGATCCGGCCCGGCGACGCTCATCTTCCGCTACGCCAACGGAACCACCACCGACCGCCCGATGAGCATCGCGGTCAACGGCACGGTGGTCGCGCCCGGCCTGTCCTTCCCGGGCACCGGCGCCTGGACGACGTGGCAGACCCGCGTGATCACCGCGAACCTCAACGCCGGCAGCAACACCATCCGCGCCACCGCGACCACGGCCAACGGGGGACCCAACCTCGACAAGATCGACATCGGGCCGGGCGACGAGGGGCAGCCGCCGACCGTGCCGACCAACCTGACCGTGACCGGCACGACGTCGAGCAGCATCTCCCTGTCCTGGACGGCATCCACGGACGACGTCGGCGTGGTCGGCTACCGGGTCTACGAGGGCTCGGCCGTCGTGGCCAGCCCGGCCGGCACCAGCGCCACGATCGGCGGGCTCGCGCCGTCGACCTCCCACACCTACGCCGTGTCCGCCCTTGATGCCGCCGGCAACGAGTCCGCGCGCAGCGCCCCGGTGACCGGGACGACCCGGCCGGCCGCGACCGGCACCCCGGTGGCGATCAACGGCCAGCTCCACGTGTGCGGCACGAAGCTGTGCAACCAGCACAACCAACCGATCCAGCTGCGCGGCATGAGCACGCACGGCCTGCAGTGGTACCGCCAGTGCGTGAACAACGCCTCACTGGACGCGCTGGCCACCAACTGGACCGCCGACGTGCTGCGGATCTCGATGTACATCCAGGAAGACGGGTACGAGACCAACCCGCGGTTCTTCACCGACCTGGTGCACCAGATCATCGAGCAGGTCACCGCCCGCGGCATGTACGCGATCGTGGACTGGCACATGCTCGACCCCGGCGACCCGAACTTCAACCTGTCAAGGGCGCGCACGTTCTTCACCGAGATCGCCCAGCGGCACAACGGAAAGAACAACCTGCTCTACGAGATCGCCAACGAGCCCAACGGGGTGACCTGGTCGACCGTGCGCAGCTACGCCGAGCAGCTGATCCCGGTGATCCGGCAGAACGACCCGGACACCCCGATCCTGGTGGGCACCAGGGCGTGGTCGTCGCTGGGCGTGTCGGACGGCGCGAGCGAGACCGAGGTGATCAACAACCCGGTCCGGGCCGGCAACATCATGTACACGTTCCACTTCTACGCGGCCTCGCACGGCACCGAGTACCTCAACACGCTGTCCAGGGCCGCCGACCGGATCCCGATGTTCGTCACCGAGTTCGGCACCCAGACCGCCAGCGGCGACGGTGGCAACAACTTCACCCGGGCCCAGCAGTACCTCGACCTGATGGCCAGCAAGAAGATCAGCTGGGTGAACTGGAACTACTCCGACGACTTCCGCTCCGGCGCGGTGTTCCGGGAGGGCACCTGCCCGAACGGTCCCTACACGGGCACCGGACCGCTGAAGCCGGCCGGAGTCTGGGTCCGGGATCGGATCAACACCCCGGACAACTTCCCGACCGGCTGAGCAGGGCGAGGTCGGGGTGCGGCGTGCTGGCGCGGCGAACCGCACCCCGGCCGAGTGCCATGAAGGACTCCTTCGCCGGCGTGGGACGTCCGGAGGGAGTCCTTCATGGCATTTCACCCCCAGGGGTTTCGTCCAGCGGGAAAGATCCCATGAATAAGTGGTCCATACCTTTCTCTACCGGCGCACTCCGAGTACAGTACAGATCCCAAGGCGTAAAAGATCGGATCTCTGTCCTCGAGGAGGAGGATCATGAGAGGCAGCTGCCGCGCGAGACTCCGAGCTGGGCTGGCCGCGCTCGCGGTGGCCGCCGGGTCGTTGATAGCGCTGAGCCCCGTCCCCGCGCAAGCCGAGCTGCAACATCCGCGCCAGGACTTCCTGCGCAACGCCCAGGCGGGGCTGTTCATCCACTGGGGCATGCGCACCTCGCCGCAGCACACCAGCTGCAGCGGCTGGGAGAACGACGTCACCAACGGCGGCTGGAACGCCAACTACTGGGTCAACGAGGCGAAGAAGCTGCACGCCCAGTACATCGTGCTGGCCACGTTCCACAGCCGGCTGGGCTACGCCCGGCCATGGCCGTCGGCGATCCCGGGAAGCTGCCGCACGAACCGGGACTTCCTCCAGGAACTGATCAACGCCACCAACTCCCAGGGCCTCAAGACGATCCTCTACATGACCGACGACCCGCAGTGGTTCAACGAGGGCCTGCCGTCCGGGCAGAGCTGGCTCAACTCCTCGGCGTACTCCAACTTCAAGGGCCACTCGGTCGACCTGCACACCCGCGACGGGTTCGGCGAGTTCAGCTACGACCTGTTCGTCGAGGTCATGCAGCGCTACGACGAGAACGAGCTGGCCGGGTTCTGGATCGACAACGACAACGCCTACTGGGAGCGCAACGGCCTCTACGAGCGCGTCCGGCAAATGCGTCCGACGTGGACACTGAGCAACAACAACGAGGACACGCCGATCATGGACATGATCAGCAACGAGCAGAAGACCGGCATGTCCCCGTCCTACGACTACCCGCAGGCGGTCTACACCGCGGCGCCGCGGCTGATCGAGGCCGACTACAAGCTGCCGAGCAGCGGGGCCTGGTGGTACGACGGCTCCAACCCGAGCGTGGACCAGCGGCTCACGCTCGGCCGGTACATCACCAACGCCGGCTCCTCGATCAAGTCGCTGATGGCCGAGACCGCGCAGGTCAACGGCCGGTTCCCGAGCAACCAGGAGTCCTTCAACAACTTCGCCAACACCTACCTCAACGCGATCTGGGGCTCGATCAACGGAACCGAGGGCGGCGGCTACATGTTCGGCGGTCTCAAGCCCGGGTTCTGGAACGACGGCGCGCACGGCGTGACCACGATCAGCAAGACCAACCCCGACCTGCACTTCATCCACGTGATCACCCGGCCGTCTGGCAGCACGCTGCGGTTGCGCGACAACGGCTACCGGGTGACCGGCGTGACCAACTTCCGCACCGGGACACCGGTCTCGTTCACCCAGAGCGGCGGGAACCTGACGCTGACCGGAGTGTCCAGTTGGGACCAGTTCGACACGGTGTTCCGGGTGACCACGGCCGGGCGGCAGGGCATCATCCCGCCGTCGACCTACACGATGAGCTCCAGCGCCTCGGCAAGCGGGCACGGCGCGGCGGCCGCGGCGGACGGCAGCTACCTGACCTACTGGGACAGCAACAAGACCCTGCCGGTGTCGCTGCGGTTCGACCTGGGCTCCACCAAGCGGGTGCAGTACATCGGGATCAACCAGCGCGAGGACTCGGTCGCCTACGCCAGGTCGGACACCGAGCAGTCGGCTCGGATCCGGGACTACCGGGTCTACGTCAGCGGCGACGGGTCCAACTGGGGCAGCCCGATCGCCACCGGCACGCTACCGAGCCGCCGCGGCGTGGCGGTCATCGACCTGCCGGTGCGCAACACCAGGCACGTGCGGCTCGAGGTGGTCAACACCCATGCCGCGTCCAGCGACTCGACCCGGTTCCAGCGCCTGCGGATCGACGAGGCGTGGATCGCGTCGGACTACGCGGGCGGCGGTGGCCCGGCTCCGACCGTCTTCGAGGCGGAGAACGGGTTGTGCGAGGGCACGATCGACTCCAACCACACCGGGTTCACCGGCACCGGGTTCTGCAACCTCACCAACGCGGTCGGCAGCGTCGCGGAGTGGACGGTGCCCGCCACCACGGCCGGCTCGACCGCCGTCACGCTCAGGTTCGCCAACGGCACTACGGCGAACCGGCCGATGGACATCACGGTCAACGGCGCCCTGGTGTCCGACGAGCTGGCGTTCGACCCGACCGGGGCCTGGACGAACTGGGGCACGGCCACGATCACCGTGCCGCTCAACGCCGGTGACAACACGATCAGGGCCACGTCGACGGTCGCGACCGGCGGGCCCAACCTGGACCACCTGGCTGTCGGATAGCCGGTCCTCAACCCTGCATGAGGAGCAGACTGATGCACAGACGTGTGATCAACCTTGCCTCGATCCTGGCACTCGCGGCCGGTGTGATCATGGTCGCGCCCGGGACGGCCGGGGCCGCCACGTTCAACGTGCGTGACTTCGGCGCCACGGGGAACGGATCCACGAACGACACCCCGGCGATCCAGCGGGCGATCGACGCGGCCACCGCCGCGGCGGGTGGCGGCATCGTCCAGTTCCCGCCAGGCACCTACCAGTCCCGCAACACGATTCACATGAAGAGCAATGTGACCCTGCAGGTCGACGCCGGGGCCACCATCCGGGGCGCGAGCAACGACGAGTACGACGAGCCGGAGGACAACCCGTTCGACGACTTCCAGGACTTCGGGCACAGCCACTTCCACAACGCGATGATCTTCGGTGACCGGCTGACCAACATCGGCTTCGTCGGCGGCGGCGTCATCGACGGCGGCGGCCACCTGATCACCGGCAACCCCGACGACGGCGAGGCCGACAAGATCATCTCGTTGACCCGGTGCAACGGCCTGCGCGTCGGCGACGGGCTCACCCTGCGCCGCGGCGGCCACTTCGCCATGCTGATCAACGGCTGCACCAACGTGGTGTCCGACCGGCTGCGCATCGACACGGCCAGCGACCGGGACGGCTGGAACGTCATCAGCACCACCAACGTCACGATCACCAACGCCAACATCACCGCCAACGACGACGCGCTGGCCTTCAAGAGCGACTACGCGCTTGGCGCCAAGCTGCCCAACGGGAACGTGCGCGTCTCGGACTCGCACCTGGGCGCGGTGTGCTGCAACGCCCTGATGTTCGGCTCGGAGACCTGCGGCGACTTCACCGGTTACCACTTCGAACGCATCACCATCAACGGCTCCAACAAGTCCGGCCTCGGCATGGTGTCCATGGACGGCACGGTGATCTCCGACGTGCACTACCGGGACATCACCATGACCAACGTGCGCTCGGCGATCATGCAGAAGGTCGGGACAAGGCGACGCTGCGGCAACAACCCGGGCGTCGGCCGGATCACCAACGTCACCTACGACAACATCACCTCGACCGGGCAGAGCAGCGAGAACTTCACCGCCACGCTGTGGGGCGAGTCCGGCGCCAACAACAAGATCAGCAACGTCACGTTCACCAACGTGCACCTGACCGTGCCCGGCGGCTCGACCTCCACGTCGACCTCGGTGCCCAGCAACGACCCCAACAACTACAACCCGAACAGCATCGGCACCCGGCCGGCGTACGGCTGGTACATCCGCAACGCCAACGGGATCCGGTTCGTGGACAGCTCGGTGCAGTTCGTCTCGAGCGACACCCGGGCGGCGGTGACGGCCAACACCGACTCCTCCGTGGTCTTCGAGCGGTTCCGCGCGGAGCGCAGCGCCGGCTCGCAGGACATGCGGTTCCAGACCGTCAACGGGTACTGCGTGCGGGACAGCGCCAACACCTCCGGTGGAGCGCTGCGGGTCACCGCGTCCGACTCCACCCAGTCCTGCCCGCCGCCGACGCCGTCGAACCGCTTCGAGGCCGAGACCGGGTCCTGCCAGGGCACGATCGACTCCAACCACGTCGGGTTCTCCGGCAGCGGGTTCTGCAACCTGACCAACGCCGTGGGCAGCGTGCAGGAGTGGACGGTGAACCGGGAGGCGGCCGGCGGCGCGACGCTGCGCTTCGGCTTCGCCAACGGCACGACGGTGAACCGGCCGATGGACATCTTCGTCAACGGCACCCTCGTCGCCGACGAGCTGGCGTTCAACCCCACCGGGGCCTGGACGACCTGGCAGACCCAGTCGATCACGGCCGCGCTGACCGCGGGCGCCAACACGATCCGGGCGGTGTCCACCACGGCCAACGGCGGCCCGAACCTGGACTACGTGGACGTCCCATGAGGTACCGGACTGTCGCGTCCCTGCTGGGTGCGGCGATCCTCACGATCGCCGCACCCGCGGCGGTCCCCGCCGACGTCACCCCGGCAAGGGTGATCGTCGTGTCGTCGATCGCGCAGCTGCAGTCGGCGGCGGACCAGGCGGTTGCCGGCGACCGGATCGAGCTGGTCGACGGCACGTACACCACATCGGGCTCGATCACGCTGCGGCGCTCGGGCACCGCCACGGCGCCGATCACCGTGGCCGCGCAGAACGTCGGCGGCGCGGAGATCCGCGGCACCTCGGGCTTCTCCTTCTCCAACGCGGACTTCGTCGTCGTGGAAGGGTTCCGGTTCACCCACTCGGGCACGATCACGATCCCGGGCGGCTCGGAGCACGTCCGGTTCACCCGCAACGTCGTGCAGCTGTCCGGCGGGACGAACTGGGTGACGGTGACCGGAAACGACGCCGAGGTCGACCACAACACGTTCCAGAACAAGAGCACCCAGGGCGTGTTCCTGCAGATCGCCGGGCCGGGCGGCGACGACATGGCGCAGCGGACCTGGATCCACCACAACTACTTCCACAACCACACCTTCGACGGATCCAACGGCGGCGAGTCCATCCGGCTCGGCCTGAGCTTCCGCCAGCTCGCCTCGGCGTTCGCCACGGTCGAGTTCAACCTGTTCGACCACGCCGACGGCGACTCCGAGGCGATCTCGGTGAAGTCGTCGGACAACGTCGTCCGGTTCAACACGCTGCGCAACACCCGCGGCTCGATCGTGCTGCGGCACGGCAACCGGAACCTGGTCGAGGGCAACCTGATGCTCGGCGGCACCGCCGGGCTCCGGTTCTACGACAACGACCACGTGCTGATCAACAACGTGATCCAGGGCGGCACCGGGCAGATCATCGCCGGCTCCGGCGACATCGCCGACGACACGACGGGCTCCACCTCGCACGCCCGGCCGGACCGGGTCGTGGTGGCGTTCAACACGGTGGTGGGCAACCGAACCGCGCTGCTGCAGGTGGGTCAGGGCACCGACCGGCTGGGCCCGAACCAGTGCACGTTCGCCAACAACATCTTCGTCGGCGGCGGCTCCGGCGGCCTGCTCGACGTCGACGAGGCGACCGGAACCACCTGGCAGGGCAACATCGTCTGGGCCGGCACCGGCGGCAACGCGCCCTCGTCCGGGTACCGCGTGGTGAACCCGTTGCTGGTGACCGACCCGGGCGGGTTGAACCGGCTCTCCTCGGGCAGCCCGGCGATCAACGCGGCGGCCGGCGACGTCCCGCGGGCCGGCCGGGACTTCGACCTGCAGACCCGGTCGGACCTCAAGGACGTCGGCGCCGACGAGTTCGTGCCGGGGAACGCGCCGCGCCGGCCGCTGACCACCGCGGACGTCGGGCCGAACGCAGGCGCCGAGCCGCCGCAGGCGAACCGGTTCGAAGCCGAGAGCGCGACGATCTTCCACGGTGTGGTGGAGGCCAACCACGCCGGCTTCACCGGCACCGGGTTCGTCAACTCCGACAACGAGATCGGCAGCTATGTCGAGTGGACGGTCACCGCGGCCGCGGCCGGGCCGGCCACGCTGACGTTCCGGTTCGCCAACGGCACCACCGCGAACCGGCCGATGGACATCACGGTCAACGGCGCCCTTGCCGCCGACGAGCTGTCCTTCCCCGGCACCGGCGCGTGGACCACCTGGCAGACCAGGTCGGTCACCGCGTCGCTCACCGCCGGCGCCAACACCGTCCGGGCCACCGGCACCACGGCGAATGGCGGGCCGAACCTCGACCATCTCGCCATCGGATAGGAGAACATGATGCGCCTGCCCACGACGCTATCCGCCCTGCTGACCGGCGCGGCCACCGTGGTCGCGTCCACCGTGGTCTCCCTCGGCGTCCAGCTGGCCAACCCGGCGCCGGCGCTGGCCTGGGAGAACGGGTTGGCCCGCACTCCCCCGATGGGGTTCAACAACTGGAACTTCACCCACTGCGAGTCGATCTTCAACGAGACGACGATCAAGCGGGTGGCCGACGCGTTCGTGTCGTCGGGGTTGCGCGACGTCGGCTACCAGTACGTCAACATCGACGACTGCTGGGCGCTGCCGCAGCGCAACGCGCAGGGCAACCTGGTCGCCGACCCGGCCCGGTTCCCGAGCGGCATGAAGGCGTTGGGCGACTACATCCACGCCAGGGGGCTGAAGTTCGGCATCTACACCAGCGCCGGCACCAAGACCTGCAACACCGCCGGCTTCCCCGGCGCGCTCGGCCACGAGCAACAGGACGCCAACCTGTTCGCCTCCTTCGGCGTCGACTACCTCAAGTACGACAACTGCAACAACCAGGGCGTCGACGCGATCCAGCGGTACACCGCGATGCGCGACGCGCTGATCAACACCGGCCGGCCGATCGTCTACAGCATCACCGAATGGGGACGCACCGAACCCAAGGTGTGGACCTGGGGCGCGCCGGTCGGCAACCTGTGGCGCACCACGGGGGACATCAGCGACAACTGGTCGAGCATGATCTCCCGGGTGCACACCAACGACGACCTCGCCCAGTACGCGGGCCCCGGGCACTGGAACGACCCGGACATGCTCGAGGTCGGCAACGGCGGCATGACCGCAACCGAGTACCGCACGCACTTCAGCCTCTGGGCGATGATGTCCGCGCCGCTGCTGATCGGCAGCAACGTGCCGAACCTGTCCACCACAAACCTGGACATCCTGCGCAACACCGACATCATCGCGCTGGACCAGGATCCGCTCGGCCACCAGGCCACGATCGTGTCGTCCAGCGGTGGCCTCGTGGTCTACCGCAAGGCACTGTCCAATGGGGACATCGCGGTGGCGCTGCTGAACGAGACCGGCTCGACCGCCACGGTCAGCACGACCGCGTCGGCGATCGGCATGCCCGGCGGCTCGTCGTACACGCTCAAAGACCTGTGGAGCAAGGCGACCCGCACCACCTCCGGCACGATCAGCTCGTCGGTGCCTTCGCACGGCACGGTCGTGTACCGGGTGACCCGCAACGGCGGCACGCCGCCCGCGGCCGGCACCCGGCAGCTGTCCGACCAGACGTCGCTGTCCTCGACCAACGGCTGGGGCCCGATCGAGAAGGACCGCAGCGTCAATACCCGGACCGCCGGCGACGGGCGGACGCTGACCATCGGCGGCACCACGTACGCCAAGGGACTCGGCGCGCACGCGCAGAGCACGATCACCTACCACCTCGGCGGGCGGTGCTCGACGGTGGTCGCCGACGTCGGCATCGACGACGAGACCGGCACCAACGGCCGCGCGGTGTTCCAGATCTGGCGCGACGGCGCGAAGGTGGCCGACAGCGGCGGGCGGACCGGCAGCCAGGGCCCGCTGCGGATCACCGCGGACGTCAGCGGTGGCAACAGGTTGCTGCTCGCGGTCATCGACGGCGGCGACGGCATCAACTCCGACCACGCCGACTGGGCCAACGCGCAGGTGACCTGCTCATGAGGCGGATCTGTCTCGTGGTCCTGACGGTCGGCGCCCTGCTCGCGGGCGGGGCGCCGGCCGCCGCCGTCCCGGCCGAACCCATGGCGTTCGTCCATCCGGGAGTGCTGGTCAGCCGCGCCCAGCTGGACCACATGCGGGCGCAGGTCAACGCCGGCGCGCAGCCGCAGGCGTCCGCGTACGCCGCGATGCGGGCCAGCAGCTACGCATCGCTGTCCTGGGCGCCGAAGCCGCGCGCGATCGTCGAGTGTGGACCGTCGTCGAACCCCAACCTCGGCTGCTCCGACGAGCGCAACGACGCGCTCGCCGCGTACACCCACGCGCTGCAGTGGTACGTCACGCGCGACACCCGGTACGCGCAGAAGGCGGTCCAGATCATGGACGCCTGGTCAGGGGTGATCACCGACCACACCAACCACAATGCCCGGCTGCAGACCGGCTGGGCCGGCGCCTCGTGGACAAGGGCCGCCGAGCTGATCCGCCACACCTACACCGGCTGGCCGGCCGACCGGGTCACCCGGTTCGCCACCATGCTGCGCGACGTGTACCTGCCGGAGATCCGCGACGGTTCCCCGAACACCAACGGGAACTGGGAGCTGATCATGATGGACGCGATGATCGGCATCGGGGTGTTCCTCAACGACGCCACGGTGTTCAACCGGGCCATCACCATCTGGCGCGGCCGCGTCCCGGCCTACGTCTACCTGTCCTCGGACGGCCGGTACCCGAAGTCCCCGCCGGGCAGCAGCAAGGACACCCCGGAGGAGCTCATCGCCTACTGGCAGGGCAGTCCACGTTCGTCGACGGCCTTGCGCAGGAGACCTGCCGGGACTTCGGCCACACCGGCTGGGGCTTCGCCGCCGCCGCGCACGTCGCCGAGACCGCCTGGATCCAGGGCATCGACCTCTACGCCGAGATGCGCGACCGGATGCTCGAGACCCTCGAGTTCCACGCCACCTACGAGCTCGGCGCCACCGTGCCGACCTGGCTGTGCGGCGGCACCCTGGACACCGGCCTCGGCCCCACCCTCGAGGTCGCGCACAACCACACCGCAACCGCACCGACACCCGCCTCCCCAAGACCCTCCAAGTCATCCAGTCCCGCCGCCCCATGGGCGCGAGCCACTTCCTCGCCTGGGAGACCCTGACCCACGCCATCAACCCCTGACCCCACCGAAGTACGACCCGTGCCACACCCGGCGCAGCACAAGACGGCCAGGCGAGCAGGGTGAGCGGGCACAGCGCGGCCGGGTCGTCGTGGGCCAGCCGGTCGAAGGCCACCGTCCACGACGCGGCGACCGAGACCGGCATTGCCGGGCTGGTGGGCGAGCAGGTCGTCGGCGGCGTCGGCGAGCAGGTCCGGGTAGGTGTCCACGGTAAGCGGGGTGTCGCGAGCAGCGCGGCGGCCCGGTCCACCGCCAGGGGCAGGTCGCCCACCGCGTCGGCCACCCGCCGGCCATCGGCCTCGGACAGTCGAGGTGCGCGCGAACGGTGCAGCTGAACCGACTCGGCTCGGGTGAGCTCGGCGAGCCCGATCGGCGCGGCCCAGTCCGGGTTGCGGGACGTAATCAGCACGTGTCCCGCACCGCCTGGCAGGAACGCCGCGAGCGCCGCCCGGTCCTCGGCGTTGTCGAACACCAGCAGCCAGCGGTCCCGTGCCCAGCGCGACGGACGGAAAGCAGCGTCACCATCCGTGTGCCGGCTAGGACCGCAGGTGCGCCAGCACGGCCAGCACCCGGCGGTGGCCGGTGTCGGTCGGCTGCAGCCCGAGCTTGGCGAAGATGTTGCCGATGTGCTTGCTCACGGCGGTCTCGCTGACCGAGAGCTGCTCGGCGATCGCGCCGTTGGCGTACCCCTCGGCCATGAGCGCAAGCACCTCGCGCTCACGCGGGGTCAGCGTGCGCATCGGATCGTCGGCCCGCCTGCGCACCATCAGCTGCGCCACCACCTCCGGGTCGAGCACGGTTCCCCCGTCCACCACCCGGTGCAGCGCGTCGAGGAACTTCTCCACCCGCCCCACCCGCTCCTTGAGCAGGTACCCGACGCCGCCGGCGTCGTCGGCGAGCAGATCGGTGGCGTAGCTGTCCTCGACGTAGGCGGACAGCACGAGGATCGGCAGCCGCGGGAGCCGCCTGCGCGCCTCCACCGCGGCCCGCAGCCCCTCGTCGGTGAACGACGGCGGCAGCCGCACGTCGACGATGGCCGCGTCCGGGCGCTCGGCGGAGATCGCGGCCAGCAGGTCGTCGCCGTTGTCCACGGCGGCGCGCACCTCGATCCCCTCGTTGGCCAGCAACAGAACCAGGCCCTCGCGCAGCAGCGCGTCGTCCTCGGCGATCACGACCCGCACGGCAGCTCCGCTCGCAGCACGGTCGGTCCGCCGGGCGGGCTGCTCAGCTCGGTGCGCCCGTCGAAGGCGGCCACCCGGCGCCGGATGCCGACCAGCCCGGTGCCGGCGTCCTCGGCGGCACCGCCGTGGCCGTCGTCGATCACCTCGATCACGAGCAGCCCGTGGTCGGTCGACAGCCGCACCTCGGCCCGCTCGGCGCCGCTGTGCTTGGCCACGTTCGTCAACGCCTCCGCGACCGTGAAGTACGCCGCCGACTCCACCGCCGCCGGCGCCCGCCGCAGCCCGTCGGCGGTGAGCGTGCACGGCACCGGGCAGCGGGCCACCAGCCCGGCGACCGCCCCGTCGAGCCCGCGCTCGGCCAGCACCGGCGGGTAGATGCTGCGCACCACGTTGCGCAGCTCACCGAGCGCGTCGCCGGCGGCGTTCTGCGCCCGCAGCACGAGGGGAAGCGCCGTCTCCGGATCGCGGCGCAGCGCCCGCTCGGCGATCCCGAGCTGCATCATGACCGCCACCAGCCGGTTCTGCGTGCCGTCGTGCAGATCCCGCTCGATGCGGCGCAGCTCGGCCCCGTGCGCCTCGAGCGCCGCGGCCCGGCTCGCGGTCAGCTCCGCCACCCGCCGGGTCAGCTCGTCGTCCGGCGGCGGCACCAGCCGCTTCCGCGCCAGGGTGGCCTCCCAGCGAGCGCAGCGCGGCACGAGCATCAGCGCCAGCACGGCACATGCGGCCGCGACCGGCACCATGCTGAGCGCGCCCACCCACGACGTCACCGGATGTCCCGAGCCGGCCGGCATCGCCCACCAGTAGAACGGGACCGCCACCGCGTTGATCGCCGACAGCGGCAGCCCGATCGCCAGCAAGCCGAAGACCGAACCGGTCCATCCGTGAACGAACAGCCAGTACAGATCCCGGAAGGTGGCGGGAACCAGGAGCGCCGGGACCTGTTCGCCCCACCTGCCCTCGGCCGGCGGATCGTAGGACTGCGGGATCGGGTCGCCGGTGAACCGGGCGGTGCGACGCCGGTCCACCCGGGCCCGCCAGCGCAGGAAGCGGACCAGGGCCGGCAGCATCATGTAGCCGAAGCCGAGCAGCAGGCACAGCACGAACACCGGCACGTACACCAGCGCGACGAGCGAGCCGGGGATGCCGCCCACCAGATACGGCAGGGCGCGCCGGGTCGCGCGCAGGGACGCCAGCAGCCAGGCACCGAACCGCCGCCCCGACATCCCCATGGGCAAAGACTACGGCCGGCTACTAGACGCGGGACCGCCTCGCGCGCACGAGCATCCAGATCGCGCCGATCACACAGGCTCCCAGCACGATGAAGCCGAAGGTCCGCGCCTCGAGGGGCGTATCGGTGGAGGACCTGCCGCCGACGGGCGCGAAGATGACGTAGAGCAGGCCGATCGCCGCGCCAAGGGCCATGACCAGCTCACCGACCAGCAGGTACGGGCCGCGCAGCGGCTTCTCGGTCATCACGAGCGGTCTGGAGCCCTCGCCGGCCCGGGGGTCACCCCGATGCTGACCGTACAAGACGACGGACCCGCCGCCGAGGAGCAACCCGAGCAGCACGACCATGGTCCCCACCACCGGACTGCCGGTGAACAGGAGGTACGTACCGAGCGCCAGGGCGCCGAGCCCGGCCAGCAATGACAAAACTGTCCACTTCATTGCCCGGGAATACCCGCGTGCGGCCATGATCTACCCATGGTATAGCCAGCTATACCTTGATTCCGGTACCCAGCCGGATCGTGCTCGACTCCGGCCACTCGTAACGTCGAAGTCCACCAAGGGGTTGGGAGGCGGCGAGTGTTCGGACTGACTGTGCCGGGTCCGGTGACGACGGCCCCAGCGGCGATCCGGCTGGCTTCGGTGTCCAAAGTGTACGGTTCGGGGCCTGGCGCCGTGACGGCGCTCGACGAGGTGAGCCTCGGGTTGGGGCGGGGCAGGTTCACCGCGATCATGGGCCGGTCCGGGTCGGGCAAGAGCACCCTGCTGCGCTGCGCGGCCGGGTCGGACCGGCCGACGTCGGGAACGGTATGGCTGGGCGACACGGATCTGTCCGGGCTCACCCAGCCGGCGCTGACCCGGATCCGCCTGCGGCACATCGGTTTCCTGTTCGAGGCGGACGACCTGCTGCCCGCGCTGACCGTCGAGCAGAACATCGCCCTGCCGCTCGCCGAGCGGACCGTCGACCGCACCTGGCTGCGGCACGTGGCCGCCGCCGTCGGGCTCGCCGACCGGCTGGGGCACCGGCCGAGCCAACTGTCCGGCGGGGCGCGGCGGCGGGTGGCCATCGCCCGCGCCCTGATCACCCGTCCGGCCGCGATCGTCGCCGACGAGCCGGCCGGAGCGCTGGACACCCGCACCGGCCGGCAGGTTCTGCAGCTGCTCCGCGAGATCGTGGACCGGACCGGGCAGACCGTGGTCATGGCGACCCACGACCCGATGTCCGCGTCCTACGCCGATCGGGTGGTCTTCCTGGCCGACGGCCGGCTGGCCGGCTCGCTCGACGAGCCGTGCCCCTTGGCGATCGCCGAGCGCATGACCCATCTCGGGGCGTGGTGACCCGTCGAAGCGCTTCGACGGCCGCCTGTCTTGCGGGTGCGACATAGCTCGGGCCTGCCAACGGAACCTCAGGGACCGTGACGGCACCCAGCCACGATCAACCCGACAACCGCACCATCGGCTGGAACGCGACGGCGGCGGTCAATTCCGGGGAGGCGGATAGGTGTCGAGCAGGCCGCACATGCCGAGGCGGCCGTGCTCGACCGGCTGCGGCTGGGCGTGCACGGCGGCCTCGAGCAGGTGTCCGGGATCCCCGCGCTCGAGGGCGTCGAGCTGCTCGCCGGTCACGGTGGCGGCCCGCAGAGCGCCGTCGCGCCAACGGGTTCGCCAGCCGGCGAGCTGGGATTGCTTGAGCCGCACCGCGGCGGCGTAGAAGTCGGCGAGCGCTTCCGGTCCGCCCTCGCGCAGCCGCTGGAAGCCCTCGATGGCCAGATCCCGGCGCCGGTACGCGGCCGTGATGTCGGCGCCGGGACGCCCGCCGTCGGGCAGCGCGACCGCCTCGGCGTACCGGTCCGGGTCGGCGAGCACCTCGGGTGGGAACGTGAGCACCGCGTCGCCGGCCTCCGGCAGCCCGCTGTTGGCCATCACCACCACGATCTCCAGCCCGCCGTGGTTGACCAACCGGTGCACGGTGCCCGGCGTGAACCACAGGACGGTGCCGGACTTCAGCTCGTACTCGGCGAACCCGGCCGCCGACAGCGTCTGCACCGCGCCGCTGCCGCCGATCACGACGTACGCCTCGCCGCAGGCCAGATGGATGTGCGGGCTGCCGCCGGGCACGCCGTCCTGAGCCATCGTGTCGTACACACACAGTCGGGATATTCCGACACCGCCGGGTAGCATTGTCGCCTCAGTACTGGTCGTTCGGGCTGTCACTCGCTAGGAAAGGGCTTTCTTCAGGTAATCTCACTGACGCTAAACCGCTCCAGCCCACATGGTCAACCCGGTCGGAGGACACGATGGCGACGCTGGCCGATGTCGCGCGGCGGGCCGGCGTGTCCGCGGCCACGGCCTCCCGGGTGATCAACGGCAGCACCAAGCCGGTCACCGACGAGCTGCGCGACCGCGTGATGCGGGCGGTCGAGGAACTGCACTACGTCCCGAACGCGCACGCCCAGCTGCTCGCAAGGGCCGACCGGATCGCCGTCGGGGTGATCGTGCACGACGTGTCCGACCCGTACTTCGCCGAGATCACCCGCGGGCTGCAGCGGGTGGCCACCGAGCACGGCCGGCTGTGCATCATCTGCAACAGCTACCGCGACCCGGACCGCGAGCTCGCCTACGTCGACCTGCTACGAGCCCAGCAGGTCGCGGCCATCGTCCTCACCGGCTCCGGCTACCACGACCCGCGCTTCACCCGGCTGCTCAACGCCAAGCTGCGCGCCTACGAGCGCGCCGGCGGCCGGGTCGCGGTGATCGGCCGGCACAAGCACGCCGGCGACGCGGTGATGCCCGGCAACGAGGAGGGCGGCTACCTGGCCGGCGCCGAGCTGTACCGCCTCGGGCACCAGCGGATCGGCGTCGTCGCCGGCCCCAAGGTCCTGACCACGACCACCGACCGCCTTGCCGGCCTGCGCCGCGCCGCCCGCGAGTTCGGCCAGGCGATCCCGCCCAAACGCGTCGTCTACGCCAACTTCGACCGCGACAGCGCCGCCGTCGGCACCTCCGCCCTGCTCGACGCCAACCCCGGTCTCACCGCGATCGCCGCGCTCAACGACGCCATGGCCATCGGCGTCCTGGCCACCCTGCGCTCCCGCGACATCGCCGTCCCGCACGACATGTCCGTGATCGGCTTCGACGACATGCCCATCGCCCAGGACGTGGTACCCCCGCTGACCACCATCAGGCTGGGCATGCCCGAGCTCGGCATGCGCGCCATGGCCCTGGCCCTCGGCCCGCCCGCCGCCGACGCCCGCGTCGAGCTCCTCCCCGCCGAGCTGGTCCGCCGCGCCAGTACCGCTCCCCCGGCGTCGTAGGTCAGGAGATTCCGGCGGCCCGTGCGCGCGCGATCGCCTCGGCCCGGTCGACGACGCCGAGCTTGGCGAAGATCGCGCAGATGTTGTTGCGGACGGTCTTCGGCGCCAGGAACAGCGCGCGGGCGATCGCGATGTTGTCCAGGCCTCGGGCGATCAGCTCGAGGATCTCCCGTTCCCGGGTCGTCAGCGTGGGAAACGGCGTGACCCGACGCGTCATCAGCCCGGTGAGCCGGTGCGCGATGCGGGCGCCGAAGATCACCTCGCCGGCGGCGACGCCGCGGATCGCCCGGATCAGGTCGTCCCGCGCGGCGCCCTTGAGCAGGTAACCGCGGGCGCCGGCGCGCATGGCGTTGAACACCGACTCGTCGTCCTCGGAGGTGGTGAACACCAGGACGGCGGCGCCGGGGGCGGACCGCACGACCTCGGCCACCGGTCCGTCCACGATCAACACGTCCGGCTCGTTCAGGAGGGCCTCGGCAAGGGAGCCGGGCTCGGTGGACGCCTCGGCCACCACGGAGATCCCGTCCACTCGGGACAGCAGCGCCCGCAGCCCGGCGCGCATCACCGGGTGGTCGTCGACCAGGGCGACGGTCACGACGGAGCTTGGCCGCCCACCATCCCCCCGTCGCGTCCCCGAATCCGCACGCGCCCGGGTCAGGACCGCTGACGTCATGTCACCCTCCTCGTTCCCCTATAAGAGTCGCGGTGCGACGGTCGGATACGCATCCGTGGCGATACGTAGATTTCCCGACCCGATCTACGTAGGACGAGGTCATCGGTAGGGTCGGTACCGTGACCCGGCTGCTCGCGACCAGCGATCTCCACGTCGGCTACCCCGAGAACCGGGAGATCGTGGCGGACCTGCGGCCGGAATCCGACACCGACTGGTTGATCGTCGCCGGCGACGTGGCCGAGCGCGCCGCCGAGATCGAGTGGACGCTGGGCGTGCTCAGCGAGCGGTTCGCCAAGGTGATCTGGTCGCCCGGCAACCACGAGCTGTGGACCACCAAGGAGGATCCGGTCCGGCTGCGCGGCGAGGAGCGCTACCGCCACCTCGTCGACCTGTGCCGCGGCCTCGGCGTGCTCACCCCGGAGGATCCGTACGCGACCTGGGCGGGGCCCGGCGGGCCGGTCATCGTGGCGCCGCTGTTCCTGCTCTACGACTACACCTTCCGGGTCGACGGGGTCGCCACCAAGGAGGCCGCGCTGGCCAAGGCGTACGAGGCCGGCGTGGTCTGCACCGACGAGTACTTCCTGCACCCCGACCCGCATCCGAGCCGGGAGGCGTGGTGCGCCGCCAGGGTCGCCGAGACCGAGCGGCGGCTGGCCGGGTGCGACCCGGACGTCCCGCTCGTGCTGATCAACCACTGGCCGCTGGTCCGGGAGCCGACCAGGGTGCTGCGCTACCCGGACTTCGCGCTGTGGTGCGGCACCGAGCGCACCGCCGACTGGCACCGCAGGTTCCGCACCGCGGCGGCGGTCTACGGGCACCTACACATCCCGCGCAGCACCGTATACGACGGCGTCCCGTTCGAGGAGGTCTCATTGGGCTACCCGCGCGAGTGGCAGGCGCGGGCCAATCCCCCGCGGGTGCCCCGGGTGATTCTGCGGTAAGGGCTCCTAGACGCCCACCGGGGCGGCGTGCCGGCGGCAGGCGTCGGCGTAGGCGGCCGGGGTGATGCCGACCTCCCGGGTGAAGTCGCGGATGAAGTGCGACTGGTCGAAGTAGCCGAGCTCCGCGGCGACCTCGGCCCAGCTCCCGCCGGTGCCCTCGGCAAGGCGGGCCGCGGCCTCGTGCACCCGGTACCGCCGCAGCACCCACTTCGGGCTCACCCCGACGTACCGCTCGAACAGCCGCTGCAGCGTCCGCGCCGGGATGCCGAACCGCGTGACCACGTCGTCGACCCTGGTCACGGTCCGGTCGTGGAGCAGCGCGTTGGCGATCCGCCCGACCACCGCCACCTCCGGATCGGGCTCCGGCCAGTGCGCGCGCAGGTGCCGCTCGGCGACCGCGACCAGCTCGGTCAGGCCGGCCGCCATGGACAGCTCCGCGGCGAGCCGGTCCGCGCCGGCCGCGCCCCACAGGCCGGCCAGCGGGCGCACCTGGCCGGTCAGCTCGGCGACCGGTCGACGCAGGAACGGCCGGAAGCCGCCGGGCCGGAACTTGACGCCGAACACCCGGCCGGTTCCCTCGTACGCATAGGTGAACCGCTCCCGGCCCACCCCGTTGATCGTCACCAGTCCCCGGTCGAAGACGAGGTTGACGCACGGGTGCGGCAGCAGCGTGACCGCGTCGCGCCGGCCGCGGGGCAGCTCCCAGCGCACCAGCCAGTGCCGCTCGACCAGCTCGGCAAGATCGTCCGACGCCGGCGCCCGCTCAAGGCTGAAGTGCCCGTCCCGGACGCCGAGCACGCCGTACTCGGTGGTGGTCGGGTTCCTCACACCGTCAAGGATGGACCACGCCACCGACGGAGTCCGGTCTGGATCACGTCGTAGAAGTTGATCAGATCGGTGATCAGCGCGTCGACGCCGGCGCCGGCGCCGGGATCGGCGTCCAGCAGCCAGTCGGCGATCAGGTCGAACATGCCGCCGATCACGCCGATCGCCATCCGGTGCGCGTCGATGTCCGACCGGTCGTCGCCGAGAACGCCGTAGCGGCGCCAGATCGTCTCGATGAAGCCCGCCGCCCACCGCCGGTTGGCCCGGCGCTGGCGCTCGACCTCGGGGGTGACCGCGATGCCCCGGCCGAAGGTGACCCTCGCGATCCGCGGATCGTCGACCAGCGCGTGCGCGAAGGTGGACACCAGCATCCGGGTCGCCCGCTGCTCGTCGTCCGGCGCCTCGGTCAGCGCGTCGACCATCCGCGCGGACAGCCGCGCCGTGACCTCCCGCAGCAGCGCGATATAGCAGTCCTCCCGGCTGTCGAACACCTCGTAGAACGCCTTGGTGCCGACGAACGCCGCCTGGCAGAGCTGCTCGATCGAGGTGTTCTGGTAGCCGTTGGCGGCGAACAGCTCCAGCGCCGCGTCCAGCAGCTGGCCTCGCCGCTGCGCGCGCCGCTCCTCGGCGTCGAGTCCCCTGATGCGCCGGCCCATATCCGCAACGCTACTCATTCGATCCAGTACGAACAAGGAGCCGAGTTATGAACAAGCGCTCTTGTTAACAACGGCCTGGCGTGCTCTACTTCACGGCATGCGCATCAGGTTGCTCGGCGTCGCGTTCGTCGCGCTCAGCGTCACGGGACTGCTGGTGTCCGGTCCGGCCAGCGCGACCGCCGCGCCCTCGTCCGGCTTCAACGACTGGAGCTGCCGGCCGGCCGCCGCGCACCCCAACCCGGTGGTGCTGCTGCACGGCCTCGGTGGCAACGGCCCCGGCCACTTCTCCTATCTCGGCCCGTACCTGGCCGGCGCCGGGTACTGCGCGTTCGCCCCGACCTACGGCCAGGCCGCGCCGGCCATCCCGGTCGGCGGCACCGTGTCGATCACCAGGTCCACCCCGGAGATCGCCGCGTTCATCGACCGGGTGCGCACCGGCACCGGCGCGGCCAGGGTCGACCTGGTCGGCCACTCCGAGGGAGCGTTCCAGTCCCTGTACGGCCCCAAGGTCCTGGGCTACCGGACCGTCGGCACCGTCGTCGCGCTCGCCCCGCCGACCCACGGCACCACGTTCGGCGGCCTGGTCAGCTTCGGCGACTTCCTCGGCCTGGGCCCGCTGGTCGGCCTGGTGCTCGCCACGTTCGGCTGCCAGTTCTGCACCGAGGCGATCGTGGGCGGCTCGGCCGTCCGGCGGCTCACCGACGGGCCGATCACCCAGCCCGGCATCGCCTACACGATCATCGCCACCCGGTACGACGCGCTGGTCACGCCCACCGAGACGGCGTTCGTCCGCGAGCCGGGCGTGCGCAACCGCTACGTCCAGGACGTGTGCCCGGCCGATCCGGTGGGGCACATCGGAATGGCGTTCGATCCCGGGATCGCCCAGATGATCACCAACGCGCTCGACCCGGCCAACGCGGCGCCGGTCAACTGTGGCTTCGGGCCGCCGTTCTAGCCGTTCGGCGGATCCACAGCAGGCCCAGGATCGGGAGCACCACCGGCACGTAGCCGTAGCCCTGGCCGAACGCCGACCACACGGTGGCGTCCGGGAAGGCCTCGGGCTCGAGCAGGCTGACCGTTCCCACCGCGAGCACGCCGATCAGCTCGACCGTGCAGGAGATCGCGGCGACCCGCCGGGAGGTGCGGCTGGCCCGGGCCAGGCCGGCGGTGGCGACGATGTAGACCACGGCGGCGAGGGCGGACAGCAGGTAGGCCACCGGCGCCCGGTCGAACTTCGTGGCGATCTGGACGGCCGACCGGGCCGTGGCCGCCAGCGCGAAGATCGCGTACACGGCGATCAGCAGCCGCCCCGGCCCGGTCCGGGTGCGCGCGACGACGTCAGGCACCGGCGTTCCAGATCTGGTTCATCCGCACGATCATCACCGGGACCACCAGGCAGCCGGCCAGCACGATGGCGCTGCCCCACCGGGTCCGCTCGGCCAGCGCCAGGAACGCCGCGACCGGAAGGATGAGCAGCACCGCGATGTGGTAGCCGACGAACGCCGCGCCGGACACGTCCCGGTCGGCGCCGGCCAGCTTGACGATGCCGATCACCGTCTGCGCCAGCAGGGCGAGCTCGAGCAGCGCGAGCAGCCCGAGCGTGCCGGTGCCGACGGTCTTGTTCAGCAGCACCAGGCCGAGCGACCAGGCGGCCACGGCCAGCGCCGCGATGATCAGGCCGGTGGCCAGGACGCTGATCACGGCCGGATCTCACCCACGTGCCGGATGTTGGCCACGTCGTCGGCGTCGGTGCTGGGCTCGGCGCCGAACCAGCCGTCGAGGATCTCGGTCAGCACCGCGTCGCTCGTCGTGCGCAGGGACAGCGCCAGCACGTTGGCGTCGTTCCACTTCCGTGCCCCGCGGGCGGTCTCGGCGTCGCCGCACAGCGCGGCCCGGACGCCGGCCACCTTGTTCGCCGCGATCGACGCGCCGGTCCCGGTCCAGCAGGCCACGATCCCCTGCTCGGCCCGCCCCTCCGCGACGTCGCGGGCGGCCGCCTCGCTCGCCCACGCCCAGTCGTCGCGCTCGTCGTCGTTGAGCGCCCCGTGCAGCAGCGGCTCGTGCCCCCGCCGGCGCAGCTCGGCGACCACCGCGTCGGCCACCCCGGTCCGCTCGTCGGCGGCCACAGAGATCTTCATGGTGCGAGGCTAACGTTCAGTCGGTGAACGGATTGAGCACCCTCACCCCGGCATCCTCGAAGTCCTTGACGTTGCGGGTAACCAGGCGCAGGTTGTGGACTCTTGCCGTCGCCGCGATCAAGGCGTCCGCGATCGAGACGGGCCGGCGACCGCTCTGCGTACCCCACTCCCGGGCAATCTCGGTCGTGACCGGGACGATCCGCTCGCCGAACTTGTCGACAACGTCGTCCAGCCAGCTCTCGAAGAGAGCCGCCTGACGATGATCGCCGCGTTCGCGCACCTTGGCGATACCTTTCTCGACCTCGCCGACCGTGATCACGGAGAGATGCAGACGCTCCATCGGCATGTCGCCGATCCACTGCTCGAGGCCCGGATTCCGGTTCGTCTTCCGCGTCTCGGACAGGACGTTGGTGTCGAGTAGGTAGGTCAACTCGACCCCTCATCGACCGGCCGATCCAGCCCCAGCTCGATCTCGAAGTCGCGCAGCGGGGGGAAGTCGTTCTTTCGCTCGGACTCGATCTCTTCCAGAACCTCGGCAATCTCGTCGCTGATGGGCGGGCCCATCAGCACTTCCTTGAAGCTTCGCCGGCCCTCGGTGAGCCGGCGGTACTGGTCGATGTCGATGACGACCGCGACCTCCTCGCCGTGCCGGGTGATCGTCTGCGGCCCTTCGTTCTCGACCGCGCGGAGGACCTCGCTGAACCGCTGCTTGGCCTCCTGGACCTGCCAGTGCGGGCGCTCGGGCATGGCGGCACCTCCCGGGTGCTGTCTAGACAGCACAGACCATACCACGCCCGTGGCCAGCGCGAATTAAACCCGTGATGAAGCGTTACGGCGTGCCTCTCGCTGAACCGGCCCGTGCGGGTGTACTGTTAACGGTGGTTCCGTGCTCCCGGTGACCCCCAGGCCGGTCGAGCGCGGAACCCCTTTATGTCCGGGTGTCTCCGCTCACGAACTCTCCTGTTCGGCCCGCGTCCGTTGACATGCTCACAAGCGTGACCTCCACGGTGCCCGCAGCGCTGTCCCGCGCCGGGCTGCGCCGGGTGCTGCTCGTCCTGTGCCTCACCGAGATCACCAGCTGGGGCGTGCTCTTCTACGCGTTCCCGGTGCTCGCGCCCGGCATCACCGCCGACACCGGTTGGTCGGCCACCATGGTCACCGCGGCCTTCTCGCTCGGCCAGATCGTCCTGGCGCTGGCCGGGATCTGGGTCGGCCGGCTGCTCGACCGGCGGGGGCCGCGGCCGGTGATGACGAGCGGCTCGGTGCTGGCCGTCCCGGCGCTGGTTCTGGTCGCCACCGCCGGGTCACCGCACTGGTTCTTCGCCGGCTGGTTCCTCGTCGGGGTCGCCATGTCCGGCACGCTCTACAGCCCCGCGTTCGCCGCGGTCACCCGCTGGTGGGGCGAGCGCCGGGTGACCGCGCTGACCGCCATCACCCTGGTCGGCGGCCTGGCCAGCACCGTGTTCGGACCGCTGACCGCGCTGCTGGCCGGGTGGCTCGGCTGGCGCGGAACCTACCTGGTGCTGGCCGCCGGGTACGCGTTGATCACGATCCCGCTGCACGCCATCGGGCTGCGCGGCGGGTGGTCGCGGCCCGAGGCCCATCCCGACCAGCCGCCGCGGCCGCCGGGTCAGGTGGCACGCAGCCGCGCGTTCGTGCTGCTGACGGTCGCGTTCACGCTGGCGTCCTTCGCCATCTACGGCGTCGTGATCATCCAGATCCCGCTGCTGCTCGAGCGCGGCCTGTCCACCGGCCTGGCCGCGGTCGCGCTCGGCCTCGGCGGGGCGGGGCAGGTCTGCGCGCGCCTCGGCTACGGCCGGCTCACCGCGGCGACCAGCGTCCGCGGCCGCACCGCGCTGGTGCTCGGCGCCGGCGCCGGCTCCGTCGCCCTGATGGGCGTCCTCCCGGGGCCGGCCGCGCTGCTGATCATCGCCGCGGTGCTGGTGGGCATGTCCCGCGGGGTGTTCACGCTGCTGCACGCGACCGCGGTCACCGAAAGGTGGGGTGCGGCGTACTACGGGCGGCTCAACGGCCTGCTGCTCGCCCCGATCAACATCGTCGCCGCGGTCGCCCCGTGGGCGTGCACCGCGCTGGCCGAGATGCTCGGCGGCTATCCCGCCGTGTTCGCCATCCTCGCCGGGTTCACCGCACTCGCCGCGGTGCTCGCCTCGGTCAGTGGCACCCGGTGAGCGGGGCGTCCCCGGCGTGCGGCTCGATGATCGTCACACCGGTTGGCGACCCGGATCCCATGGCTGCCAAGGCGTTCGGCACGTCGTCGAGCCCGATCGTGGCGGTGACCAGCAGATCGGGCCGCAGGGCGCCGGCGTTGATCATGTCCAGCATCGGCGGGTAGGCGTGCGCGGCCATGCCGTGGCTGCCGGCGACGGTGAGCTCCCTGGCGATCACCCGGGCCATCGGCAGCTCCGGATCCGTTGGCAGCAGGCCGATCTGCACGTGCCGCCCGTGCCAGCGCAGGCAGTTGATCGACGCCGCGCAGGTCGCCGGGCTGCCGAGCGCGTCGACGGACAGGTGCGCCCCACCTCGGGTGGACTCGGTGATCCGCTCGGCCACGTCGCCGGTGGAGCCGTCGATGGTCACCGCGGCGCCCAGCTTTCCCGCCATGGCCAGCGCCGGCGGGGCGACGTCCACGGCCACGACCCGGGCGCCGCACGCCACCGCGATCATGATCGCGGACAGCCCGACGCCACCGCACCCGTGCACCGCGACCCACTCGCCGGGCCGCACCCCGCCCTGGGCCACCACCGCCCGAAACGCCGTGGCGAACCGGCATCCCAGGCTCGCCGCCGTCGCGAAGGACAGATCGTCCGGGATCCGCACCAGGTTCACGTCGGCGTTCTCGATCATGACGTACTCGGCGAACGAGCCCCAGTGGGTGAACCCCGGCTGCGTCTGCCGCCGGCACACCTGCTGCGCGCCCGCGGCGCACGCCGCACACCCGCCGCACGCGCAGACGAACGGCACCGTCACCCGCTCCCCCAGCCACGCTCCCCGCACCCGCTCCCCCACCGCCGCCACCGTCCCGGCCAACTCGTGCCCTGGCACATGCGGAAGCCGGACGTCGGCGTCGTGTCCAAGCCACCCGTGCCAGTCACTGCGGCACAGCCCGGTCGCCGCCACCCGGATCACCGCTCCCCGAGGGGCCGGCACGGGATCCGGCACCACCCGAACCTCCGGCAGCCGCCCGAACTCCTCGTAGACCACGGCCCGCATCCACCCACTCCTTCCCCGTGCGCCGTGATTTCCCACCTAAAAGCCGTCCCGATGGCCGGGACCACACCTTCCGCCCGGTGCCATCCTGCCCTATCGTCGAACCCACGATGGTTAGATTCCCTGCCTATTCATCGTGGGGGCGTCAATGTCCAAGCGGTTTCGCGCGCTCGCCGCGCTCCTGTCCTTGTGCGGCATGGTGATCGCCGCACCCGACGCATTGTCCGAAGTGGAGCCCGGCGGCTGGACCGCCTACTCGCCCACGTTCTCCGTCCAGGAACGCGGCTGCGGTGACGTCGCCGACCTGACGTTCCGCCTCACCTGCTCCACGGCAAGCGGCGACCAGCGCGCCGAGCGCCGCTACGCCACCTATACCAGCGGCACCCGCCAGTTCGAGGGCTACTTCCGGATCACGAGCATGGGCGGCAGCCGCATCAGCCTCAAGCAGACCTTCAACCAGAACGACGGCGCCTGGTTCATGCTCGCCGTCGAGCGCGGCGGCCGCCTCTACTCCGTCCGCGGCGGCACCACGATCGCCACCGGCGCCACCGTCGGCACCACGGTACGGGTGAACACCGTCCACGTCATGGGCGGCCAGCACCGCACGTACATCAACGGATCCCTGCGCCACACGATGTCCGGCCCGAGCGGCTCCTACTACGACAAGTTCGGCGCCTACCGCACCGGCAGCGGCCAGGGCCCCATCACCGTCGAGTGGAGCAACATCCGCTTCTGGCGCAAATGAGCATCTCGGCCGCGGGCGGGTGCGCGGTGGTGATTCTGTCGGCGGCGCTGGCGGGGTGTGCGGGGGCGCCGGCCGAGGAGGGGCCGGGGTTGACCGCGACGCTGGTGTCGCCGACGGAGATCTCGTTGGGGTGGCAGGGTTTTGGCGACGACGCGGTCGGCCAGGTGGTGGAGTTCGCCACCGAGCCGGGCGGGCCGTACACGATCCTGGAGTTCCTGCCGGCGGGTGAGCGGGCATACCGGCATGCGGATCTGATGCCGGAGACGCCGTTCTACTACCGGGTGCGTGCGGTGCTCGGGCCGAGCTCGGGGACGGTCGACGTGGTGCTGCCGGACGGTGAGCCGTCCGATGAGGACACTCGGGATGGCCACGAGTGGGCCGCTCCGCGCGTCCTGCCGGGAGGGGTCGGTCCGCCGGTGTCGATCCGTGGCGGGGGTGGGGCGCCGACGGGGTTGACGGCGGTGGTGCGGCACGCCGACGGGATCTGGTTCAGGTGGACCGACAATGCCGGCGACGAGGAGGGGTTTCTCATCGAGGCGCGGCCGCGCGGGCACGCCGAGTTCAGGGTGGCCGCGGTGGTGGATCCGAACGTGAACTCGTTCGGGCTGGTCACGCTGCCCGATGAGAAGGCGGCGGCATACCGGGTCCGGACGTTCTACTTCGGACAGCAGACCCGGGTGGCGCACCAGCGGACGGGCCGGTAGGGCCCCGCCGTCGTGCGGCGGGGCCCTATCGGTTCAGCTCGATCAGATCGCGCCGATGGTGCGGGCCGCGTCGATCAGGCCGGCGCCGCAGCCCGTGCAGGATCCGGGCAGCGGACGGGTGTTGGCCTTCAGCGCGGCCTCGATCTGGGCCGGGGTCAACGACCGTTCGCCGAGCATGAGCGCCACCAGACCGGCCACGTGCGGCGCGGCCATGCTGGTGCCCATGTAGGTGAGGTAAGTCTCGGCGCCCTGGGTGGTGGCGCCGGCGTTGAGCGTGGACAGGATGCCGTCCTGCGGCGTGGTCCGCGAACCCGGCGGGTCGGTCTCGAGGCGCACCTCGCCACCCGGCGCGGTCACGTCGATCGTCGCACCGAAGTTGGAGTAGAACGCCCGGTTGCCGGAGCGGTCGCTCGACGCGACCGAGACCACGTTGTCGCAGTTGGCCGGGGTGAAGCCGGCGACGTCGGAGTTGGAGTTGCCGGCCGCGACCACGACCGTGGTGCCGCGCGACACGGCACCGTTGATCGCCCGCTGGAACGCGCTGCCGCAGCGCGGGCTCGCCCCGCCGAGGCTCAGGTTGATCACCTTGGCCGGGTTGGGATTCGCCGGGAGCCGGCGCACATTCCCGCCGGAGGCCCAGGTGATCGCGTCGGCGATGTCGGACGTCGTGCCGCCACAGGTGCCGAGCACCCGCAGCGGAAGGATCTTGGCGTTGCGCGCGATGCCGGCGACGCCGTTGGCGTTGTCCGACAGCGCGGCGATCGTGCCGGCGACGTGCGTGCCGTGCCAGCTCGAGGTGGCCGGCGTGGGGCTGCCGCAGTCACCGACGTTGAGGAAGTCGCCCTCGTCGTTCGGGTTGGCGTCGCGGCCGTCGCCGTCCCTGGCGTTTGCGGCGTCGGAGATGAAGTCGAATCCGGGGAGGACGTTCGCGTTCAGGTCGGAGTGCGGGGTGATGCCGGTGTCGATCACGGCGACGGTGACGCCCGCGCCGTCGGCGGTGTCCCACGCGGCCGGGGCGTTGATGCCGGCGGTCGCCTCGAACAGGTCCCACTGCTCGCCGAACCGCGGGTCGTTCGGGGTGAACTGCTTGGTCAGCACCAGGTCCGGCTCGACGCCGACCACCCCCGGAAGCCGGCTCAGCTCGGCCATCAGCCGCTGCGACGCGACCCGGCCGAGTCGGCTGGGCGCCCGGACGACCACGTCGCCGGTCGCGGTCTCCCTCACCTGGGTGACCCCTTTATGGGTGACCTGGCGGGCGGCCGAGTCGGCGAAGGTGACGATGAACTGGTCGTAGCTGGCGCCGGGGATGATCGCGGCGGTGCCGTCGCCGGCCTGGGCCGTGCCCATCAGGGCCGGCACGGCGAGCCCCGCCAGGGCAAGGCCCACTGCCGCGAGCCCTGCCGTCAAACGCTTCCGCATGGGAGCTGGTCCTCTCGTGGATCTACTAAGCCCGGAGGCGTCAGACCCCGAAAGTGTGAGGCTAGCGCCACCGTAGTGGGTGACGCTAAGCGCGGACAGTGAGCACGAGAAGCGCCGAAGGAGCGTTAACAGTTGCCAGTTGGCGGCACGTGATCACCCGCGGGCGGGCGGCCGCGCCGCGTGCACCGCGAATCGAAGGGCGCCCGTTAGCCTTATCGGGTGCGGACGATTGGCTCGGTGATCGACGGGAAGCGCAGCGACGCGGGCACGGAGTACGTGTCAAGGAACCCGGCCCGGCTCGACGACGTGGTGGCGACGGTTCTGTTGGGGGACAAGGAGATCCTGTGCCAGGCGGCGGAGTCGGGGCGGCGGGCGCAGCGGGACTGGGCGGCCGTGCCGGCGCCGGTGCGGGGTCGGGCGATCGCGGCGCTCGGGCGGCTGGTCGAGGCCAACGCCGACGCCCTGGCCCGGCTGGTCACCAGGGAGATCGGCAAGCCGCTCGCCGAGGCGCGCGGCGAGGTCCAGGAGATCGTCGACACGTGTGACTTCTTCCTCGGCGAGGGCCGGCGGCTGTACGGGCAGACCGTGCCGTCGGAGATGCCGGACAAGCAGCTGTTCACGTTCCGCGTGCCGGTCGGCGTGGCGGCGGTGATCACCGCCGGCAACTTCCCGGTGGCGGTGCCGTCGTGGTACCTGGTGCCCGCGCTGCTGTGCGGCAACGCGGTGGTGTGGAAGCCGGCGGAGTACGCGGCGGCCAGCGCCAGGGCGTTCGCCGAGCTGGTCTGGCGGGCCGGGGTGCCGGCCGGCGTGCTCAACCTGGTCGTCGCGGATGGACAGTCCACGTACGACGGACTGGCCGCCGCGCTGGCGGCCGGACTGGTGGACAAGGTGGGCTTCACCGGCTCGAGCGCGGTGGGCGCGCGGATCGGCGAGCTGTGCGGCCGCTACGTGCAGTCCCCGTGCCTGGAGCTGGGTGGGAAGAACCCGATGGTGGTCACCCCGGACGCCGAGCTGGACCTGGCCGTGGAGGGCGCGCTGTTCGCCGGGTACGGCACCGCGGGGCAGCGCTGCACCTCGCTGGGCACGGTGATCGTGCACGAGGACGTGCACGACGAGTTCCTCCGCCGGTTCGACGCCGCGGTCCGTGCGGCCACGGTCGGCGAGCCCACCGGCGACGTGCTCTACGGCCCGCTGCTCGACCAGAAGTTCGCCGACTCCTACGAGGACGTGCTCGGCTGGATCGCCGATCACCACACCGTGCTCGGCTCGGCCGGCGTCGGCCGGATCACCGACGACAACCCGAGGGATCGGTTCGCCGGCGACCACTCCGCCGGGCTGTACTACCACCCGGTGGTGCTCGACGGGGTGCGACCGGGCGACCGGGTGTTCACCGAGGAGACGTTCGGCCCGATCGTCGGCGTCACCACGTACCGGTCGCTCGACGAGGCGATCGAGCTGGCCAACGCGCCGGGGTACGGCCTGTCCTCGTCGATCTACACCACGGATCCGGCCAGCGCGTTCCGGTTCCGCCAGGGCGTGAGCGCGGGCATGGTCAGCGTCAACAACTCCACCTCGGGCGCCGAGGCGCACCTGCCGTTCGGCGGCAACGGGCGGTCCGGCAACGGCAGCCGGCAGTCCGGCATGTGGGTGCTGGACCAGTTCACCCGCTGGCAGGCGATGAACTGGGACTTCTCCGGGCGGCTGCAGAAGGCGCAAATGGACGTGGCCACCGTGCGGCCGGACCTTGACTACCGACTGTCCACCGAGGATCACCCGTAGATGCCCGAAGCCATCGACGAGAGCTTCATCGCCGCGGTCGCCGCGCTGACCGCGCGGCCCCGCCGGGACCCCGAACTGCCGCTGCACGACGGCACGGCGCTGACCGGGGCGCGCTGCCTCGAGCTGTTCGACTCCCAGCTCGGCAGCCGGCACCTGGACCTGGCCGCGCGCCGGCTCGGCGCGGCCGGGGTGGGCTACTACACGATCGGATCGTCCGGCCACGAGGGCAACGCCGCGCTGGCCGCCGCCCTGAGGCCGACCGATCCCGCGCTGCTGCACTACCGCTCGGGCGCGTTCTACGTCGAGCGCGCCCGGCAGGTGCCCGGCAGCACGCCGCTGCTGGACGTCATGCTCGGCGTGGTGGCCGCCGCCAGCGAGCCGATCGCCGGCGGCCGGCACAAGGTGTTCGGCAACAAGGCTCTCGCGATCATCCCGCAGACCTCCACGATCGCCTCGCACCTGCCGCGGGCGGTCGGCTTGGCGTTCGGGATCGAGCGGGCGCGCCGGCTCGGCATCGCCTGCGAGTGGCCGCTCGACTCGATCGTGGTGTGCAGCTTCGGCGACGCCTCGGCGAACCACTCCACGGCGCTCGGCGCGTTCAACTCGGCCCGGCACTGCGCGTACCAGAAGCTGCCGCTGCCGCTGCTGTTCGTGTGCGAGGACAACGGGATCGGCATCAGCGTGCGCACCCCGCCCGGCTGGATCGAGAACGTCTACTCGGGACAGTCCGGGATCCGGTACCTGGCCGCGGACGGCGCCGACCTGACCGACGTCGCCGGGGCCGCGACCGAGGCCGCCGACTGGGTTCGGACCAACCGGGCGCCCGCCTTCCTGCACCTGCGGATGGTGCGGCTGATGGGACACGCCGGATCCGATGTGGAGCTCGCCTACCGCGACCCGGCCGACATCGACGCCGACACGCGCCGCGACCCGCTGCTGGGCACGGCCCGGCTGCTGGTGGAGCACGGTGTGCGGACCCCGGCCGAGATCTTGGCTTACTACGAGGACAAGCGCGCCGAGGTCGCCGCCGTGGCCGAGCGGGCGGCGGCCGCGCCGGGGCTGGCCAACGCCGTGGAGGTGATGGCGCCGCTGGTCACCCGCGAGCCGCCGGCGCGGACCGTCGCGGCGACCTCGGACCGGCTCACGCTGGCGCAGGGGATCAACCGGGCGCTTGGCGACCTGCTGGCCGAGCACCGGGAGGTGCTGGTGTTCGGCGAGGACGTGGCCCGCAAGGGCGGGGTGTACGGCGTGACCCGCGGGCTGCTCAGGAAGTTCGGCGCGGCGCGGGTGTTCGACACGCTGCTTGACGAGCAGAGCATCCTCGGCATGGCGCTTGGCACCGGGCTGTGCGGGTTCCTGCCGATCGCCGAGATCCAGTACCTGGCCTACCTGCACAACGCGGCCGACCAGATCCGCGGCGAGGCCGCCACGCTGCGGTTCTTCTCCAACGGCCAGTACCACAACCCGATGATCGTGCGGATCGCCGCCTACGGGTACCAGAAGGGCTTCGGCGGCCACTTCCACAACGACAACGCCGTCGGCGCGCTGCGCGACATCCCCGGCCTGATCATCGCCTCCCCGGCGCGGGCCGACGACGCCGCGGCCATGCTGCGCACCTGCGCCGCGGCGTCCCAAGGAGACGGTCGGGTGTGCGTGTTCCTCGAGCCGATCGCGCTCTACCACACCCGCGACCTGCACACCGAGGGCGACGGCGAGTGGCTGGCCCCGGCCGGCGGCCAGCCCGTGCCGCTTGGCAGCGCGCGCAGCTACGGCGACGGCTCGGACCTCACCCTGGTGACCTTCGGCAACGGCGTCCCGATGAGCCTGCGCGTGGCCCAACGCCTGACCGAGCGGGGCATCCAGGCCCGCGTGCTTGATCTGCGGTGGCTGGCGCCGCTCCCGGTGGGCGACCTCGTCCGGGAAGCGGTCAGGACCGGGCGGGTGCTGGTCGTCGACGAGACCCGGCGCACGGGCGGGGTGTCCGAGGGCGTGCTCACCGCGCTGACCGACGCCGGCTTCTCCGGCACGGTGCGCCGGGTGACCAGCGAGGACAGCTTCATCCCGCTGGGCAGGGCGGCCCAGCACGTGCTGCTGTCCGAGCCGGCGATCCTGCGCGCCGCCCTGGCGATGGTCGACGCCTAACCCGCATGTTGGCCCCCCACGTCGCCGTGTTGGCGCCTGGCGTCGCCGTGTTGGCGCCTCGCGTGCGCGCTAGCGGCCAACATGGCTACGCGAGAGGCAAACACGGCGACGTCAGGGGCAAACACGCGGGTTAGTCGAGGCCGTCGCGGTCGGCCCACTCGAGCAGCGGCTCGATCGAGAACACGGCGTCGTCGATGCCCTCATGCAGGTCACCGAGCTTGGCGAACCGATCGGGCATCGTGGCGATGGTGAGCTCCCGCGGCTCGACGTCGTCGATCTCGTCCCACCTGATCGGGGCGGACACCGTCGCCTCCGGGACGCCGCGGACCGAGTAGGCGCTCGCGATCGTGTGATCCCGCGCGTTCTGGTTGTAGTCGACGAACAGCATGGCCGGGTCGCGATCCTTGCGCCACCAGGTCGTCGTCACGTCGTCCGGCGCCCGCCGCTCCACCTCGCGCGCGAAGGCCAGCGCCGCGCGGCGCACCTCACCGAACCCCCACCGCGGTGGAATGCGCACGTAGATGTGCAGACCGTTGCCCCCGGACGTCTTCGGCCACCCCACCGCGCCCAGCTCGTCGAGCACCTCGTGCGCCACGTGCGCGACCCGCCGAACCCGGTCGAACGGGCAATCCGGCATGGGATCCAGATCGATGCGCCACTCGTCCGGCTTCTCCGTGTCGGCCCGGCGTGAGTTCCACGGATGAAACTCCACAGTAGACATCTGCACCGCCCACACCACGTGCGCCAGCTCGGTCACGCACAGCTCGTCGGCGTGCCGGTTGTACCGCGGGAAGTGCACCCGCACCGTCTCCAGCCACGGCGGCGCGCCGTGCGGCACCCGCTTCTGGTGCACCTTCTCACCGGCCACACCGGACGGGAACCGGTGCATCATGCACGGCCGCTCGCGCAGCGCGCGCACGATGCCGTCCCCCACGGCCATGTAGTAGTGAATGAGGTCAAGCTTCGTCTCCCCCCGAGCCGGAAAATACTCCCGATCCGGGTTCGTGACGCGCACCGTCCGGTCGCCGACCTCGACCTCCACCGCCGAATCCTTGCCCACGGACACGAACCTAGCCGACAAGCGTCCCGCCGCCCACCATCAGTGCTGGTCCGGCATGCTCCGCTTGCGGAACACGTCCTCGAGCAGCCCGTTGCGCAGCAAGCTGTACGGCTCGAGCATCCGCACCGCGTCGGCCAACTGGGACACCGCCCGCTCCACCGACCGCTGCGCCGCGTTCCGCTCGTCGACGATCGCCGCCAGCAGCAACGCGGTCAGGGTGACGGCCCCGTTGAACGCCTGCAGCGTCACCATCTTGGGCAGCAACTCGACACCGGCGAACGGCCCGTCCCCCGCCGCCGCGGCCAGCACCGCCGTGACCGACACCACCAGGTTGCACGGCACCGCGCCCACCTGCTGAAATCTCAGCGCCGCCCAGATCAGCATCGGAAACACCAGGAACAACAGGTGCCCCGACGTCTGCGTCACCGCGACCGTGACCGCTAGCGTCCCCACGAGGACCGACGCACCCTCGACCGCCCGGCGCGGCGCAACCCGCCATGTCCAGCGCACACTGGCCGCCACGAGCAACACCGGCGCCACCACAAGCACCCCCATGGCGTCGCCCGTCCACCACACCGACCACGCCGACCAGAAATCCCGGGGCTGCAACGCCTCCGCCACGACGAGCGTCCCACTCCCGATCGTCGCACTGATCAGCATCCCGGCAAATGCGCCCAGAAAGATCAGCGCAAGCGCATCCTTGAGCCTTCTAAGATCGCTCCGGAAACCGACCCGGCTCAGCAGGAACCAGGCACACACGGGAGCCAGCGTGTTACCCGCCGAGATCGCCACGACCGCCGGCACCGTCGGTCCAATCGCGACATTGGCAAAGAACGCGCCGATCGTGATGCCGGGCCAGCAGCGGACGCCGAGCAGCAGAAGGCACGCCAGGGCGATACCGGTCGGCGGCCACAGCGGTGTCACCTGGTCGCGGACAAGAGCGAGACTGAGGCCGATCCTGGCGGCAAGGTAGTACGCCACGGCGACGAAGAGGATCTGCAGACCCGCGACAAGATACCGGCGGGTCTGCTCCGGGGACACCGCCGCAGGCACGGGGGACAGTGTGGGTGATGAGGGGTCCCGGGGGCAATGTGTGATGTTGTGGGTCCCGGGG
>NZ_DASZCQ010000335.1:0-29246 GCF_035942955.1 Actinophytocola sp. | reverse complement strand
GCCGTGCGCACGGCCATGGACGACTACCAGTCGGCCATCGCCAAGGCGGCCACGGTGCTTCCGGACCGCACCGGGATGCGGGTCCCGCCGTCGCCGCTGGCCGTGCGGCGTTCCGCCGTCGCGGCCGACCCCGCTCCCGGCCCGGCGCCCGCCGAGCACAGCGGGCTGACCCGGCGGGTCCCCGGCGCCAACCTCGCCCCCGGCCTGCGCAGCCAGCGAATCCCCAAGGTGAGCCGCGCGCCCGACCCCGGCGCCGCGCCCGCCGATCCCGCGGCGTGGACCGCCATCGCCCGGCGCACCCGCGACCCCGACGCGGAGCGGGCGGCGCTGGACGCGTTCGCCAAAGGCTTGGCCCGAGCCGACAAGCCGCCGGACAACGACCCCACCGCCAGCCGGGACACCGACTCGACGAAAGGGAGCACAGCATGACCAAGCCCGCGCCGGGCACGCCGTTAGCCAGCGTCAGTGCCGAAGCGCAGAACTTCAACTGGCTGGTGAACCGCTTCGCGCAGAACACCGCGGGAGCCATCGCCGCCATCGCGGTGTCCGCCGACGGCCTGCTGATCGCGATGTCGTCGGACATGGCCCGGTCCAGCGCCGACCGGCTCGCGGCGATCTGCTCGGCCATGCTCAGCCTGGCCAACGGGGTCTCCGAGTGCCACCCGCTCGGCCTGCCGGACAAGGTGATCATCGAGCTGGAGCAGGGCTACCTGCTGGTCTGCACGATCAGCATCGGCTGCTCGCTCGGCGTGCTGGCGTCCAAGAGCGCCAGCCTCGGCACGATCGCCTACGAGATGGCCATGTTCGCCAACCGGGCCACCGCCGTGCTGTCCCCCCAACTGATCGAGGAGCTCAAGAACACCGTCTGAACGCGACAGTCCGAACGCGAAGGAGGAGGCGATGAGCGGTGATCCCGGCGACACCGTCGATCGGGACGTCTCCCTGCTGCGTCCGTACCTGCTCACGTCCGGGCGCGCGCAGCCGATCGACGACACGCTCGAGATCGAGGCGCAGGTCGCGACCAGCCGGCTCGGTGAGGCGTCCCAGTCGAACCTCACCTTCGAGCGCAAGGACATCGTCGCGCTGTGCCGCACCGGCTCGAAGTCGGTCGCCGAGGTCGCCGCGATCCTCGGCCTGCACATCGGTGTGGCCCGGGTGCTGGTCGCCGACCTCGCCGCCCTCGGCTACGTCATCGTTCGCCGGCCCGGAATCCAACTCTCCCAAGACCTCGACATGATCGAGAGGGTCATTCGTGGACTCGAAGCCATTCGCTGAACCCATCGCAGGCGCCAGACGCCCGCCGACCCCCGTCAAGATCGTCATCGCGGGCGGCTTCGGAGTCGGCAAGACGACCGCGGTGGCCGCGATCTCCGAGATCGAACCGCTCACCACGGAGGCGGCGATGACCTCCGTCGCCGCCGAGATCGACCGCGTCAAGCACGTTCCGGCCAAGACCACCACCACGGTCGCGCTGGACTTCGGCTGCATCACCATCGATGAGGACGTCAAGCTCTACCTGTTCGGCACGCCCGGCCAGGACCGATTCGGCTTCATGTGGCAGGACCTCGTGCACGGCGCGCTCGGCGCGCTGGTCATCGTGGACACCCGCCGCCTCGACGACTGCTACCCCGCGGTGGACTACTTCGAGAAGGCCGGGCTTCCCTTCGTCGTCGCAGTCAACCTCTTCGACGGCGTCCTCGCCCACGACCTCGCCGACGTCCGCTGGGCGCTCGCCGTCCGCGACGAGGTCCCGATCGTCACCTTCGACGCCCGCGCCAAGCTCTCCGTGCGCGACGCCCTCGTCGCCGTCCTGCACAACACCCTGCACCGGGTCCGCGCCAGAGCGGCGACCTGAGCCCCTAAGGGTCGATTCCGGGGTTGTTGCCGGATGTCGGCGGACCGCCGGGCTCGTAGGGTCCGGTGCGTGGCTGTCATCGAGACGGAAGCCCTGGAGAAACAGTACGACGGTCGGATCACCGCGCTGGCCGATCTCACGGTGTCCGTCGAGCCCGGCATCGTCGGGCTGGTCGGCGCGAACGGGGCCGGCAAGAGCACGCTGATCAAGCTCGCGCTCGGCCTGCTCACCCCGACCAGCGGTCGGATCCGGGTGCTGGGGCTGGATCCGCTCGCCGACGGCGAGGCGGTCCGGGCACGCGTCGGCTACATGCCCGAGCACGACTGCCTGCCGCCGGACGTCGCCGCGGCCGAGTTCGTCACGCACCTGGCCAGGATCAGCGGGCTGCCCGCGCCGACCGCGCGGGAGCGGGCCTCGGAGACGCTGCGGCACGTGGGGTTGTACGAGGAGCGGTACCGCCGGATCGGCGGCTACTCCACCGGGATGAAGCAGCGGGTCAAGCTGGCCCAGGCGCTGGTGCACGACCCGGAGCTGCTGCTGCTCGACGAGCCGACCAACGGCCTGGATCCGGAGGGGCGCAGGGCGATGCTCAGCCTCGTGCACCGGATCGGCACCGAGTTCGGCATCTCCGTCGTGGTGTGCTCGCATCTGCTCGGCGAGATCGAGCGGATCTGCACCTCGCTGGTGGCCATCGACGCCGGCCGGCTGCTGCGCTCGGCCTCGCTGTCGTCGATGACCCGGCACAGCGACCTGCTGACGGTGGAGATCGACGGCGAGGTGGCACGGCTCGCGGCCCGGCTGACCGAGTCCGGTTTGGACGTTCGGGCGCAGGGCCGGACACTGCTGGTGCAGCTGTCTACTGAGGACACCTACGACGTCATCCGGGACGCGGTCGCCGATCTGGACCTGTCCCTGCACCGGCTGGAGCGGCACCGGCACCAGGTTGCCGACCTGTTCCGCGAGCTACCGGAGGCCAGCCATGCCGGCGCCTGACGCGAGCGGTGTCATCCACGACATCGGATACCAGCGGTACACCGGACCGCGGCTCGGCCGTCGGTACGCGGCACGTTCCCTGTACTGGCACGGCGTGCGCGGCGCGTACGGGATCGGGCGGGGCGCCTGGGCCAAGGTCCTGCCGATGGGGCTGTTCGCGCTGGCCTGCCTGGCCGCGGTGATCCTGGTCGTGGTCAGCTCCCAGTTCCCGTCGCCGGTGCTGGACTACGTCGGCATCGCCTCCACTTTCTCTTACGCCGCAACGGTTTTCGTGGCGATCGTGGCTCCGGAGCTGGTGTCCGGCGACCTGCGCAACAACCTGCTGCCGCTGTACCTGTCCCGGCCGCTGCGCCGCTCGGACTACGCCATGGCCAAGCTGGGCGCGCTGGCCACCGCGGTGCTCGTGCTGTTCGCCGGCCCGATGCTGGTGATGTTCGTCGGCCTGGCGTTCGACACCAGGACCGGCGTGAGCGGGGTGCTCGAGCAGGCGGCCGACCTGCTCGCCGGGCTGGCCGCCGCCGTCATTCACGCCGCCCTCCTCGCCGCGCTGGCGTTGCCGCTGGCCGCGCTGTCCGGCCGGCGGGTGTTCGCCACCGGGATCATCATCGCGGTGTTCCTGCTGACCGCTCCGGTCTCCGGCGCGCTGCGGGCGCTGGACCCCGGCGCGGCCGGGCAGCTGGCCGGGCTGCTCGACCCGGTGAGCCTGCTCAACGGGGTCGACCGGTGGATCTTCGGCAAGGGTCTGGTGCAGGTCGGCCCGTACGGCCCGGTGTACGGCATCGTCGCGGTGGTGCTGACCGCCGCCGGCGTCGGCTGCGCGGTGTGGCGCTACCGGAAGGTGAAGGCATGACCAGCACTGTCGAACTGTCCACCGTGTCCCGCTGGTACGGCAACGTGGTGGCCGTCAACGACGTGACGCTGACCATCGGGCCGGGGGTGACCGGGCTGCTCGGCCCCAACGGCGCGGGCAAGACGACCGTCCTGCACCTGATGGCCGGCCTGCTCGCCCCGTCGCAGGGCACGGTGCTCGTCGGCGGCGTGCCGAGCTGGCGCAACCCGGACGTCTACTCGACCCTCGGGCTGGTCACCGAGCGGGAGAGCGTGCCGGGCTTCCTTTCCGCCTGGGAGTTCGTCCTGGCCAGCGCGAAGCTGCACGGGCTGCCCGACCCGCCGCGCGCCGCCCGCGCCGCGCTGGACATCGTCGAGCTCGGCGCCGCCGTCGACCGGCGGATCTCCACCTACTCCAAGGGAATGCGCCAGCGGACCCGGGTGGCCGCCGCGCTGGTGCACGATCCCGAGGTGCTGCTGCTCGACGAGCCGTTCAACGGGCTGGATCCCCGCCAGCGCCTGCACATGATGGACCTGCTGCACCGGATGGCCGGCGAGGGCCGCACGATCCTGTTCAGCTCGCATATCCTCGAGGAGGTCGAGCAGCTCTCCGGCACCGTGCAGGTCATCGTGGCCGGCCGGCTGGCGGCCTCCGGCGACTACCGGCACATCCGCCGGCTGATGACCAACCGCCCGCACGTCTTCCTGATCCAGTCCTCCGACAACCGTCTACTCTCGACAGTCCTGATGCGACACCCGTCGGTCTCGGGCGTCGAGCTGGACCCGGCCGGCCTGCAGGTCAGGGCGAACGACTACGGCACGTTCACCCGGGTCCTGGCCAAGGCCGCCCGCGCCGAGGGCATCCGGCTGACCGGCATCCTGCCCTCCGACGAGTCCCTGGAAAAGGTCTTCTCCTACCTGGTGGCCGCCTGATGAACCCGACGATCATGCAACTGACGGCCAGGGCCCTGCTGGGCCGCCGGCGCGTCCTGTTGCTGCTGCCCATGCCCGTGGTGCTGATCGGCCTGACCCTGCTCGGCCGCGCCGCTCCCGTGCCCGCCTCCGACTGGGGTCCCACGGTGTTCGGCGACCTCGGCCTCGGCGTCATCCTCCCGCTCACCGCGCTGATCATCGGCAGCAGCGTGCTCGGCCTTGAGATCGAGGACGGCACCATCACCCACCTGCTCACCAAACCCTTGCCGCGCAGCGAGATCATCCTGTCCAAGCTCACCGTCGCCTGGGCCGTCACGACCGTCGCCACCGCGGTGCCGCTGGCGGCCGCCGGCCTGATCGCCGGCTCCCCCGGCCTTGCCCTCGGGCTCGTCGTCGGCGACACGATCGGCGCGCTCGCCTACTCGGCGAGCTTTCTCGCGCTGAGCCTGGTGACCCGCCGCCCGGTCGCCGCCGGGCTCGTCTACATCGTCCTCTGGGAGAACCTCCTCGGTGGCTTCGTGTCCGGCACCAGGATCTTCAGCATCCACCACCAGACGGCCTCGCTCACCGGCGCGATCGCCGACAGCGAGCTGATCACGGCGACGCTCGCCGCACCGCTCGCCCTCGTGCTGGCCGGTGTGTTCACCGTCGCCGGCACCGTGCTCGCCACGACCCGCCTTCGCTCGTTCGCGCTGACCGGCGACACGGGCTAGCTCTGCCTGACCGTGTTCCTGCGCAGGGTGGAGCCCAACCGGCCCGGCGTGACGTCGACGTCGCGCCACCCGACTGCCCACAGTGGACTGTTGGGTGGCCCGGCCGCGATGTCGCTGAGGAACGTCGCCGGGAAGTTGTTGGTTGCCGACGGCGCGATCGGCGGGTCGATCGGGCTGGGCCGGAGCGTGACACCGTCGAAGCGTTCGATGTGCGCGGTCTCGACGCCGTCGACCATCGCGTACCCGGCCAGCCAGGCCTCGACGCCGTAGATCGCGGCCACCCCGGTGAACTCGGTCGTCCTCGGGTCGGCCGCCGGCAGCACCCGCCAGGTCGCGCCGTCGTAAAGCAGGGCGACGGCCTGCCGGTGGCCGGGCTCCTCGTCCGGCGATCCGGTGTACCCGACCGCCATGATCTCCTTGTCCCCGACGATGGTCACGCCGAGCAGGTCGTTGAAGTGCGGGCCGAGGTCGGGCGCAGGGACTTGGGCCCAGGACTGGCCGTCGTAGTTCAGGACGAGGATCTGGGACATGCCGGGCCGCTCCCACGAGGTGCTGCTGCCGACCGCCCACACGTCCCACGGCGACCGGGCCGCGACCGCGTTGAGCCGGTTCGTCCGGGTGCCGGGACCCGGGCCGGCCTGCTCGGCCCAGGACGTGCCGTCCCACCGCATGATCAGCGGCCGGGTCGAGTCCTCGGCGCTTCCGGCCGTGCCGACCGTCCACCCCAGACCGGCGTGCACCATGTCGATGCCGCCCAGCTCGCTGTGCAGGTCCGGAGCGGCAACGGGGAACACAGCACCGGCGCCCGGGTCGGTCCGGCTGTAGCGCTCGATCCTGGCCCGGTGCGCGCCGTCTCCTGCCGGCGTCGCCCGCCCGACGGCCCACACCGCCTCGCCGGCGATGTCGAGGTCGGCGAGGCGGACGTCCAGCGCCGGCTGGTCGGAGTCGGTGGCGCCGGGAATCCGGTGCAGCGCAACGCCGTCCCAGCGACCGATCAAGGACTGGTGCGTGCCACCGGCGGTCCGCTCGTCGCCGGCCGCCCAGGCCTCGGTGGGTGTCGCCACCGCGATCGCGTTCAGCGCGGATTCGCCCTGGGACGCAACGGGTTTGGTGAACTGCCACGGATCGTCGCGGAGCGAACCCACGGCGGGTGTGACCGGGACCGTCACGGTCAGCAGGAGCGTGACCACGCAACAGTGGAATCGCCGGAGCTTTCCGGTGCGACGCATAGCATTCCCCTCTCGATGCGCGACTGGAGCGATTCTGGTCACCGGCGCCCCGGCGGTCCTCCGGGATCCGCACGGACGTTCTCCCGCCGCACTACGGAGATTCCGCGCCCCGTGCGGCGACGGCCAGCTCCGCCCGGCTGGTGGCGCCGGTCTTGGCCAGCAGGTTCGCCACGTGCGTCTCTACGGTGCGGGGCGACAGAAAGAGCCGCTCGCCGATCTCCCGGTTGCTCAACCGGGCCGAGACCAGCGTGAGCACCTCGTACTCCCGCGCGGTGACGCCGGCCTGCCGCAGCCGCGCCGGAATGGCCTCGGTGCCGCGGCGCCGTTGCGGGACCGGCTCACCGGCGCGGCGCAGCAGTGCCCGGCACGCCGACACGACCCTGGCCGCCGAGGTGGAATGGAAGTACGCCTCCGCCGCGCGCAGCCACGGTCCCGGCTGTCCCCAGCCGTCGTCGACGGCCGCCTCGCCGAGCAACCGGAGTCCCAGATGGCGGGCGAGCGGGTAGGGCCGGGCCGCGTCCCGAAAGTCCCGCACCGCCGCGTCCGCCCGCGCCGCGTCGCCGGCCCGGCCGGCCAGCACGGCCTCGGCCAGGGCGAGGAACTGCCGGTTCCACCGGGCCTGCCCGCTGGCCGACGCCGCGAGCTCCCGGTGCTCCGCCCGTCCCGCCTCGCCGGCCAGCACCGTGAGGAGCAGCCTCGGCCCGTGCGCGAACGACAGGTACTGCGAGGGACGGTTGGCCTCCACCTTGGCCGCGTGGGCGACCTCGACCAGCGCGCGGTCCCGATCCTCCTCCAGCAGTGAGCAGAACGCCAGCCCGCAGCCCCACACCGCGGCGGCGAACTCGAAGTCGTGCCCACCGAGCCGGTCGAACTCGCCGAGCAGCTCGGTCGCCTCCGTACGCCGCCCCCGGTGCGCGGCCACGGCCACCCGCATCCCCAACCCGACCAGCCGGAGCTCGCCCAGTTGCAGGCGGTGCGCGGTGTCCGCGCAATGCCGGGCGTAGCGCTCCGCCTCGTCGAACTCGGCGCGGGTCAGGTGCACCACGGCCAGCTCGGCGGCGATCACCAGCGCGGTGACCACGGCGCCCGACTCCAGCGCGGTGCTTCTGGCTTCGGTGAGCCGAACGGGGTCGGCGGACCTGATCGCCGCCTGCGCGCCGAGGTGGAACAGCAGCCGGATGCGCGACAGCGTCAGGTCGTGCCGGACGGCCAGGTCGAGAGCCCGGCCGAACAGCGCGTCGGACTCGTCGAGGTCGCGCACCCGGGCGCAGGTGCCGAGCACCTCGAGCGACTCGCACGCGATCTCCGGCAGCGGCACCTCGGTCGCCGCCCGCAACGCCCTGGCGGCCAGCTCCTCGGCCTGGGCGAGCCGGCCGGGCGTGGGGTCGGCGAACGCCAGCTGCGCGGCCACCGCGTCCACCCTGGCGCTCATCGGCGGGGTGGGTCGCGGGCCGAGCAGCGACCTGACCAGCTCCAGCTCCCGCTGCCCGGTCGCCCACTGCCCGCCGGCGGCCGCGGCCCTGGCGAGTCGCAAGTGGACGGACGCGCGGCGCTCAGGGTCGGCGTGCGTGTCCAGCCGGACGCCGAGCTCGATCGCCCGGCCGACCTGGCCGGCCACGACGAGCACGTCCAGCAGTGCCTCCAGCAGCTCGGCCGCGCCGGCCGGCAGCCGCGGCCCGTCCCCGGCGAGCAGCGCCAGACCCCGTTCCAGCAAGGCGATCGCGGTGCCCACCGCTCCCTGGACGACGGCGCGCCGGCCGGCCCGGCCGAACAGCTCAGCCGCGCGGTGCTTCTCCCCGGCCCGCTCCCACAGCTCCCCGGCCAGCACGCACCACGGATCGGGCAGCTCCGGGTGGGCCGCCTCGATGGCCCCGGCCGCGCGCCGGGCCAGCAGGGTGCGCTCCTCGGGCAGCAGCCCGGACCGCAGCGCCTCCGCGGTCAGCGCGTGCCGGAACGCGTAGCCACCGGAACCGCCGTCCACCACGACGAGCCGGGCGTCGACGGCGGCGCGCAGCACGGCGAGCAGATCCTCCCGCGGGACCATGGCGATGGCGCCGGCCAGCGTCCCGTCGAACCGCTGGCCGAGCAGGGAGGCCGCGCGCAGCACCGGCAACCCGAGCGGGCCGAGGCGTTCCACCCGGCCCAGCACGCTGGCCCGGACCGCGGGCGGCACGCCGTCGCGTACCGTGCCGGTTGACGACCAGCCGTCGCCGGACCGGACCACCCGACCGTTGCCGACCATGCCGGCCAGCAACTCCTCGACGTAGAAGGGATTCCCCTCGGCCTCGGAGATCAGCCGGCCGAGCACGTCGGCGGGGACGGCCTCCGGCGCCACGCCGAGGCAGCCGGCGGCCAGCTCCCGCACCGCCTCGGCATCCAAATGCGACAGTCCGAGCACGGTGGCGTCGCCGCGCCGCCCGGCCGCCGTCGCGAGGTCCACGGCGGCGCTAGGTTCGGCGCGGACCGTGCCGACCACGAGCACGCCCTCGCCGGCCGCGTTGTCCACCAGATAGTCCACCACCGCCAGGGTGTCCCCGTCGGCTTCGTGCAGATCATCAAGCAGGACAAGGCATCCGCTGCCGCGGCCGAGCCGCGCGCACAGCCGCAGCACGCCCTCGGCCAGCACGACCAGCGAGTCGTCCGCACCGGGCAGGCGTGGCACCCGCCACTCCGGAACCAGCCGGGACAGCGCCGAGCGGTACGGCGTGAGATCCGCCTCGTCCGGCACGCCCGGCTTGCGCAGCACCGAGAACAGCGCCTCGGCCAGCGGCCGGAACTGCACCGACGGGTTGCTCGACCGCCCGCGCAGCACCACCGCGCCGGCCGCCACCCCGGCCCGCTCGGCCTCGCGCAGCAGCCGGGTCTTGCCGAGGCCCGCCTCGCCGAGGAGGAACACCGCGCCGCCCCGCCCCCGCCCCGCCTCGTCGATCGCCCAGCCGAGCACGTCCAGCTCGGCGTCGCGTCCCACGGTCGGCGATCCGGCCAGCCGCATCGCCGGCCGCGCCGCGCGGCGGCCCGGCACCAGGTCCGCCGCCCGCCGCCGTTCCTCCACCCGGTCCCGGGCGGTGGCCAGCGCACCCTGCTCGGCGGCCGGGACCTCGAGCAGCCGCAGCAACGTGTCGAACCGGTCGGTCGGCGGCAGGGTCCGGCCGGTGAAATACTCGCCGACGGTGGACACCGCCCACCCGGTCCGCGCCGCGATCTCCCGGTAGGTCAGCTCCCGCTCGCCCCGCCGCCGCGCCTGCTGCCGGCGCAGGCGCCGCAGTAATCGCGCCAGATCCGCGACGCTCTCCGCCTCTCCCACGCCGGGCAGCGTAGGGCTCGCCGGCACCTGATCAGAAGCTTCGGGCGCACCGCCGGCGGGCTCCGTAATGAGTTCGTCATTGCCTCACCCGGCGGTCCTAGTCGAACCAGTCATGCTCGGACAGGTCCTCCTCGTCGTCCGGGTCGGTCACGGGGCGGCGGGCGCGGCGGGCGGCGGGGCGCGGCGACGGGGCACGGGCCGGCGCGGGAGGTGGGTCGTCGTCGTCGGGTTCGCCGTAGTAGTCGGCCCGTGCGCGGCGGTCCTCGTCCTCGAGGTCCGCGGCGGCGCCGTGGTTGCCGTGTGGTTCGGCCAGCCGGGCGACGAGCTCCTCGGCGAGCTTGCGTTCCCAGGCGCGCAGCTCATCGGTGATGGTGCCGGCGCGGGCCAGGTACTCCGCCTCAGTCTGCTCGAACTGCCGCTGGATCTCCGGGTCCATAGTGGACACTGCTCAGGCCTCCCCGGGCTTGTCCGGGCGCTCGCCGATCACGCCGCCGGCCCGGATCGCGCGGGACCGGTCCGCCGGCGTGTCCTTGATCAGCGGCTCCTTGGCCAGCCAGCGGTTCCCGCCGCGCTCGGGGTCGCCGTCCCGTTGCCGGCTCCCCGTCATGGGAATGCCGACCGGCGCCCCGCCGGGCGGCTGCGGCCGCTGGCCGGCCAGCGCGGCGGCGATGCCGGTGCCGCTCCATGGGTTCGGCGCCTGGCCGCCCCCCTGCCCGGTGAGCGAACCCGGTTCGAGCCGGCCGCTCACCCGGATCGTGCCCGGTGAACCGGACCCGGCGGCGCTCTGCGTGGTGCCGCCCGGCGTGACGCGCGGGGCCGGCTCGCGCATCGGACCCGGTTCGGGCCGCAGGGTCGGGTTGACCGGATCCCGGTAGTCGATCGTGTACGTCTTCCGGTGGCCGTGGCCGTCGTCGATCGTGAGCGTGACCTTGTCGGCGGCCTTGTCCGCCTGGGCGGTGATCGTGACGTCGCCGTCCTTGATCACGGCCCGGCCGTCCTCGGTGGTGCGGCCGAGATCGGCCGGCTTGTCGGACAACGGAACGATGGTCGGGGGCAGCTTCGGCGGTTCAGTCCCGACCGGCTGAGCGCGCGGGACGACCGGGGTGACTTGCGGTGGGGCGCCGCCGGTCTGGGCGCCACCGGAAGGGAGTGTCGTCGGCGCCGTCGTGTTCTGCGGCGCCGTCGTGGCGGGCGCCTAACTCTGCGGGACGGTCTGGGTCGTCGGCGGTGGCGTGCCAGTCGGAGAACCGGGCCTGGGGCGGGGATCGGTGGTCTGCTGGGATTTCACCGTGGGCGGCGCGGTGCGCGGCCGGCCGCCGGGCGGGGCGGGCCGGTGGGAGGTCCGGTTACCGAACTGCGCCGGATCCTGCAGCCGCTGGATCCGGTCGTCGTGCAGCGCGCCGAGGGCGCCCTTCATCGTCTTGTAGCGCTCGGTGATCGCGTGCACCAGGTTCTCGGTGTGGCAGTGGAACGCGTAGTACCGGTTGTCGAAGTCGTTGATGAACAGCGCCAGCTCGTTCGCCGCTTGGGGGGCCAGCCCGCCCCTGGCCAGCGCGATGCTCGTCGTGAGGTTGAACGTCTGGTAGATGGCCGGAAGCTGGTTGAGGCCGGCCAGCTGGTGGAGGTACGCGGTGACGTCCCGCTCGATCCCGTCGGCCGTGGCGTGCAGCGCGAGCGGCACGGTCGACGCCGCCTCGACGAACACCCCCGCATCGTGGAACGACGTGCAGTACCGCTCGGCCGCGTCCCGGGCTTTTCCGTGCCAGCCGGACAGTGTGGTCCACGAGTCGGCCATCTCCCTACGCGAGCTCCTGGCACCATCGACGGCTTTCCGCAGCAGCTCGGCGTCGGATCGCAACGCGCCCAACGCGATGGCCGACGCCGCCAGGTACCGGACCCGGACGTCCCGCTCGAAGTCGATCCGCGGGTACCGCGCGGCACCGGGAACGACGGCGGCCGCCTGCCTGTACAGGTCCAGATAGGCGTCGAAGAAACCCAGCGACGTCCGCCGCGCGCCACTGAGCAGGATCGCCGTGTCGTCGGCCACGTCAGCTCACCTCCGCCGAGCGTCGGCGGTTGGACCGCTCGGTGCGCTCGTAGTCGTCGGCGACGTGCCGCAGCTGCTCGGAGACCTTGCCGGCCTTGCCGCCGAGGGCGGCAAGGTTGTCGTGGAACTGCTGGAAAGCCTGCCGGTACGGACCGGCGAACGCGCGGAACGCGTCCAGGTGTCCCAACGAGTCCTCGCCCACCGATGGCACCGTGCGCCGGGCGAGGTCGGCGACATGGTCGCCCCAGTACTGGTATCTGCCCGCCGCGGTGGTCAGGTCACCGACCTGCACCCCGAAAGCACCCGATCCCGATGGCATGGCCCTCCTCGTCCGCTGGGAAGACGGCAGGCCCCCCGGCCCCGCCGTCGCGGCACATGCTGGCGGGCGATCCGGCGCCACGTCCGTGATTCCGGACACGTCCGGACAACGGCGAACCGCGGCGGACACCGGCTCGGCCGTCAGCCGCCCAGGTAGGCCTTGGCGATCTCGGGGTCGCTGGCGAGGCTGGCGGCCCGGCCCTCCAGCTTGAGGTGGCCGGACTCGAGGACGTAGGCGCGGTCGGCGACGCCCAGGGCGGCAAGGGCGTTCTGCTCCACCAGAAGCACGGTGGTGCCCTGCTCGCGGATCCGGGAGATGGTGTCGAAGATCAGCTCGACGAGGACCGGGGCCAGGCCCATGGAGGGTTCGTCGAGGAGCAGAAGCGTGGGGCGGGCCATGAGGGCGCGGGCGACGGCGAGCATCTGCTGCTCGCCGCCGGACATGGTGCCGGCCTTCTGTTCGAGCCGTTCGTTGAGGCGGGGGAAGAGGGTGAGGACGTAGTCCTGGTCGGCGGCGAGGCCGTCCTGATCCTGGCGGAGGAAGGCGCCGAGCTCGAGGTTCTCCCGGACGCTCATCCGCGGGAAGATGCGGCGGCCCTCCGGCGCCTGGGCGATGCCGAGGCGGACGATCTCGTGGGTGGGCAGGCCGTCGATTCGCTTGCCCTGGAACGTGATCGTGCCGCGGCGGGGGCGTTGCAGGCCGGAGATCGTGCGCAGGGTGGTGGACTTGCCGGCGCCGTTGGAGCCGATCAGCGTGACGATCTCGCCGGGCATCACGCGCAGGGTCAATCCCTTGACCGCGGCGATATTGCCATAGGAGACGTGCAGATCGTCCAGGGCCAGCAAGGGTTCGGCGTCGGCGTAGGCGAAGCTCATGCCATCACCTCGCAAGCTCGGTGACGGCTGCCCCGCCGCCTCGTCCCTCGGCGGCGGGGCAGTGCTTGTTGTTCGCTCCGCAAGCTCCGCCAAGCCTGCGTCTTCTCGTTCCTCGAAGACGCAGGAGTATCGAATGGTTCGCTCCGCAAGCTCCGCTCATGTGCGCTCCTGGGATGCCTTGCCGAGGTAGGCCTCGATGACGCGCGGGTTGCTGCGGATGTCGTCCGGGCTGCCCTCGGCGATCTTCTCGCCGCGGTCGAGCACGGTGATGCGTTCGGACACCCGCATGACGACGCTCATGTCGTGCTCGATGATCAGCACCGACACCTCCTTCTCGTGCCGGACCCGGTGGACGAGCTCGGTGAACGCGGCGGACTCGCGCGGGTTCATGCCGGCGGTCGGCTCGTCGAGCAGCAGCACGGACGGCTTGAGCGCCAGCGCCCTTGCCACCTCCAGCCGCCGCTGGTCGCCGTAGGACAGGTTGCGGGCGTACTCGTCGGCGACCTTGGCCATGCCGAAGAAGTCGAGCAGCTCCAGCGCGGTCTCGTGCGCCTCGCGTTCCTCGCGGCGCTGGCGGGGCGTGCGCAGCACCGTGCGGGTGGCGCCGGCCCGCAGGTGCGAGTGCATCGCGACCTTGATGTTCTCCTCGGCCGTCATCAGGCCGAACAGCCGGATGTTCTGGAACGTCCTCGCCACACCGAGCTGGGCGATCTTGTGCGGCGCCAGGCCGGTGATGTTGCGGTCGCCGAGGGAGATCCGGCCGGTGGAGATCGGATGCAGGCCGGTCAGCGCGTTGAAGAACGTGGTCTTGCCGGCGCCGTTGGGACCGATCAGGCTCACGATCCCGCCGGTGGGGATGTCGAAGCTGACCGTGTCGACGGCGACCAGCCCGCCGAACGCGACGGTGATGCTCTCCGCGCTCAGCGCCGCCGGAGTCACGGCCTGCTCTCCCGTTCGACGTCGAGCGCCTCCTCCAGCTCGGGGGCCTGCTCCTCCAGCTCGGCGCCGAGCGACTCCACCTCGGTCCGCTCCGGCTCGCGCAGCACCAGCTTGGTTCGGGACTCGGGCAGGAAACCCTCCCGTTTGAACAACATCATCAGCACCAGCGCCGCACCGAAGATCAGGAAGTTGTTCGCCGGGAAGTTGATGCTCGTGCCGAACGTGTCGTTGAACGCCTCACCGCCGCGCGGCAACCCGGTGGAGTTGAACCAGGCAAGCAGCAGCGCGCCGATCAGGACGCCCCACACGTTGCCCATGCCGCCGAGCACGACCATGGCCAGCAGGATGATCGAGATGGAGAAGTTGAACCGGTCCGGCAGCACGCCGTTGACGTGGGTGGCGAACGCGACACCGCCGAAGCCGCCGGAGATCGCGCCGATGGCGTACGCGGACAGCTTGGTGCGCATCAGCGGGACACCCATGGCGCTGGCCGCCAGCTCGTCCTCGCGGATGGCCAGCCAGGCGCGGCCGAGCCGGCCGACCCGCAGCCGCAACGAGACGAACAGGACGATCGCGGTGAGGATCGCGAAGATGGCGAACTTCGCGGTGAGGTCGAACGGCCCGAGCACGGTGTCGCCGACCTTAATCGGGTCGATCGGCACGATCCCCTTGGTGCCGTTGGAAAGGTTGAACCCGCCGATGTTCTCGCCGTTGGTGAACACCTGCGGGATGATCTCGCCGAAGCCCAGCGTGACCAGGGCCAGGTAGTCGCTGCGCAACCGCAGCGTCGGCGCGCCGATGATCACACCGAACAGCGCGCACAGCGCGGCGCCGGCGACCAGCACCGTCCAGAAGTTGATGTGGATGCCCCGGACGCCTTCGGCCACCGAGCCGAAGAAGTGGATGTTCTGCTGGAAGAAGAACGTCGACATGAGCCAGCCCGCGGTGTAGCCGCCGATCGCCCAGAACGCGACGTAGCCGAGGTCGAGCAGGCCGGCGTAGCCGACCACGATGTTCAGCCCGAGCGCGCACATCGCCCAGACCAGCGCCTCGTTGACGGAGATCAGCGGGAGCCACCGCTGCACCCAGGCCTGGATGCCCTCGTCCAGGTTGGGCAGGCTGTACTCGTAGAAGACGTACACCACGATCGCGGCGAGCAGGAACCCGAGCGGCCAGCGCAGCCGCGGGGGCACCCGGAGCCGGCGCGCCGCTGAGTCTACTGTGGACACGACTACACCTTCTCCGCGAGCGGGCGACCCAGCAGGCCGGACGGCCGGAACACCATGAGCAGGATCAGGATGGAGAACACCATGGTCTGCGACCATTTCTGACCCATCCCGAACGGCAACCCGTCGTTGAGGCCCTGGATCACTCCGATCAGGACGCCGCCGAGGACCGCGCCGGTGAGGTTGCCGATGCCGCCCATCACCGCGGCGGTGAACGCGATCAGCCCGAGCTGGAACCCGAGGTCGAACCGCGTCGTGCCGATCACCTGCTGGTACATCACGCCGGCCGCGCCGGCCAGCGCACCGCCGAGCAGGAACGTGAACGAGATGGTCCGGTTGACGTTGATGCCCATCAGCCGGGCCGCGTCCTGGTCCTGCGCCGTGGCGCGCATCGCCTTGCCCCGCCTGGTTCTGGTCACCACCCAGGTGAGCCCGAGCAGCAGCGGAACGGTCACGGCGACGACGATGAGCAGGGTGTAGTCGATGGTGACGCCGCCGATGCGGAACCCGCCGCTTGGCAGCACGCTCGGCCAGTCCTTCTGGATCGACCCGTTCCACCACAGGCCGACCTGCTGGAGGACGAAGCTGATGCCGATCGCGGTGATCAGCGGCGCCAGCTTGGGCGCGCGGCGCAGCCGGCGGTAGGCGAGGAACTCGATGGCCACGTTGACGGTGCCGCAGAACGCCATCGTGGCGACCAGCGTGAGGATGAACAGCGCCCAGGCCGCCCCGCCCGGCCCGGTCTGGCCGAGCACGGTGGTCAGCAGGAACCCGCTGAACAGCGTGCCGAGCATGAACAGGTCGCCGTGCGCGAAGTTGATCAGCTCGATGATCCCGTAGACGAGCGTGTAGCCCAGGGCGATCAGCGCGTACAGCGCGCCGTTGGACAGGCCGAGGAAGGCGGAGTTGAAGAACTGGGTCGGCGAGTGGACGAAGTTGATCACCAGCCAGATCGCGCCGAGCCCGAGGATGAGGAACAACGCCACCCGCATCGCGATGATCCGCGCGTAGGCCCCCGGTCGGATCGCGACCGGAACGACCGGTGTGTCAGTTTTCTTCAGGGCGGTGTCGGTCATCGATGTCCCTTGGAACCGCCATGAAGGACTCCTTCAGGACATTACGCGCGCCCTGAAGGAGTCCTTCGTGGCATGTGGGTCAGGAAACTGACAGCGGCCAGGCCTTGTGGAACGCCTCCGTGTTGTCCTTCATGATCAGGACCGAGATGTCGCGGACGTTGACGTCACCGGTCTTCGGGTCGATCTTGACATCCTTGCCCAGCATCGAGGTCGACCCCGACACCGAGATGCCCTCGCCGCCGAAGATCTGGTCGTTGACGCTCTTGCGGGTCCCGTCCGACTTCTCGATCGCCTGCATGATCACCTGCAGCGCCAGCACGCCGTACAGCGCGTAGTTCGTCGCCGGGTCGGCGCCGTACTTGGCCTTGTAGGCGTCGAGGAACGCGCCACCGGTGCCTCCGGCCGCGCGCAGCTGCTCGCTCGCCAGGCCGGCGAAGGTCATGTACATGCCCTGCGCCTCGGCGAGCTTGTCGAGGTCCGGGTAGCCGGTGAAGCCGTCCGGGCCGATCAGCTTGACCGTGTCGTTGTCACCCAGGATCTTGACCTTGTCCTTGACCAGCTGGCCGCCGTTGTTGTCGAAGATGCCGCCCACGTACACGCAGTCCGGGTTCTTGCCCTTGATGTTGGTGAACAGCGCGGTGTAGTTGGGCTGCTTGGAGTCCCACGCGTCGTTGCCGAGGATCTCGATGCCCTGCCGCTTGGCCTCGTCCACGAACGCCTTGGCGACACCCTGGCCGTAGGTCTGGTTGTCGTTGAGCACGGCACACCGCTTGACCTTCAGGTCCTTGGCGGTGAACTGGGCGGCCGCGGTGCCCTGGTAGTCGTCGGTGGTGATCACCCGGGCGTAGTTGCGCTTGCCGGTCGGGTAGAACTTGTCCGGCTCGCCGGGGTCCCAGGACTTCGTGAGGCCGGGGTTGGTGTTGGCGTGGGAGATCATCAGCAGCGGGCCGTTCGGGTCCTGGTTCAGCACCGGGACCTCGATCTTGGCGCATCCCGAGTTGTACGTGCCCATCACCGCGACTTCCTTGGCGTTGGCCACGTGGTCCTGCGCGTTCTTTGCGCACGTCGCGTCGTCCCATGCGCCCTTGGCGGCCGTGGAGTCGTCGTACACCTTCAGCTCGATCTTGTACTTGCCGGCCTTGCCGCCCTGCTGCTCGAGGTAGAGCCGCATGGCGTTGACCGTCGCCTCGGAGGCGTCCTTCGACGCGCCCTGCATCGGAAGGTCGATGCCGACGATGAGGGTCTCCCCTTCGGGAACTCCGCCGCCACCACCGCCTCCGTCGCCCTTGGCACACGCACTCAGCGCCAGCACCGCGGCCAGCAGAGCCGTCAACGCGCTCCCGCGCCTGGTCATCATGATCCTCCCGGCGATGTGGGTGATCTTGGGATCAACAGCGATGGCCATCCCGATAGGGGTGGGCGCGAACGTAAGGGCCCTTATCAGGCAGTGTCAACCATCGGGTAAGGCTGGGTACTTGAATCGTTATGGCCGTACGGGGCTAGCGCGCGGGCCGAGCAGGGCCAGCGAGGCCCGGACCGCGACGTCGGTGATGTCGCTGATCCGGCCGCCGTCCTCGACGGTGGTGGCGATCAGCTCGCGCAGGCCGCCGAGCAGCACGATCGCCACCGGCCGGGACACCGGGCCGACGCCGGCGGCGCGCAACTCGTCGGTGTCGCACAGCGTCTGGATCATGGTGACGAAGGCTTCCATCAGCTCGCGCTGCAGTTGCCGGGCCGCGGCGCCGAGCGAGGGCAGGTCGCGGATCCAGCTCAGCGTGAGCGCCGGTTCGGACTCCGAGCAGCCGATCCACGCCCCGACCGCCTGCCGCACCTGGGTCTCCCACGGCGCGCTCGGCTCGACCGCGGCGGAGATCTGGCGGATCATCTCCGCGTTGGTGTCCCGCAGCAGCGCGACGAAACACTCTTCCTTTCCGGTGAAGTGCTCGTAGAACGTCCGCCGGGACGTGCGGGCGCGGCGCACGATGTCGGCGACCGTGGTGTTCCGGTAGCCGTCCTCGGCGATCGACGCGGCGAGGCCGTCGAGCAGCCGCTGGCGGAAGGTCGCCGAGTCGGCGGGCGCGATCGTCACCGGGGCACCCCTCTCCTGGCGGTGCGGCTCTTGAACTCCCATGGTACGTCGGCGTACCGTACATATGGTACGTCCACGTACCACACCGGGAAGGTACTGGTTCGATGACGACGGTGACGCTTCCTCCTGGTCCGTCCGTCCCGCGCGCCGTGCAGGCCGGCTACCTGCTGACCACCCGGCGGCGCGGGATGCTCCGGCTGCGCGCCCGCTACGGCGACGCCTTCACCGTCAACCTGCCGATCTTCGGCCGGGTCCTGGTGATCAGCAACCCGGCCGAGATCAAGCAGCTGTTCACCACCGGCTCGGACGTCGTGGACAACCTCGAGGTGAACCTCGGACGGGTGCTCGGTCCCGGCTCGCTGTTCGCCCTGTCCGGCGAGGAGCACCGCACGCAGCGCCGGCTGCTCGTCCCGCCGTTCCACGGCCGGAGGCTGGCGGCCTACGAGAAGATCGTGGAGGACGAGACGGTGCGCGAGCTGGCGTCGTGGCCGGACGATCGCGAGTTCCCGACGCTGCCGTCGACCATGCGCATCACGCTCAACGCCATCCTGCGGGCGGTGTTCGGCGCCGAGGGCGCCGAGTTCGCGCGGCTGCGCGAGCTGCTGCCGCCGTTCGTCGCGCTCGGCTCCCGGCTCGCCACCCTTCCGGTGCCGAAGGTCGACTTCGGACGGTGGAGCCCGTGGGGCCGGTTCCAGATCATGCGCCGCGAGTACGACGCGGTGGTCGAACGCCTGATCACCAAGGCGGACAAGGATCTCGACGGACGCGACGACGTCCTCGCAATGATGCTGCAGAGCCGCTACGAGGACGGCACGCGGATGAGCCACGGCGAGATCGCCGACCAGCTGCTCACCCTGCTGGCCGCCGGGCACGAGACCACCGCGACCACGCTCGCCTGGGCGGTCGAACGGCTCCGCCGCCACCCCGACATCCTCCGCGAGCTCGTCGCGGAGGTGGATGCGGGCGGCAGCGCGCTACGCGAGGCCACGATCCTCGAGGTGCAGCGCACCCGCCCGGTCATCGACGCCGTGTCCCGCCAGGTGAAGGCGGACGGTTTCCGGCTCGGCCGGTGGACGCTGCCGAAGGGCTTCGGTGTGGTGGTCAGCATCGCCTTGATCCACGACGACGAGTCGGTCTTCCCCAACGCGCGGGCGTTCGACCCGTACCGTTTCCTGAATGCGAAACCGGACCTGCACCAGTGGATCCCGTTCGGCGGCGGCACCCGGCGCTGCCTCGGCGCGGCGTTCGCCACCATGGAGATGAACGTGGTGCTGCGCACCGTGTTGCGCGACGTCGAGCTGATGCCGACCACCGAGCGAGCCGAGCGGTGGCATTCCCGCGGGGTCGCCTACGCTCCGGCCAAAGGCGGCCGGGCGATCGTGCGTCGCCGGTCCCCCCGGCCGGTGCCGTCCGGCGCGGCCACCACCGCCGGAGCCCGGTCATGATCGCCGGGCGGCCCGTAATGATCACAGGTGCGGCCTCGGGCATCGGCCGCGCCCTCGCGCTGCGGCTGTCCCGGCTCGGCTCACCGGTCGCCATGGCCGACGTCGACGAGGGCGGGCTCAAGGACACCGCGGCGGCGCTGCGCGGTCCGGTGCTCGTCCGGGTTCTCGACGTCCGCGACGCGACCGACCAGCTGCGCTTCGCCGACGAGGTGCGGCAGTGGCTGCCGGCGCCGCTCGCGGCGGTGTTCAACAACGCCGGCGTCGCGGTGGCGTCGACCGTGCTGGACGCGGTGCCCGAGGACGACGACTGGCTGTTCGAGACCAACTTCCGGGGCGTGGTCAACGGGACGCGGGCGTTCCTGCCGATCCTCGTCGAGCAGGACGACGGCGTCATCGTGAACACCTCCAGCGTGTTCGGGCTGCTCGGCATGCCGTACAACAGTGCCTACTGCGCCTCGAAGTTCGCCATCCGCGGGTTCACCGACGCGCTGCGCCAGGAGCTGCGCGGCACCGGGGTGCGGGCCGTCACCGTGCATCCGGGCGGCATCACCACCAACATCGCCCGCAACGCCCGCGTCCGCAAGGACCCGGAGGGCCTCGGGCGGACCAAGGAGCAAATGGCCGCGCAGTTCGAGGCCATGACCATGACCTCGCCGGACAAGGCCGCGGCGATCATCCACAAGGGAGTCGAGCGCGGCAGGGCGCGCATCCTCGTCGGCCCGGACGCCTACCTGTTCGACGCGCTCGCCCGGATCGCCCCCACGCACTACTACTCCGTGCTCTCGCGCCTGCAGTCCCGGATGCGCGCCCGGACCAGGGAGGCCGGGTGACCGAACACGTCGACGTGCTGATCATCGGCGCCGGCCTGTCCGGCATCGGCGCGGCGCGCCACCTCCAGGCGGCCTTTCCCGACCGGACCTACACTATCCTTGAGGCCCGCGACGCCATCGGCGGAACCTGGGACCTGTTCCGGTATCCCGGCGTGCGGTCCGATTCGGACATGCACACCCTCGGCTACCGGTTCCGCCCGTGGACGCAGGCCGAGGCCATCGCCGACGGACCGTCGATCCTGCGCTACATCCGCGACACCGCCACCGAGGCGGGCATCGACCGGCACATTCGCTTCGGGCATAGGGTGACGTGCGCCGCATGGTCCGCTGAGGACGCCCGCTGGACGGTGGACGCCACCCACGGCGAGGAAACGGTCCGGTTCACCGCGACGTTCCTGTACTCGTGCACCGGCTACTACCACTACGACGCCGGGTACCTGCCGGAGTTTCCGGGGATCGAGCGGTTCGGCGGCACTGTCGTCCACCCGCAACACTGGCCCGCCGGCCTGGACTACACCGGCAAGAACATCGTGGTGATCGGCAGCGGCGCGACCGCCGTGACGCTCGTCCCGGCCCTCGCCGACCGGGCCGCGCACGTGACCATGCTGCAGCGCTCCCCCACCTACGTCGCCGCCCTGCCGACCGAGGACGCCACGGCCATCAAGCTGCGGCGCCTGCTCGGCGCGCGCCGCGCGTACTCGATCGTCCGGTGGCGGAACATCATCTTGGGCACGCTGTTCTACCAACTCAGCCGCCGCCGTCCGGACATCGTGAAGTCGATGCTCCGCAAGGCGATCACCCGGCGCCTGCCACCCGGCTACGACGTCGACACCCACTTCACCCCGCGCTACCAGCCCTGGGACCAGCGCCTGTGCCTCGCCCCCGACGGCGACCTGTTCACCGCGATCCGCCGCGGCCGCGCCTCCGTCGTCACCGACCGGATCGAGGAGTTCACCGAAACCGGTCTGCGCCTGGCCTCCGGCGCCCGGCTCGACGCCGACATCATCGTCACCGCCACCGGCCTGCGGCTCCTCGCCCTCGGCGGCATCCGGCTCACCGTGGACGGCCGGCCCGTCGACCTACCGGAAACCATGGTTTACAAGGGAATGATGCTCGGCGGCGTGCCCAACTTCGCCTTCACCATCGGCTACACCAACGCCTCCTGGACCCTCAAGGCCGACCTCGTCAGCGAGCACGTCGTCCGCATCCTGCGCCACCTCGACACCCACGGCTACACCACGTGCGTCCCCACCAACACCGACCCCACCATCACCCCGCAGCCCCTGCTCGACTTCCAGGCCGGCTACGTCCTCCGCTCCGTCCACGAGTTCCCCAAATCCGGCTCCCGCCCCCCATGGCGCCTCGGCATGAGCTACGCCCACGACCTGCTCAACCTCCGCTACGGCAAACTCGACGACGGCACCCTGCGGTTCTCCCGCCACCCCGTCACCCCTCGGCCCGATCACGCGCCCCGCTACTCCATGGGGTAGCGGAGCGCGCTGCCGGTTCACCGAGTCCGCGTGGACTTCGGTCGGGCGCCGACGTAGGCGGCCAGGTGCTCGCCGGTGAGGGTGGAGCGGGCGGCGACGAGGTCGGCGGGGGTGCCTTCGAAGACGATGGTGCCGCCATCGTGGCCGGCGCCGGGGCCGAGGTCGATGATCCAGTCGGCGTGGGCCATGACCGCCTGGTGGTGCTCGATGACGATGACCGACTTGCCGGAGTCGACGAGCCGGTCGAGCAGGCCGAGCAGCTGCTCGACGTCGGCCAGGTGCAGGCCGGTGGTCGGCTCGTCGAGGATGTAGACGCCGCCCTTCTCGGCCATGTGCGTGGCCAGCTTGAGCCGCTGCCGCTCGCCGCCGGACAGCGTGGTGAGCGGCTGGCCGAGGCTGAGATAGCCGAGCCCGACGTCGGCGAGCCGGTCGAGGATGGCGTGCGCGGCCGGCGTGCGCGCCGCACCCGCGCCGAAGAACTCCTCGGCCTCGGTCACCGACATGGCGAGCACCTCGCTGATGTCGCGGCCGCCGAGCTTGTACTCCAGCACCGAAGCCTCGAACCGCTTGCCGCCGCAGTCCTCGCACGGGGTGGACACCGTCTCCATGAACCCGAGCTCGGTGTAGATGACCCCGTTGCCGTTGCAGGTCGGGCAGGCGCCCTCGGAGTTGGCCGAGAACAGCGCCGGCTTCACGCCGTTGGCCTTGGCGAAGGCCTTGCGGATCGGCTCGAGCAACCCGGTGTACGTCGCGGGGTTGCTCCGCCGGGAGCCACGGATCGCGGTCTGGTCGACCGACACGACACCGTCCCGCCCGGACACCGAGCCGTAGATCAGCGAGCTCTTGCCGGAGCCCGCCACCCCCGTGACCACGACCAGGACGCCGAGCGGGATGTCGACGTCGACGTTGCGCAGGTTGTGCAGGTTGGCGCCGCGCACCTTCAGCTTGCCCGACGGGGTCCGCACCGTCGGCTTCAGACTGGCTCGGTCGTCCAGGTGCCGGCCGGTGACCGTGTCGCTGCGCCGCAGACCCTCGACGGTGCCCTCGAACACCACCTCGCCGCCCTCGGTGCCGGCACGGGGGCCGAGATCGACGACGTGGTCGGCGATCGCGATCACCTCCGGCTTGTGCTCGACGACCAGCACGGTGTTTCCCTTGTCGCGCAACCGCAGCAGCAGGTCGTTCATCCGCTGGATGTCGTGCGGGTGCAACCCGATCGTCGGCTCGTCGAAGACGTAGGTGACGTCGGTCAGCGGCGAGCCGAGATGGCGGAGCATCTTGATGCGCTGCGCCTCGCCGCCGGAGAGGGTGCCGGACGGGCGGTCGAGGCTGAGGTAGCCGAGCCCGAGCTCGACGAAGGAGTCGAGGTTGTCCCCCAACGCCTTCAGCAGCGGTGCCACCGTCGGCTCGTCGATGCCGCGGATCCACTCGGCCAGGTCGGTGATCTGCATCGCGCACACGTCCGCGATGTTGCGCCCCTTGATCTTCGACGACCGGGCCGACTCGCTGAGCCGGGTCCCGCCGCAGTCGGGGCAGGACGTGAACGTCGCCACCCGCTCGACGAATGCGCGGATGTGCGGCTGCAGCGAGTCGATGTCCTTGGACAGCATGGACTTCTGGATCTTCGGGATCAGGCCTTCGTAGGTGATGTTGATGCCCTTGGCCTTGATCTTGGTCGGCTCCTTGTAGAGGAAGTCGTGCAGCTCCTTCTTGGTGTACTTGCGGATCGGCTTGTCCGGGTCGAGGAAGCCGGACTCGGCGTACGTCCGCACCATCCAGCCGTCCGCGGTGTAGCCGGGAACGGTGATCGCGCCCTCGTTGAGCGACTTGCTGTCGTCGAAGACCTCGGTGAGGTCGATGTCGGACACCGAGCCGCGGCCTTCGCAGCGCGGGCACATGCCGCCGTGGTAGACGGCCTGGCGCACGATGGTCTTCTCACCGGTGGAGCTGGTCATGATGCCGCTGGCCTTGCGCGCCGGCACGTTGAACGAGAACGCGATCGGCGGGCCGATCTGCGGCTTTCCCAGCCGGCTGAACAGAACCCGCAGGATCGCGTTGGCGTCGGTCACGGTGCCGACCGTCGAGCGGGGGTTGGCGCCCATCCGCTCCTGGTTGACGATGATCGCGGTCGTCAGCCCTTCGAGCACGTCGACCTCGGGCCGCGCCAGCGTCGGCATGAAGCCCTGCACGAAGGCGCTGTAGGTCTCGTTGATCAGCCGCTGCGACTCCGCGGCGATCGTGTCGAACACCAGCGAGCTCTTGCCAGAACCGGAGACGCCGGTGAACACCGTCAGCCGGCGCTTCGGAATCTCGACGCTGACGTCCTTGAGATTGTTCTCGCGCGCGCCCTGCACGCGGATCAGATCGTGGCTATCGGCGACGGGCAGCGTGGGCGGCTGCGTGTCCGTCTTCTTCGCCGTCCGCTTTGCCGTCCTCGTGGCCGTGGTCATCGTGTCTCCCTCTGTCAGGCCTGTTGTCGGTCTTCGCCGGCGTCGCCCGGCTCGATCTAACCAGTCACCGCGGGGTGAGCCGGATCACCGGGTACTCCCGCTCGGACTTGCTCTGGTACTTCGCATAGCGTGGTTGAGCGGCGGCGATGCGTTGCCACGCCTGCGCACGGTCGGCGCCCTCGAGCCGTTTCGGCGTCACCGGCACCGGTTCGCGGCCGGGCAGCTCGATCGACGCCCGGTCGGGGTGCGCCATCAGGTTGACGTACCAGTCCGGGTGCCGACTCCCGCCGCCGGACGCGACGATCAGCCGGGCCTCGTCGCCGTCGGGAAACCACGCAACGGGCGTCTCCCGCGGCTGCCCGCTGCGGCGGCCCACCGTGTTGAGGATCAACACGTCCATGCCCATGAACGTGCCGCGGCCACGCCGGACCTTGCGGTTCATCCTGGCGTTCATCTTCTGCTGCATCCACCGCGACAACGGTCCCGGCGTGCCGGGCTTGCGCTTGCCTGTCTGCTGGTTGCGGGTCATGGCTTCCTCCACTCGATCGATGGATGTCGGTCACGCTAGGTGCGGCTCGGCACGGCCGCTTCTCGATTCCTGATCGGTCCGGTACGGCGGGAACTCTCGCCAGATGTCCACATAGGACCCGTGGGCCCTGCGGATCACCGGTTCCTCCGCAGCGCCAGCAGGACGCACGCGGCGGCGCCGAGCGCCACGGTGACGAGTCCCGAGCCGAAGAGCGTCGCCTGCGGACCCAGCGCCGCGGTGAGCGGTCCGCCGAGCGCCGTGCCGAGCGGCGACGCGGTGAGCAGCGCCGCGCTGCGGGCCGCGAGCATCGCGGCCAGGTGCTGCGGCGGCGACTTCGCCTGCATCAGCGTCACCGACAGCGCCACGAACGGTCCGTAGATCGCGCCGCCGAGCATGAAGCACGCGACGGTGACGGGCACTCCGAAGACGTCGAACCCGAACGGCAGCAGCGCCAGCCCCCAGCCGACCACGATGCCGGCCGTCACCGGCCACAGCGGCAGCCGCCGCAGCGCGCCGACCGTGAGCCCGCCGAGCACCGCGCCGACGCCGAAGAGCATCCAGTAGACGCCAAGCAGCGTGCCCGGTGCGTGCAGGTCGTCGGTCACGTGCAGCGGCAGCGCGACCTCGACCGGGCCGTACAGGAAGTTGAAGAACCAGGTGAGCGTCAGCAGCCCGAGCAGCTCGGGATGGGTCCGCAGCAACCCGAACCCGCCGCGGGCGGCCGCCTTGTCGACCGGGCTGACGTGCCCGGACTCCGGCAGCCGGAGGCGCGCGACGAGCACGGCGAGGAACACGAAGGTGAGCGCGTCGAGGCCGAGCACGAGCGCGGAGCCGACGAAGGTGACCAGCACCCCGGCGATCGCGGGTCCGGCGATCGTCGCGGCGAAGTTGAGGGAGCTGACCAGGGTGTTCGCGGCGAGCCGCTGCTCGTCGGGCAGCAGCTCGGCCAGCAGGGTGTACTTGCCCGCGCTGCCCCACGCGTGCAGCAGCGACGAGACCGCGAGCAGCACGACGTACAGCGCCGGCGTGAGCAGCCCGGCGAGCCAGGCCAGCGGCACGGCGCCGAGGAACACGCCGCGCACCACGCTGTCGGCGAGCAGCAGCCGCCTGGCCGGCACCCGGCGCAGCCGGCGGGCGAACACCAGCGCGCCGGCCACGCCCGGCAACGTGTACGCGGCCACCGCGCCGCCGACCCACAGCCCCGCGGCCGCCGGCGGCGCGAGCTCGATGGCGAGCCACGCCACCGCGACGAAGCTCATCCCGTCCCCGAGGTACGAGACCGCGAAGCCGAGGACGAGCCTGCGGAACACCCGGTTGCCGAGCACCGGCCGGTAGGCGGCGGGGACGAGGCGGCGCGGCACCGAGGCACCTGGAGAAGGCGCGCCGGAGGTCGATCTGGGTTGCGTCTTCACGGCGTCCATGGCTTGCAGCGTCTCCCGGCCGGGGGCGGGCCGGCATCCGTGCTGGCCACGGAACCGACCACGGATTCGGGGTACGGAACAATGGGCCCGTGACGGTGGCGGGGATCTCGGCCCGGGAGGCGGAGGTGCTGGCGCTGCTCGGCGAGCACCTCAGCAACGCCGAGATCGGGGCCCGGCTGTTCATCTCCGTGCGCACCGTCGAGTCCCACGTCTCCTCGCTGCTGCGCAAGCTGGCGGTGCCGGACCGCCGGGCCCTCTCCCGGCGCGCGGCCGAGCTGGACCGCGCCGACCGGTCACCCGCGGCGCCCGCCCTGCCCGCGCCGCTGACGTCGTTCATCGGCCGGGTGCGGGAGCGGGGCGAGCTGGCCGAGGCGATCAAGATGCACCGGCAGGTGACCGCGGTGGGCCCGGGCGGGGTGGGAAAGACCCGGCTCGCGCTCGCGGTGGCGGCGGAGGCGGCCGGCGAGTTCGCCGACGGCGTGTGGTTCGTCGACCTGGTCCCGATCACCGACCCCGGCCGGGTCGGGGCGGCGGTCGCCGACGCGGTCGGCGTCGGCGAGCAGCCCGGCCGCAGCCTCGACGAGGCGGTACTGGCCGCGCTCGCCGACCGCGAGGCGCTGCTGGTGCTGGACAACTGCGAGCACGTCCGCGACGGCGTGGCACCCTTCGTCGAGCGGCTGCTCGCCCGCTGCCCCAGGGTGCGGGTGCTGGCGACCAGCCGGGCCCGGCTGGTGGTGCCGTTCGAACGGATCTTCGCCGTCCCACCGCTTTCGCTGGCCGGCGGTGGTGAGTCGGACGCGGTGACGCTGTTCATGGACCGGGCCGGCGTGATCGGCGGGCCGCCGGATCCGGCCGTGCGCGACCGCGTCGCCGCGATCTGCGAACGGCTCGACGGCATGGCGCTGGCGATCGAGCTGGCGGCCGCCCGGTCGCCGACGCTCGGGCTGGACGGCCTCACCGCCGGTCTGTCCGACCAGCTTCGGATCCTCGCCGGCGGATCCCGCGCAGACGGCCGGCACCACTCGGTGCGGGCGGTGCTGGACTGGAGCCACGCCCTGCTTGAGCCGGCCGATCAGGCACTGCTGCGCCGGGTGTCGGTGTTCGTGACACCGTTCACCGCCGAGGCGGCCGCGGAGGTTGCCGGGTTCTCCCCGCTGGAGCCGGCCGGGGTCGCCGACGGCCTCGCCCGGCTCGCCGAGCAGAGCCTGCTCGCGGTGACGCCGTCCCCGGCCGGCACCCGGTACCAGGCGCTGGAGACCATCCGGCAGTACGGGCTCGAGCGGCTCGCCGATGCCGGTGAGCCGGTCGCCACCCGGTCCCGGCACGTGGACTGGTGCCTGGCCACCGCGACCGTCCTCGCCGGCGGAACGGGCGGGGACTGGCGCGGCCGGTTCGACGCGGTGGCCGACGACCTCCGGGCCGCCCTGGCGTGGGCGGCCGAGCAACCGGACCGCCGCGGTGCCGCGCACCGCCTCGCGCTTGCCATGGCGGAGCTGACCTTCACGCGCACCCTGCTCGGCGAATCCCAGCAACGCTACGAGCAGGCGGCCGCCCTCGCGGACGACCCGGCCGCCGCCGCGCCGGCGCTCCGGCAGGCCGCGGCGGTGGCCGGGTGCCGGATGTTCGGCGACGACATGTACCGCCTGCACCGCGCCGCCGGCGAGGCGGCCCGCCGGTCCGGGAACGACCCGGCCGCCGCGTGCGACCTGGCCACGGCCGCCACCACCGCGTACCGCTTCTCCGGCGAGTTCGCCCGGATACCCGCGCGCGCCGAGGCGATCGCGCTGCTCGAGGCCGCGCGGGAGCTGGCGGGCGACGACCCGGCCGCCGCGGCGGCGGTGGCGATCGCCGAGGCGGCGGTGCTCACCGACGCGTTCGGCTCGCTGCAGGGCAGCGAGGACAACGACGTGCCGAGGACCCTCACGAGCGCGCGGCGGGCCGTCGAGCTCGCCGAGCGCACGGGCGACCCGCTGGTCGAGACGGTCGCCCTTGACGCGCTCACCGGCGCCCAGAGCTGGGCGGGCGACACGTTCGGCGTCGCGACCACGGCCCGGCGGCGGGTGGCGCTGCTCGCGCCGGTGCCGGTCACACCGGCCAGCACGCACGAGCTGATCGACGCGCTCGTGTCGGCCACCGAGACCAGCCTCGGCACGGGGGACCTGCCGGGGGCCCGCCGGTGGGGCCGGCAGCTGGCCGGGCATCCGCTGCTGGCCGAGGTGGGCCACCAGGCCGTGCGCTGGCTGCTGGTCGCGGACGCGTTCGCCGGCAATGTCGACGAGGTGCTCACCGGCGGTGCGCGGTTCCTCGACGCGTGGGAGCGGGGCGGCCGGCAACCGTGGCTCGGCCTCGCCCCGGCCGCGGCGGCGGTGGCGATGATCCACGGCCTGCGCGGTGACGACCGTGCCAGGGCCGAGTGGCTGGCGATCGTGGCCGAGCTGCGGGCCACGACCAGGCACACCATGCCGTCGCCCCCCGGCTACGGTCCGACCTTCGACGCGATCGTCCTGCTGCACCGGGGGGACGCGGAGGCGGCGCTGGAGCGGGTCGCCCCCGAGCCCCAACAGGTGTGGAAGTGGGTGACCTGGATCTGGCTGCACTGGTACGTGGCGCTGCGGGCCGAGGCGGCGGTGCTCGCCGGGCACCCGCAGGCCCGGG
>NZ_DASZCQ010000334.1:0-9480 GCF_035942955.1 Actinophytocola sp. | reverse complement strand
GCCGAGGCCGCCGCCGCGGTCGCCTGGCCACCGCCGGCGACGGCCGCCTGGCGATCCGGCTGGTTGCCCTCACCGGTGCGCGGCCCGTCCCGCCAACCGACCACAGTGGACGGATGGACGGCGACCGGTCCGCCCGGCTCGGTCGCGGTCACGGTGAGCAGCTCGGTCGTCCAGCTCACCCCGATCGCCCGGGACAGCTTCTCGCGCACGGCCGGGACGTCCGAGCCGGGCGCGGGCGCGAGCTCCCGGGGGAGCAGCGACACCGCGTCGCCGACGGTCAGCACCTTGCCGATCAGCGCCAGCCGCAGCGTTTCCGGCGTCAGCGACAGCGTGGCCAGCCGGGAGCCGGCGACGGTCACCGAGCGGGCCGGCGCCACCTCCACCGGCGCGACGACCACCTCGGCGCCCTCGGTGATCCCGAGGTTGGACATCGTGATGTCGTCGAGCAGCACGATGCCGGTGGGCCCGGCCTTGTCCGCCGCGGCCGCCAGCGCCGAGCTGATCCGCGCGCCGGTCAGCCGGACCGCGTCCCACTGCTGCAGGCCAAGGGCGTCGAGCACCTCCGGATGCAGCCGCACCACCCCGCGCCGGGTGTCGATCGCGGAGGGCGAGTGCCGGGCGGTCAGGGTGATCTGCGGCGACATGGGGGCGAGCCTAGCTGTGTTGAAATCAATGTGAGGGCGCGGCTGGAAGCACTACTTTGCATTGTCGGTCAGCGGTTGCGTACCACCGATTCCTCGGGTGGGCCTTCGGTCAGCCCTCGGAACCGGTAAGCCCTCACCGGGGCTCGCCCGGCCGGGGTTGGTTGCGCCGCAACCCGGTCCGCCGCCAGTTGCGCCTGCGCACGCCGGCCGGCCGGGCGACCCGGGCGCCGTCGGGCAGCAGCACCGGGCCGAGGTGCGCGCCGTCGTCGGTCCCGCGGCGCGGCAGCCGCACCGCCCGGCGGGCCGCCCCGGCGACCCGGCGCAGCGGCGGCCGCAGGCCCAGCCGGCGACTGACCCGGCCGTGCGCCTTGCGGATCGCCCGGCGCTCGCGCGGCGGAACGTCCCACGCCTCGGGGTGGTGGGCCAGCCAGTGCTTGCGCCGCACCGCGTACGGGATGTGCCCGAGGTACAACACCAGCGCCGCGGCCAACGCCACCATCGGGTACGTGATCACCGCGGCGGCCAGCAGCCCGACGCCGACCAGCAGCGGCGCCACCGCGCTGGCCGGCACCCGGATGGACTTCAGCGCCAGCGTGGGAATCCGGCTGATCAGCAGCGCGGCGACGGCGACCGTCCACACCACCACCGTCGCCTTGGCCGACCACCACCCGTCGTGGCCGATCTGGATCCACAGGATGAGCGGCAGCAGCACGAGCAGCCCGCCGGCCGGCGACGGCACCCCGACGAAGAACTCCTTGGCGTACGGCGGTTGCTCGGCGTCCTCGAGCAAGGTGTTGAACCGGGCGAGGCGCAGGATCACGCACACCGCGAACACCAGCGCGATCACCCACCCGGTGCGGTCACCCGGGAACTTCCATACGTAGAGCACCAAAGCCGGCGCCACGCCGAAGGAGATGGCGTCGGACAGCGAGTCGAGCTCGGCGCCCATCTTGCTGGTGGCGTCCAGCAGCCGGGCGATCCGGCCGTCCAGGCTGTCCAGCGCCGCGGCCACGGCGATCGCCGCGATGGCCGCGCCGTAGTTGTGCACCAGGGTGAACTGCACCGCCGACAGCCCGGCGCACATGGCCAGCACGGTGATCGCGTTGGGCAGCAGTCGAACTCCCGGCGCGGTTCGCGCCACCGTCAGCCCTCCGTCCGCAATGGACTCTCCGGAAGCTCGGCGAGCACCGTCTCGCCGCCGATCGTGCGCTGGCCGGTCTCCACCAGCATCCGGCTGCCCGGCGGCGCGTACAGGTCCACCCGCGACCCGAACCTGATCAGCCCGTAGGTGGCGCCGGCCCGCACCTTGTCGCCCTCGGCCACCTGGCACACGATCCGGCGCGCCACAAGGCCGGCGATCTGCACCACCGCCACCTCGTGGCCGTCGGCGGTGCTGATCAGCAGCGAGTTGCGCTCGTTGTCCTCGCTGGCCTTGTCCAGATCCGCGGACAGGAACTTCCCGGCCTTGTACGCCGCCCTGACCACCTGCCCGGTGACCGGAGCCCGCTGCACGTGCACGTCGAAGATCGACAGGAACATGCTGATCCGCGGCCGCTCCGCGTCGCCCATCCCCAGCTCCGCCGGCGGCCGCGCGGTGTCGACCTTGGCCACGGTGCCGTCGGCCGGCGCCACCGCGATGCCGCCGCGCTGCGGGGTGACCCGGCGCGGCTCGCGGAAGAACCAGGCGAAGAACCCGCCGGCCAGCACGCCGGCCAGCCCCGCCTTGCGGTTGACGCGGCGCAGCAGCAGCGTGCCCGCCGCGGCGCCGAGCACGAACGGCCGGCCGCCCGGGTGCATGGGCGGCACGATGGTTCGAGCCAGGTGCAAGGCGTGCGTAAAGGGCCCACGAACTCTGGGTTCAACGGTCATGACCTGCGGATATCCTCGGCGCGCGTTCGGTCCGTCACTGGACCACGCTACGCCAGCCGCCCCGGCCACCGGCCAGGCCGTGCCTCCCCCGACGAAGCACGCCCCGGCCGGAGCCGGCGAACGCACCGCGGTGTACGCCCAGTGTACGTTCCTATACTTGTCGTAATCAACCGCGAGACCGCTGCCCGGACCGGACCAGCCGCAACAGCGCGAGCAGAACGACGGCCCCGAGCGCCGCGATCCCCAGGCTCGGAAAGTCGAACTCGAACGTCTTCTCCCGCCCGGTCACCAGCTTGTACAGCAACCCGCCGAGCGCCGCCCCCACCACCCCGACCAGCACGCTGACCAAGCACCCCTGCCGCCGCCGGCTCCGCCCGCCCACCACGACGTTCGCCACCCACCCGGCGATCGCCCCGAACACGATCCACGCGAAGAAGCCCATGGCCGCGAGGCTAGCTAGCCGGCGTCGATCGCGCGCTGGTAGCGGGCGGCGAGGGTGCGCAGCGCCTCGACCAGCTCGGGCGAGTCCACGATCTCGAAGTCGGCGTCGAGCATTCCCAGGTAGAGGGCGAGCATCCGGGGGTCGTCCGAGCCGGGTTCGAAGGCGCACCGGTCGCGGCCGAGCGGCTCGACGTCCACCGGGATCGGCAGCCGGTTCCGCACGTGCGACGCGGGCGCGTGCACGATCACCCTGGCCCGGTACCGCCAGGTCGCCTCGCCGATCCCGCGGGCCACCCGCGACGTGACCTCGTGGTCGGGCGGCAGCGGGCGCGGGGTGAACCGGGGCCCGGTCGGGGTGCGCGGCTCGATCCGGTCCACCCGGAACGTGCGCCAGTCGTCCCGTTCCACGTCCCAGGCCACCAGGTACCAGCGTCGCCGGTCGTTGACCAGGCGGTAGGGCTCCACCGAACGCCGGCTGGCCGCCCCGGAATGCGCCCGGTAGTCGAACCGCAGCCGCTCATGATCGCGGCACGCGCCCGCGATCACCGTCAGCACGTCCGGATCCACCCGCGGGCCGGGCGACGGCATCGGCAGCGTGTGCTGGAAGGCGCTCACCCGGTGGCGCAGCCGGGACGGCAGCAGCTGCTGCAGCTTGGCCAGCGCCCGCACCGAGGTCTCCTCGATGCCGGCGATCGAGCCGCTCGCGGCGGTGCGCAGCCCGATCGCGACGGCCACCGCCTCCTCGTCGTCAAGCAGCAGCGGCGGCAGCGTGCCGCCGGCGCCGAGCCGGTACCCGCCGGCGACGCCCGGCCGCGCGTCGACCGGATAACCCAGCCCGCGCAACCGTTCCACGTCGTTGCGGATGGTGCGGGTGGTGACGCCGAGCCGCTCGGCCAACTCGGCACTCGTCCAGTCGCGCCGGGCCTGCAGCAGGGACAGCAGGCGCAGCAGCCGCGCCGGGGTTTCCCACATGCTTCGATCCTCTGTGGAATCTAGGAACAGACCCTTCCGGAATTATGCATAGGGTTCTCCACATGATCGATAACTTCCGCATCCAGATCGCCAAGACCGACCTCGACTACCTGCACGACCGGCTGGCCAACGCCCGCTGGCCCGGCGAGCTGCCCGGCGTGGGCTGGACCCGCGGCGTTCCGTTGGACCACCTCAGGGAGCTGGCCGAGTACTGGCGCACGGACTACGACTGGCGCGCCCAGGAGGCCACGCTCAACTCCTACCCCCAGTTCACCACCGAGATCGACGGCCAGCGCATTCACTTCCTGCACGTGCGGTCCGACCGGGCCGACGCGAAGCCGCTGCTGATCACGCACGGCTTCCCCAGCTCGGTCGCCGAGTTCCTGCACCTCATCGAGCCGCTGGTGAACCCGGCCGAGGGCCAGGCCTTCCACGTGATCGCGCCGTCCCTGCCCGGCTACGCCTTCTCCACCCCGCTTGCCGACACCGGCTGGACCATGGCCCGCACCGCCCGAGCCTGGATTGAGCTGATGCGCCGGCTGGGCTACGACCGGTACGGCGTGCACGGCGGCGACATCGGCGCCGGCGTGTCCGGCGTGGTGGCCGGCCTCGACGGCGAGCACGTCACCGGCGTGCACGTGGTCACCGACCCGCTCACCGCGGCGAACACGGCCACGTTCCTGCCCGGCATGGCCGACCGGCTCGACGGCAACGACCCGGTCGACAAGCTGATCCTGGACCGGATGAACGAGTTCAGCCGGGACGGCTCCGGCTACCTGGCCATCCAGAACAGCCGGCCGCAGACCATCGGCTACGGCCTCGTCGACTCGCCGCTGCTGCAGCTGGCCTGGATCGCCGAGAAGTTCGAGGAATGGACCGACCTGCCCATCGACCGCGACCAGCTGCTCACCACGGTCAGCCTGTACTGGTTCACCGGCTCCGGCGCCACCGCCGCGCACACGCTCTACGAGCAGGCCCACTCCACCGACTGGGGCGCACCTCCGGCCGTACCCCAGGGCTTCGCCGTCTTCGGCGCCGACGAAACCGTGCGCAAGCTCGTCCCCGCCCCACCCGACGCGCACTGGACGGAGTTCGAGCGCGGCAAGCACTTCCCCGCCATGGAGGCGCCCGCTCAACTGGCCGCGGACCTTCGGGCGTTCTTCGCCCCGCTGCACTGAGTCCCGTAGACGGACAACTGGGCCCGGCCTGTCAAGCCCAGTCCCCGGCCGGAGGCCCAGTTGTCCACACCCACCCACCCATCCACATCCATCCCAACTTTGATCTTCACCTTCGCTTCCGCCGGTAAACTGACCCACGAACCCACCTCCCCACCCCAGACGGGGTGGGGGCTGGCTGGCTAAGGGGCCGGCAGGGTGCCCGCGCGCGGCGGAGCCCATGGTGGCGCCGGGACGCGTCACTGACCTACCCGGAGGCGTCATCCGTGACGCGTTCCCGCAACGGGCCTTGCCGTCGTGTCCCACAAGGCGATCTTGGCGATCTTGGCGGAGCCCTGCCCACAACGCCGGACCACGGAGCCTGACCGTGGGCGCGGGACACGCCGGGAGCCGGGTCAGTCCAGCAGGATGAGGTCCACCTCGGCGCCGGCGGCGACCTCGGTCGTCTCCTCCGGGATCTCGATCAGGCAGTTCGAGGCGGCGAACGACGCAAGCAGGTGGGAGCCGGGGCCGCCGACCGGGGTGACCTCGACCATCCCCTCGTCGTGCCGGGCGCGGCGGTACTGGCGCTTGCCCGCGGGGGAGCGCAGCGGGCTGACCAGGCGGGCGCGGGCGCGGGGGCGGTCGACGGCGGGGTGGCCCATGGCGGCCAGCAGCGCGGGGCGGACGAAGAGCTCGAAGGACAGGGCGGCGCTGACCGGGTTGCCGGGCAGCGTGACGACGGGCAGGCCGTCGAGCCGGCCGCAGCCTTGCGGGCCGCCGGGCTGGACGGCGACCCGGACGAACTCCACGCCCTGCCCGGTGAGCGCGTCCTTGACCACCTCGTAGGCGCCGGCGCTGACCCCGCCGGAGGTGATCAGCAGGTCGACGTCGCCGGCCGCCGGGCCGATCGCGGCATGGAACGCGGAGACGTCGTCCGGGACGAACCGCAGCACGGTGGCCGACCCGCCGATCTCGTGCACGGCCGCGGCGAGCAGAACGCTGTTGGACTCGTAGATCTGGCCGGGCAGCAACGGGTTGCCGGGCGACACCAGCTCCGAACCGGTGGACAGGACGAGCACCCGCGGCGGGCGGAACACGGGAAGCGAGCCGCGGCCGACGGCGGCGGCGAGCCCGAGCTGGGGCGGGCCGAGGATGGTGCCGGCCGGGAGCGCGACGGCGCCGGCGGCCACGTCCTCGCCGGCCCGGCGCAGGTGCGTGCCGGGGGCGGCGGCGGCGCGGACGGCGACCGTGGACGTGCCGCCGTCGGTCAGCTCGACCTGCACGATGGCGTCGGCGCCGGGCGGCAGCGGGGCGCCGGTCATGATCCGGTGCGCGGCGCCCGGCCGCAATGGCGGGACGTCGACCCGGCCGGCCGGGATGTCCGCCTCGACCGGAAGCACGACCGGGCTGTCCGCCGACGCGCCGGACACGTCGGCGGCGCGCACGGCGTAGCCGTCCATCGCGGAGTTGTCGAACGGCGGCAGGGCCACCGGCGCGGTCACGTCGGCGGCGAGCGCCAGGCCGAGGCAGTCGGCCAGCGGGCGCTCTTCGACCGGCAGGAGTCCGAGCAGTTCGGCGACCGCCGCCCGGTGCTCGTCGACCGAACGCGGTCCGGAGGAGGTGTGTGCCACGGCCCCATCCTTCCCGTATGCCACAGTTCCACACATGCAGGTCCGTACCCGGCACACACCGGCGTTCGGCGTCGCGCGGTTGCAGCTCGCGCCCGGTGAGACGGTGCACGCCGACTATGCCGCGCTGCTGGCCACGAGCTACGGCATCCTGGTCGAGCCCAAGATCCGCGGCGGGTCCCGGCACCGGTCGCGCCCGACGACGTTGACCGCCCCGGCCGAGGGCGGCTGGGTGGACCTGGCCCCGTCGGTCCCCGGCGATCTCTACGTCCTCGAGCTGGACGGGATGTCGGGCTGGTGCGTGTCGCGCAACAGCGGGCTGGCCGCGGCGGTGACGGTGCGCGTCGAGCCGCAGTGGCCGGGGTTTCGCGCGCTGTTCGGTACCGAGGTCGGCTTCCTCGAGCACGTGTCCGGCGCCGGCCCGCTGGTCCTGGCCAGCTGCGGCGCCGTCGACCTGGTCACGCTCGAGGCCGGCGAGCTGATCACCGTCGAGCCCGGCTACCTGCTCGCCTACAGCGACTTCATGCAGGCGCGGCTGCGTGCGGTCAGCCAGTCGATGCACCAGTCGGTGCGCACCGGCGAGGGGCTCATGCTCGACTTCGCCGGTCCCGGTCAACTGCTCACCCAGACCCGGAATCCGCGTGCCCTCGCCGAATGGCTGACGAGCACGTCGAACGGCAGATGACGATCCGCGCTTGCGGGGACGATCAAACCCAGTACCGTTGGGCGCGCTGGAAACGGTGCCGCGGGCACCGTGCTCGACATATTCGGGAGGGTGCCGTGGCTACCGGCACTGTGAAGTGGTTCAACTCGGAGAAGGGCTACGGATTCATCGAGTCCGAGCAGGGACCCGACGTATTCGTGCACTACTCGGCGATCCAGGCCGACGGCTTCCGCACGCTCGAGGAGGGCGACCGCGTGGAGTTCGAGGTCAGCGCCGGGCGCGACGGTCGCAATCAGGCCGAGGGCGTCCGGAAGGTGTGACCCGAGCCCGTCTCGCGAACCGCACGCGAGCCGCACCGCGCCACCGTTAGGCTCGCTCCTGTGTCGGAGGACCTCACCGGGCGTCGCCTTGGGCATTACCGCATCGACGGTGTGCTCGGCAAGGGCGGCATGAGCGTGATGTACCGGGCGACCGATGTGCGGCTGGGCCGCAAGGTCGCCCTCAAGGTCATCGCCGAGCACCTGACCGAGGACCCCGAGTTCCGGGAGCGCTTCGTCGACGAGGCGCGCAACACGTCGGCCATCGACCACGCCAACGTCGTTCCGCTGTACGACTTCGGCGAGGTCGACGGCCTGCTGTACATCGCCATGCGGCTGGTGGACGGCTCCGACCTGGCCAGCCTGATCAAGGGCGGCCCGCTGGCGCCGGCCAGGGCGCTGACGCTGCTCGGGCAGGTGGCCGAGGCGCTGGACAACCTGCACGAGCGCGGCCTGGTGCACCTGGACGTCAAGCCCGCCAACGTGCTGGTGACCAGCCGCGAGTCGGCCGGCGAGCACGTCTACGTGGCCGACTTCGGGCTCACCCGGCGCGGCGCCACCGGTCACCGCACCAGGGGCGGGGACTTCCTCGGCTCGCCGACCTACGCCGCACCGGAGCACCTGCGCGGCGAACCGGTCGACGGCCGCACCGACGCGTACTCGCTGGCGTGCGTGCTGTTCGCGTGCCTTGCCGGCCGCCCGCCGTTCCAGGGCCAGGTGCCCGAGGTGATCCAGGGTCACCTCAACCGGGAACCGCCGCGGCTGACCGAGTTCGTCGCGCTGCCGCCCGCCGTCGACGACGTGATCCGGCGCGGCATGGCCAAGAACTCCAAGGCGCGCTACGCCGACTGCCGGGAGCTGATCGCCGCGGCCCGGCAGGCGTTGCTGGCGCCGGCCAGGATGCCGGCCGCCGCCCCCGCCGCTCCGGCCAACCGCGCCCCCGGGGTGGCGCCGCCGGGACCCGCGGGCAACGGGCACGGCGGATTCGGCCCGGTGGGCCACAATCCGGGCCCGCTACCGAATTCGGGCACCCCGCCGCGACCGATGGCGGCGCCGGCCGGGCTGCACTCCTCGTCGGCCGATCCGGTCCGGCTGCGGCCGCCCGTGCCGATCGGCAGCAGCACGGCGTTCACCGCGGACAAGAGCGGAAACCGTTGGGTGGCGCCGGTGCTGGTGGGGTTGGTGGCCATCGGGTTGATCGTGGCCGCGATCCTGCTGTTCACCTCGAGCGGCGGTGGAAGCACGAACGAGCAGCAGGACCCGTCGGTGCCCAATGTTCAGGTCGGCCCGACCGAGACCGGCGCGCAACCGACCACGTCCGGCGGCCGGCTGCCGACCTCGCTGCCCATCCGGCCGCAGTCGTCGCGCTGACCAGTGTTCTTGCACTCTCGGGGTAAGAGTGCTAAACACGACATTGGCACTCGGGTCAGCCGAGTGCTAAGTGAGGTCGGGACGGTGAGGCTGGCCCTTCAGTAGGGGCCGGCCGTCCGTCGCGGGCACCGAGCCTGGCCCTAAAGCTACGTGACGTCCACAGTGGAGGACCACACCGCAATGGCCAAGTTGATTGCGTTCGACGAGGACGCCCGCCGCGGACTCGAGCGCGGCCTGAACACCCTCGCCGACGCCGTCAAGGTGACCCTCGGCCCCCGGGGCCGCAACGTCGTGCTCGAGAAGAAGTGGGGCGCGCCGACCATCACCAACGACGGCGTATCCATCGCGAAGGAGATCGAGCTGGAGGACCCGTGGGAGAAGATCGGGGCCGAGCTCGTCAAGGAGGTTGCCAAGAAG
>NZ_DASZCQ010000333.1:0-23494 GCF_035942955.1 Actinophytocola sp. | reverse complement strand
AGCCACCCCGAACCTACGACAAGGAACCGGAGAACCGGCGGACCCAGCGCCGGAAACCGCCCCACCCCAACGGAAACACGCACGCCAAACCAACCCTCAGCACCTCACCCAACGCCCACATGAAAGATCGAGGCTAGTCGGGGACTCGGGTGGGGTTTCGGTCGGGGGTGGTTCGGGTGGGGAGTTGGGAGACCTTGGGGGGTGGGGTGAGAAGGCGTTTGGGTGGGTCGTGTGCCGTGCGTTCCCACCAGCGGCCGTTGGTGTCGTAGAAAACGATTGTGGGGTAGTAGAGGGCGGCGGCCTCGTCCACCGTCGCGTTCTCGGGCCAGGTGATTGTGATGGGTGGGGTGGTCGCGGTTTGCCCCGGGGCGATGGCGGCGAGGACATAGGAATCGGATGAGCCGTTGATGGACCAGCCGACGGATCGGACGTCGCCGAAGTGTCCGACGATGCCGGTGAGCCGCACGCTGTGGACGGGGCAGCTGCCGTAGTTGGTGAAGCCAATGGTGAGGTTCGGCGGGTCGGATACCCGGATCGCGGACAGCAGGCGGGCGTGGACGGCCTCGTTGTCCCGGCGTTCGGCGTCCCGGTAGCGGCCGTCGCGAATCGCGATCCAAATTGCCACGATGACCGCGAGGAGGGTGCCGGCGGCGCCGATGACCTGACCCCAGGCCGCGAAAACATTCGCGTCGACGCTGCCGAAGACCGTTGACTGAAGGGCACCATGGAGCACGCTGACAACAATCCAGGCCCGATCGGGCCGGCGCAATCGGATGAACGGGCTAGGCGCCGAGCATGCGCAGGACCAGGTCGGCGTACTGGCGGCCGAGGAGGGCGGGGGAGGGTTTGCCGGTGTCGGTGTACCAGCGGGCGACGTCGATGCCGAGGGACAGCACGGCGCGGGCGGCGGTGCGGACGTCGGTGACGTGGAAGCGGCCGCGGTCGACGCCGGCGGTGATCACGTCGCGCACCAGTTGCTCGGTGCGCCGGCGCAGGGTGGCGATCTGCTCGTAGTCGGGTGGCGGGAGGGCCTGCAGCTCGTACTGGACGACGCGGGCGACGCGGTGGCGTTTGGCGTGCCAGGCGACGAAGCGCTGGACGATGAGCGACATCGCCTCGACGGGGTCGGGCGTGCCGGAGACGACGTCCTGGACCATGTCGAGGGCCTGCTCGTGGCCGCTTCGGCTGATCGCGGACAGGACGGCGGCCTTGGAGGGGAAGTGGACGTAGAGCGCGGCGGGGCTCATGCCGGCCGCGTTGGCGATGTCCCGCGTGGTGGTGGCGTGGTAGCCGCGGGTGGCGAACGACTCGATGGCGGCGGCCATGAGCCGGCGGGCGGCGTCGGGCCGGACGTCCGGCCACAGATCGTCCGGAAGCGGTTCGGTCACTCGGGTCCCGGCAGGTTGATCAGGGGGGCGAGGTTGGCGCGGTGCCGGCCGGGGGTGCCGAGGGCGATCTCGTCGGCCTTGGCGCGCTTGAGGTACAGGTGGGCGGGGTGCTCCCAGGTCATGCCGATGCCGCCGTGCAGCTGGATGCACTCCTCGGCGGCGCGGACGGCGACCGGGGAGCACAGCGACGCCGCCACGCCGACGGCGACGGGGGTGTCGGGGTCGCCGGTGGCGAGCGTGTCGGCGGCGTACCGGGCGGCGGCGCGGGCAAGCACGAGGGACTCCCAGACGTCGGCGACGCGGTGCTTGAGGGCCTGGAACGAGCCGACCGGGCGGCCGAACTGCTTGCGCTCCTTGAGGTAGGCGACGGTGCTGTCGAGGCACCACTCGGCGAGGCCGAGCTGCTCGGAGGCGAGCAGGCCGGCGCCGGTCCGAAGCGCACTGTCCACAGCGGACTCGGCGGCGCCGGGCCCGGCGAGGCGCTCGGAGGTCGCGCCGGACAGCGTCAGGTCGGCAATCGGGCGGGTGAGGTCGAGCGAGACGACGGGGGTCACGGTGACGGCGGGGTCGGGCAGCCGGACCGCGTGCAGCTCGGGACCGTCCGGCCCCACCGCAGGCACGACCAGCACGTCGGCGACGAGGGCGTCGGCGACCGAGCCGACCCGGCCGTGCAGCGTGCCGCCGTCGACCCGAACTCCGGACGGGAACGGCGATCCCGGGCCCATCGACAGCGCAATGGCAAGGGTGGCAGTGGATTCACCGGCGGCCAGGGCGGACAGGAGCGTGTCCGCCGAGCAGCCGACCAGGGCGGTGGTGGCCAGGACGGCGCTGCCGAGGAACGGAACGGGCGCGACGAAGCGGCCGAGCTCCTCGAGGACGACGGCGGCCTCCCGGGCGGTGGCGCCGTGTCCGCCGTGCGACTCGGGGATCAGCAGGGCGGCCGCGCCCACGTCGGCGGCGAGCGTGCGCCACAGGTCCAGGTCGTAGGGCTTGTCGGTCTCGCAGCGGGCGAGCACCTGGGTGGGGGAGCAGCGGTCGGCCAGCAGGTCGCCCACGCTGGACCGCAGATGGTCCTCGACGTCGGTGTAGAGCAGGTTCATCGCGGGAGGTCCTTCCACGGAACGTCCTTGTCCACCCGGGGCTCGGACGGCAGGCCCAGCACCCGCTCGGAGATGATGTTGCGCAGGATCTCCGAGGTGCCGCCCTCGATGGAGTTGCCCTTGGCGCGCAGGTAGCGGTAGCCGGGCTCGCGGCCGAAGAAGTCGACGCGGTCCGGGCGGCGCAGCGTCCAGTCGTCGTACCGCAGGCCAACCTCGCCGAGGAACTCCAGCTCCAAACCGGACAGTTGCTGGGCCAGGCGGGCGAAGCTGAGCTTCATGGCCGACCCGTCCGGGCCGGGAGTGCCGGCGGCGAGCTGCTGGCGGAGCCGGATTCCGGCCAGCCGCAAGGCTTCGGACTCCACCCAGAGCTGGATGAGCCGGTCGTGGGTGGCGGCGGTGCGCTGGGCGGGGTGAGTGCGCCAGGTGCCGGCGACCGCGCCGATCATGCCGCCCTCGCGCGGCATCGGGCGGCCGCCGATGGCGACCCGCTCGTTCATGAGGGTGGCCTGCGCGACCCGCCAGCCGTCGCCGACGTCGCCCAACCGCAACGAATCCGGGATGCGCACGTCGGTGAGGAAGACCTCGTTGAACTCGGCCTCGCCGGTGATCTGGCGCAGCGGGCGCACCTCGACGCCCGGCGCGGTCATGTCGCAGATGAAGTAGGTCATGCCCAGATGCTTGGGGACGTCCGGGTCGGACCGGGTGACCAGGATGGCCCAGCGCGCGTTGTGCGCCGAGGACGTCCACACCTTCTGCCCGGTGACCCGCCACTCGTCGCCTTCGCGGATCGCCCTCGTGCCGGCCGATGCCAGGTCGGAGCCGGCGCCGGGCTCGCTGAACAGCTGGCACCAGACCTCCTCACCGGTCCACAGTGGACGCAGAAAGCGCTGCTTCTGCTCGCCGGTGCCGAACTGGAGGATGGTCGGCGCGGCCATGCCGAGGCCGATGCCGATCCGGCGCGGGTCGTTGTCCGGCGCGCCCGCGGCCTCCAGCTCGGCGTCCACAATGGTCTGCAGCTCCCTCGGCACGCCGAGGCCGCCGAGACCGGGCGGGAAGTGCACCCAGGCAAGGCCGGCGTCGAACCGGGCGCGCAGGAACTCCAGCCGGTCCGTGGTCGCCGGGTCGTGCGCGGCGAGCAGCTCGCGGACGCGCCGGCGCACCTCTTCGACGCCCACCGGCTGTCGGGTCTGGGTCATGTCCACGCCTTCCGTCTACGGCACGAGCAGCACGATGGTTTCGGCCACGCACGCCGGCTTGTCGTTGCCCTCGATCTCGACCGTGGTGCGCACGATGAACTGCGTGCCCAGCTTGGCCGGCACGACGTCGATCAGCTCGGATCCGGCCCGGATGCGCGAGCCGACCGGGACCGTGGCCGGGAAGCGCACCTTGTTGGAGCCGTAGTTGATGCCCATCTTCAGGTTGTCGACCCGGTAGATCTGCTGGGCCAGCATGGGAATCAGCGACAGGGTCAGGTAGCCGTGGGCGATCGTGCCGCCGAACGGGCCGGTGGCGGCCCGCTCGGTGTCGACGTGGATCCACTGGTGGTCGCCGGTGGCGTCGGCGAACAGGTTCACCTGCTCCTGGGTGACCGTGTGCCAGTCGCTGTAGCCGAGGTGCTCGCCCTTGGCCGCGGCGAACTCGTCGAGGTTGGCGAAGACGCGCATGATTCCCCTTACGCCCGAGGGCCGCCGGCGACGTAGATGACCTGCCCGGAGACGAACGAGGCCTCCTCGCGAACGAAGAACGAGACCACGGCCGCGATGTCCTCCGGCTTTCCGGTGCGGGCGACCGGGATCTGGGCCGCGGCCGCCTTCTTGAAGTCCTCGAACGGCACGCCGAGCCGTTCCGCGGTGGCCGCGGTCATGTCGGTCTCGATGAAACCGGGAGCGATCGCGTTCACCGTGATGCCGAACTTGCCAAGCTCGATCGCCAGGGTCTTGGTGAAGCCCTGCAGCCCGGCCTTGGCCGCCGAGTAGTTGGCCTGGCCGCGGTTGCCGAGCGCCGACGTGCTGGACAGGTTCACGATCCGGCCCCAGCCCTGCTCGGTCTGGTGCTTCTGCACCTCGCGGCTCATCAGGAACGACCCGCGCAGGTGCACGCCGATCACCGAGTCCCAGTCGGCGTCGGTCATCTTGAACAGCAGGTTGTCCCGCGTGATGCCGGCGTTGTTGACCAGCACGGTGGGCGGGCCGAGCTCGTCGGCCACCCGCTGCACGGCCGCGACGACCTGCTCGGTGTCGCTGACGTCGGCGCCGACCCCGATCGCCTTGCCGCCGCCGCCCTCGATGGCGGCCACGGTGTCCTTGCAGCTCGACTCGTCCAGGTCGACGACGGCGACGGCGAACCCGTCGCTCGCCAGCCGCTTGGCCACGGCGGCGCCGATGCCACGCGCGGCTCCGGTCACGATCGCGACACGGGACACGGTCACGGAACTCCTCCTGGGCAGCTCTGAGGTAAGCAAGCGCTTAGAAAGCTACCCGCGCGGGGGCCGAGCCGCAACGCCGGTCAGAACTCGAAGCCGCCCTTGCGGCCGTTGCGGTCGGCGAGCAGGCCGGCCAGGGTGGCGATGGCAATCTCCGGCGGCGTCTTGGAGCCGATGTTGAGCCCGATCGGGCGGTGCACCCGCTCGATGTCGGCGGCCGGCACGCCCAGCTCGGTGAGCGCCGAGACGTGCGGGGCCGGATGCCGGGGGTTGCCCATCACGCCGATCCACCGCGCCGGGTGGGCGAGCGCGTCGCGCAGCATCGGGCCCAGCTCGACCCGGTGGTGGTCGGTGACCACCACGTCGGTGGTCTCGTCGAGGGCCGGGATGGCGGTGAGCACGGTGGCGGCGGCGGCCGACTCGGCGGTGCTGACCCGGGCGCGTTCCGGCTCCACCAGGACGGTCCGGTAGCCGAGATCGTTGCCGTACTTGATCAGGTAGTCGGTGACCGGCGAGGCGAACACGGTCACCAGGGTGCGCGTTCGGGTCGCGGTGGGCGCCTCGCCGTGGGCCACCGCGCAACTGTCCTGCTCCGCCATGCTCGTAGGGTGGCACGAGGGCGCACCCGAAGTCACCTTGCCGGACAACGGGCTAGCCTGCCTGGTCGCCGGCGGCCGGCCGCGGATACCCGGTAGCCGAGCGGGAACCCGGTCGGGGTGAAACGATGGCGCATGCGCTTCCGCGACCGCGCCGACGCCGGGCGGCAGCTTGCCGACCGGCTGACCCGGTTCGCCGACGAGGAGCCGGTCGTCGTGGGGCTGCCGCGGGGCGGGGTGTCGGTGGCCGCGGAGATCGCCCGGGAGCTCAAGGCGCCGCTGGACATCGTGCTGGTGCGCAAGGTCGGCGCGCCGCACCGGTCCGAGCTGGCGGCCGGCGCGGTCGGCGAGGACGGCGTGACCGTGCGGAACCGGGGGGTGCTCGACGAGCTGGGACTGCGCTGGGAGGACCTCGACGAGCAGGTGCGGCGGGAGCGCGCCGAACTGGTCCGGCGGGCGCATACGTTGCGCCCCAACCGACCCCGGGCCGAGCTGGCGGACCGCACGGTGATCGTCGTCGACGACGGGATCGCCACCGGGTCCACTGTGGTCGCCGCCATGCGGGTGGTGCGCAGCCTCGGCGCCCGGCGGATCGTGCTGGCGGTTCCGGTGGCGCCGGCCGACACCCTGACGCAGCTGTCCGGGCTGGCCGATGAGGTGGTCTGCCTGCTGGCGCCGGCCCGATTCCGCGCGGTGGGGCAGTGGTACGCCGACTTCCGGCAGGTGTCCGACGACGAGGTGCGGGAGCTACTCGACGCGCACGGCTGAGTCGCCGACCGCCTCGCGCACCCGGTCCAGGACCTCGCGCACCGCCGACGGCGGGTTGTGCAGCACCAGCCGCCGGCCGTCGCCGAGCGTCGCGGCGCCGCGCAGCAGGGTGATCACCGCGGCGAGGTCGATCGAGTCCAGCTCGGCGAGATCCAGGTGGACATCACCGGTCGACCGTCGGCACAGCGTGAGGAGCAACTCCTCGGAGTTCCCGGCCATGTCGTCCATTGCGCCTACCCCTTTAGCCAATTCGCGGAGCGTACGCGTGGTGACGATGCGGTGTCTTTGGGCCGAAGGTCCTTACCAGTGCCCTACGAAAGTAGTGTGAACGACCGCCTCGCCGGCCTCGTCGGACGCGGCGAGGTCGACCTCGGCGGTGAATCCCCAGTCGTGGTCGCCGGCGGGATCGTCGAAGATCTGCCGCACGAGCCAGCGGTCCGGCTGCTCGTCGATGATCAGCAGCGCCGGCCCGCGGGCGTCCGGGCCGGTGCCGATCTCGTCGTGCTCGGCGAAGTACGGCTCGACGGCGTCCCGCCAGTCCGACGCGGTCCAGCCCGACTCGGCGTCCAGCGCGCCGAGCGCCACGTAGTCCCCGCGGGCGGCGAGCTGGACCCGGTGGAACAGCGCGTTGCGCACCAGCACCCGGAACGCCCGGGTGTTGGTGGTGACCGCGGGCGGGCGCTCGTCGGCGGCCGCGTCCGGCTCGGCGTCCGGGTTGGCCAGCCGCTCCCACTCGTCGAGCAGGCTGGAGTCGACCTGGCGCACCAGCTCGCCCAGCCACTCGATGAGATCGGCCAGCGGCTCGGTCTTGGCCTCGTCGGGCACGGTCTGGCGCAGCGCCTTGTAGGCGTCGGCCAGGTACCGCAGCACCGCGCCCTCCGATCGGGCCAGCCCGTAGTAGCCGACGTACTCGGTGAACGTCATCGCCCGCTCGTACATGTCCCTGGCGACCGACTTGGGGGACAGGGGATGGTCGGCGACCCACGGGTGGCCGCGGCGGTAGGTCTCGTACGCCGCGTCGAGCAGCTCGGCAAGCGGCTTGGGGTAGGTCACGTCCTCCAGCAGCGCCATCCGCTCCTCGTACTCGATGCCCTCCGCCTTCATCGCGGCCACCGCCTCGCCGCGCGCCTTGGACTCCTGTGCCGACAGCACCTGACGCGGATCGTCCAATGTGGACTCGATGACGGACACCACGTCCAGCGCGTAGCTCGGCGACTCCCGGTCGAGCAGGTCGATGGCGGCCAGCGCGAACGGCGACAGCGGCTGGTTGAGCGCGAAGTCGAGCTGCAGGTCCACGGTCAGGCGGACCCGGCGACCGTGCTCGTCCGGGGTGTCCAGCCGCTCGACCACGCCCGCGGCCAGCAGCGCCCGGTAGATCGCGATCGCCTTGCGGATGTGCCGGCGCTGCGCGGGCCGGTCCTCGTGGTTGTCGGTGAGCAGCTTGCGCATGGCGGCGAACGCGTCGCCCGGCCGGTTGATCACGTTGAGCAGCATCGCGTGGCTCACCACGAAGCTCGACGTGAGCGGCTCGGGCTGGGCCTCGACCAGCCGCCGGAAGGTCGGCTCGCCCCAGGACACGAACCCCGGCGGGGGCTGGTGGCGCACCACCTTGCGCCGCTTCTTCGGGTCGTCGCCGGCCTTGGCCAGCGCCCGCTCGTTCTCCACCACGTGGTCCGGCGCCTGCACCACCACGTTGCCCACGGTGTCGTAGCCGGCGCGCCCGGCCCGCCCGGCGATCTGGTGGAACTCGCGGGCCTTGAGGTGCCTGGTCTTCACACCGTCGTATTTGGACAGCGCGGTGAACACCACGGTCCTGATCGGCACGTTGATCCCGACGCCGAGCGTGTCGGTGCCGCAGACCACCTTCATCAGGCCGGCCTGGGCCAGGCGCTCGACGAGCCGCCGGTACTTGGGCAGCATCCCGGCGTGGTGCACGCCGATGCCGTGCCGCACCAGCCGGGACAGCGTCTTCCCGAAGCCCGCCGTGAACCGGAACCGGCCGATCAGCCGGGCGATCTCGTCCTTCTCCGCGCGGGTGCACACGTTGACGCTCATCAGCGCCTGGGCCCGCTCCAGCGCCGCGGCCTGGGTGAAGTGCACGACGTAGATCGGCGCCTGGTTGGTGGTGAGCAGCTCCTCGATCGTCTCGTGCAGCGGGGTGACCCGGTAGGAGTAGTACAGCGGCACCGGGCGCTGCGCCGAGGTGATGGTGGCCGTCGGCCGGCCGGTGCGCCGGGTCAGGTCCTGCTCGAACCTCGTGACGTCGCCCAGCGTGGCCGACATCAGCAGGAACTGGGCGCGGTTGAGCTCAAGCAGCGGCACCTGCCACGCCCAGCCGCGGTCCGGCTCGGCGTAGAAGTGGAACTCGTCCATGATCACCACGCCGACGTCGGCGTCGATCCCGTCCCGCAGCGCGATGTTCGCCAGGATCTCCGCGGTGCAGCAGATGATCGGCGCCTCGGCGTTCACGCTCGCGTCGCCGGTCATCATGCCCACGCCGTCGGCCCCGAACACCTCGCACAGCGCGAAGAACTTCTCCGACACCAGCGCCTTGATCGGCGCGGTGTAGAAGCTGCGCCGCCCGTCGGCCATCGCCGTGAAATGCGCGCCGAGCGCCACCATGCTCTTCCCCGACCCGGTCGGCGTGCTCAGGATGACGTTCGACCCCGAGACGATCTCGATCATCGCCTCCTGCTGGGCCGGGTACAGCTCGAACCCCTGCTCCGCCGCCCACGCGGTGAAGGCGTCGAACAGCCCGTCCGGGTCCGCGGCCGCCGGCAGCACATCCGTCAACGTCACCCCCCTAACTTAGGCGACAACGCGACTGGCCAGCCGTCACTCTTTGCCACGGGATCTCACTCCGTGCATCCAGGACTTCCGGATGTACGGCGATGAAATCGCGCGATCAACCTGAACCATCGAGTGGATGGAGCGCGGGTAACGGTGAGTTGCCGGATCGCCGGACGTTGATCGGCGACATAGTTGGCGAACGGCGCCTCATTGAAAGATCGGCGCCATTGAGCAGCACGCCGTCGGGTCGGATGCAACCGAGAGTAGATCGGTGAGCGTCATTGACCCCCGATCGGCTCATTCCCGATTCGTAACGGTGGGGCGGCGTCGGACGACCCCTCGCGGGATCGGGGACTGGTCGCCCACGGTTGGCGGAATTGGAGGTGCCGGCGATGGCGGGAGTCCGTGGTCGTCTCATTGCGGTGCTGGCGGGTTTTTTGCTGGTCACCGCGTCCGTGTCCGGTCTGGCGGAGGCCGCGCCCCCGCCCGGGCCGGTGGTGGCCTGGGGGTACAACGGGCAGGGTCAGCTCGGTGACGGCACGCTGGTCAACCGGTCCGTGCCGGTCGCGGTGTGCGCGGTCGGGCAGAGCGCGCCCTGTCCCGGCCAGCTGACGAACGCGGTCCAGGTGGCCGCGGGCGACGACGACCTCAGCGCGGCGCTGCTGGCCGACGGGACGGTCCTGGCCTGGGGCGACGGCTCGGTAGGCGCGCTCGGCGACGGCACGGGCACCGACCGGTCGACGCCGACCCGGGTGTGCGCGGTCGGGCAGACGGCGCCGTGCTCGGCGTTCCTGACCGGCGTGACCTCGATCGCGGCCGGTCGCGCGCACGTCCTCGCGCTGCTGTCGGACGGCTCGGTGGTCGGCTGGGGCCGCAACTTCCAGGGCCAGCTCGGCGACGGCACCAGCGTCGACCGGTCGACCCCGGTGCCGGTGTGCGCCGTGGGCCAGAGCGCGCCGTGCTCGGCGTTCCTCACCGGCGTCAGCGGGCTCGTCGGCGGCGACGACCACTCGGTCGCGCTGCTGACCGACGGCTCCGTGCTGACCTGGGGCGACAACGAGTTCGGTCAGCTCGGCAACGGCACGCTGACGGACTCGCCGGTCCCCACGCCGGTGTGCGCCGTCGGGCAGACCGCGCCGTGCTCGGAGTTCCTCACCGGGGCCAGCTCGCTGGGTCCCGGGCTGCTGGACAACTCGCTGGCCGTCGGGCCGGGCGGCGTGGTGTACGGGTGGGGCAACAACTTCTTCGGCCAGCTCGGCGACGGCACCACGGTCGACCGGCTCACCCCGGTGCAGGCGTGCGCAGTCGGCCAGGCGGCGCCGTGCTCGTCGTTCCTCACCGGGATCACCCAGGTGGCCGGCGGCAGCTTCAGCCACACGGTGGCCATCGGCGCCGGCGGCGCCGCGTACGGCTGGGGCTCCAACGGAAACGGCAAGCTGGGTGACGGGACCACTGTGGACCGTTCGACGCCGGTGCGGGTGTGCGCGGTGGGGCAGACCGCGCCGTGCGCGCAGTTCCTGACCGGCGCCACCGCCATCTCCGCCGGCTCCGGGCACAGCATCGCGGTGCTGGCCTCGGGCGGCGTGGTGACCTGGGGCTTCAACTGGGCCGGCCAGCTCGGTGACGGCACCACGAACAGCCGGCCGGTGCCCGGCCCGGTGTGCGCGGTCGGCAAGACGGCGCCGTGCGCGCAGTTCCTGAGCAGCGTGACCTCGGCCATCGCCGGCGACGACCACAACCTGGCCATCGTCAACCCGCCGGCCGCCGACATCGAGGTGCGGCTGCGCGCCTCGTCGAGCCTGCTGAACCCGACGATCACGTACACGGTCACCGGGATCAACCGCGGGCCCGGCACCGTCACCTCGGGCACGATCACCTTGCGGGTGCCCGACTCCACGGTGTCGGTCTCGTCGAGCACCTGCAGCTACAACGCGTCGGCGAAGACCGTCAGCTGTCCGGTCGGCACGCTCGGGGTCAAGCAGGCCAGCTCGCACACCGTGCGGGCCACCCAGGGCACGCTCACCGTCGGCCTGCCGCTGCCGGCCACCGCCACCCGGACGGCGAGCACACCCAACGACCCCAACGCCGCCAACGACCGCGCGACGGCCAACTGCACGGTGGTGACCGGCCTGATCATCCTCTGCTGAGCTGATTCAGCAGCCAGCGTGGGCCGAGGGCGGTGGCGCCCTCGGCCTCGCTGCGCGCCCGAAGCTCGCGGTCCGCGGTGACGACGTACTGTCGTGAGTCTTTTGTGGTGCGATAGCCCCAGAAAAGACTCACGATGGTGTCATCGCCGGAGCCGGGCGCGTCGACGACCTCCACCCCGGTCGGGCCGGGGCCGATGCCGCGCGCCGCGCCCTCGACGACGAGCACGATCTCCGGGAAGGCGAGGTCGAACGGCTCCAGCTCGGTGGTCCCGCACTCGGCAAGGCGACCGAGGTCGTCGCGCAGCCGGGTGGCCGCGCCCTTGCGGTCCCGCCACCACCCGTCGGCCCGCGCCCCCATCACGTTGGCGCAGTCGACGACCAGCACCGGCTTTCGGACGCCCGCGCGCAGCCGGGGCCACGCGTTGGCGAACGGCCCGAACAACCGCAGCTTGTCCACTTCGGATACCGGAACCCAGGCCGCCTCGCTGGTCTCCATCGAGTCCGGCTCCACGTCGAGGTGCTCGTCCATGGTGCCGAGCACGGTGTGGTACGCCCAGTCCCCGTGATCCTCGCTGATGATCCCGTGCACCCGCCCCGCGTCCGCCGGCAGCGAGCACTCCTCGGCCGCCTCCCGCCGGGCCGCCGCGATCGGATCCTCGTCGCCGTGCCGCGCCCCGCCGAACAGCCCCCAGGTGTTGCCCCCCGGCGTCCACCACGCCCGCCGCTGCAGCAGCACCCGCCCGTCGTGGTACATCAGCAGCCCCGCGGCGCCGTACTTCCCCCAGTGCACATGCCCCTGCGCACACCTGGTGAACCGGTCGCCGTCCCGTAGGCCCATGGGGACCATCATCCCGGCTGCCAGGATGGGGGCATGCGGGCATGGCGGGTGGAGCGGCCGGGGCCGATGGCGACCTCGCCGGTCGGGTTGCATGACGAGACGGAGCCGGCGCCGGGGGAGGGCGAGCTGCTGGTCCGGGTGCTGGCGTGTGGGGTGTGCCGGACGGATCTGCATGTGGCGGAGGGGGATCTGCCGGTGCACCGGCCGCGGGTGGTGCCGGGGCACGAGGTCGTCGGGGAGGTCGTCGCGGCGGCGGAGGGCTTCGCGGTGGGGGCGCGGGTGGGCATCGCCTGGCTGCGGGGGACCTGTGGGCGGTGCCGGTACTGCGTGCGCGGGGCGGAGAACCTGTGCCCGTCGTCGGTGTACACCGGGTGGGACGCGGACGGGGGGTACGCGGAGCTGACGACGGTGCCGGCGGCGTATGCGTTGCGGCTGCCGGACGGGTACGAGGTGGCGGAGCTGGCGCCGTTGTTGTGTGCGGGGATCATCGGGTACCGGGCGCTGCTGCGGGCGGAGGTGCCGCCGGGCGGACGGTTGGGGGTGTACGGGTTCGGGGCGAGCGCGCATCTGGCGGCGCAGGTGGCGCTGGCGCGGGGGGTGCGGGTGCACGTGCTGACGCGGAGCGCGGCGGCCAGGGAGCTGGCGCTGGAGTTGGGGGCGGCGTCGGCGGGCGGGGCCGCGGAGGCGCCGCCGGAGCCGCTGGACTCGGCGATCCTGTTCGCTCCGGCCGGCGGGCTGGTGCCGGCGGCGCTGGCGGCGCTGGACCGGGGCGGGACGCTGGCGATCGCGGGCATCCACCTGTCGGACGTTCCGGTGCTGAACTACCAGCGGCACCTGTTCCAGGAGCGGCAGCTGCGCAGCGTCACGGCGAACACGCGGGCCGACGCGCGGGAGTTTCTGCGCGTGGCCGGGGAGCACCGGCTGCGGGTGACGACCAAGGAGTATCCGCTTGGCGAGGCGGACCGGGCGCTGGCCGACCTGGCGGCGGACCGGGTGAACGGGGCGGCGGTGCTCATCCCGTAGGCCTGTTGGAATAAACTATTCCGTTCTGCTACGCTCGAGCCATGACGGTACTCGGGGCACGGCAGCTCAACCGGGCGACGCTGGCGCGGCAGCTGCTGCTTGAGCGGGCGAGCCAGCCGGTCACCCAGGTGATCGAGCACCTGGTCGGGATGCAGGCGCAGGCGCCGAACGCGGCGTATGTGGGGCTGTGGAGCCGGCTGGTCGACTTCGAGCCGGCGGAGCTGGCCCGGCTGCTGATCGAGCGGCGGGTCGTGCGGACCACGCTGATGCGCGCGACGATCCACCTGGTCACGGCCCGGGGCTGCGTGAGCCTGCGGCCGGTCGTGCAGCCCGCGCTCGAGCGCGCGTTCGCCGGGTCGCCGTTCGCCGGGAACGTGGCCGATGTGGACCTCGACGAGCTGCTGGCGACCGGCCGGAAGCTGCTGGCCGAGCGGCCGAGGACGCGCGCCGAGCTGAGCCCGCTGCTGCACGAGCGGTGGCCGGACCGCGACGCGGACTCGCTGGTGTACGCCGTGACGTACCGGGCGCCGCTGGTGCAGGTGCCACCGCGTGGGGTGTGGGGCAGCTCCGGGCCGGCGGCGTGGGCGCCGGTGGAGACCTGGCTGGACGCGCCGGTCGGGACCGACCCGACGCCCGACGACGTGGTGCTGCGCTACCTGGCCGCGTTCGGACCGGCGAGCGTCATGGACGTGCAGGCGTGGTCGGGTCTGACCCGGCTGCGCCCGGTGGTGGAGCGGCTGCGACCGCGGTTGCGGGTGTTCACCGACGAGCGGGGGCGCGAGCTGTTCGACCTGCCGGAGGCGCCGCGGCCCGACGCCGACACCCCCGCGCCGCCGCGGTTCCTGCCGGAGTACGACAACGTGCTGCTCAGCCACGCCGACCGGAGCCGGGTGATCGTCGACAAGCGGCCGGTGGTGCTGTTCCCCGGCAACGGCGCGGCCATGGGCAACCTGCTCGTCGACGGGTTCTACCGGGCGACCTGGAAGATCACCCGAGCCGGGGACACCGCGACGCTCACCGTCGACCCGTTCGTCAAGTTGTCCACAAAGGACATCGCTGAGGTGTCCGCGGAAGGCGAGCGGTTGCTCGCGTTCGTGGCCGCCGACGTGCCGAACCACGAGGTGGTGGTGGCCGAACCCTAGGATTGCCGGTCATGGACACGGGTCGGGCGCGGCGGGTGCTGGGGGAGTGGGAGAGGTTCCTGACCGGGGAGCCGGCGCCGGATGCCGGGCCGGTCGACCTCTTCCACCGGGTGGCGAAGTCGGTGCCGGCGTACCGGGACTTCCTGCGGGACAACGGGATCGAGCCGGACACGGTGCGCACGGTCGAGGACTTCCGAAGGCTTCCGTTGCTGACCAAGGAGAACTATCACCGGCGGTATCCGTTGCCGCGGCTGTGCCGGGACGGGCGGCTGGACGGGTGCGACATGGTGGCGGTGTCGTCCGGGTCGACGGGGGAGCCGACGTTCTGGCCCCGGTTCCGCACCGACGAGCTGGCCGTGGCGGCGCGGTTCGAGCAGGTGTTTCGGGACGGGTTCCTGGCCGACGAGCGCGGCACCCTCGCGGTGGTGTGCTTTCCGCTCGGCACCTGGGTGGGCGGGCTGTACACGGTGGCGTGCGTGCGGCATCTGGCGGCCAAGGGGTATCCGATCACGGTGGTCGCGCCGGGCAACAACAAGGCGGAGATCCTGCGGGTGGTGCCGGAGTTGGGCCGGCACGCCGAGCAGGTGGTTCTGCTGGGGTACCCGCCGTTCCTCAAGGACGTGATCGACACCGGGCTGGCCGCGGGCGTGGACTGGCCGCGGTACGCGCCCAAGCTCGTGCTTGCCGGCGAGGTGTTCAGCGAGCAGTGGCGGGATCTCGTCGGGGCACGGGCGGGTCTGCGGGACGTGCGGTTCGACTCGGCGTCGCTGTACGGCACGGCCGACGCGGGGGTGCTCGGCAACGAGACGCCGCTGTCGGTGTCCGTGCGGCGGTTCCTCGCCGGGAAGCCGGATGCGGCGCGGGAGCTGTTCGGCGAGTCGCGGCTGCCGACGCTGGTGCAGTACGACCCGGGCAGCCGGTACTTCGAGACGGTCGACGGGACGCTGCTGTTCTCCGGTGACAACGGGATTCCGCTGATCCGCTACCACATCGCCGACGACGGCGGGATCGTCGGGTACGACGAGATGCTGGAGTTCTGCGCGCGGCACGGGTTCGACCCGCTCGCCGAGCTGGGCGGCGCCCGGGGCGCGCACCGGATGCCGTTCGTGTACGTGTTCGGGCGGTCGCTGTTCACCGTGTCGTTCTTCGGGGCCAACGTGTACCCGGAGAACGTCTCGGTCGGGTTGGAGCGCGAGCCGGTGAGCGGCTGGGTGACGGGGAAGTTCGTGCTCGAGACCGTGGAGGACGCCGATCGGGATCTTCGGCTGCGGGTGACGGTGGAGCTGGCGCCGGGCCAGCGGGGCGACGCCACGACGATCGCGGAGTCGATTCGGGCCGAGCTGGTGCGGCTCAACAGCGAGTTCGCCCACTACGTGCCGGCCGAGCGGCAGCTACCCGAGGTGGTGCCGCGGCCCGCGGGTGATCCGGAGTACTTCCCGGTCGGCGTCAAGCATCGGTACGTGCGACGGTGATCGTGGTCCAGGCGCCGAGGTGGATCCGGTCGCCGTCGGCAAGGGCCCGAGGGACGTGCGGGCGCAGCGGGGTGGCGTCGTCGTTGACCGTGGTGCCGTTGGACGAGTCGAGGTCCACGATGGACAGGCTGCCGTCCGGCTCGGTGACGAGCACGGCGTGCAGGTGCGAGACGCCCGGGTCCTCCGGCGGGCCGGTGAGGTCGATGTCCGGGTTGACGCCCCGGGAGGCGCTGCGCCGGCCGATGGTGATCTGCTTGCCCCGCAAGGGAAAGTAGCGGTCCGGACAGAACGCCGGGAAGGTGATGCCGCCGGCGTCCGGGCCGCCGATGGCCATGACCGCGTTGTAGTAGGCGCGATCGGCGCTCACCGTCGCGGTCCACTCACGGGGTCTCTCCTCCGGCGCCGGTGCTTCCGGTTCCGGTGCTTTCGGCTCCACTGTGGACGGTGGCGGAGCGGCAAGCGAGTCGTGGCCGCAGGCCTCGCAGAACCGGCCGTCGAGGGGCGTGCCGCAGGCGGGGCACGGGGTGCCGGCCGGGGTGGGGGCGGCGGCGGGCGGCGCGGCGGTCCCGGTGCTCGCGGCCGGCGCCGGCGCGGCATCCATGGCAAGGCCGCAGACCTCGCAGAACTCGGAGTCGGCGGAGTCGTGGCCGTTGGGGCAGGTGGCCATGTCAGCTCTCGGCCTTCCGGCCGACCCGCTTGGTGACGGTGGAGCGGGTGTCCAGGGTCATCTCGTCGACGGTGTCCACCGCGCGCCTGAGCCGGACGGTGCCGGTCACCGGATCCTCGATGTCCACCACCCTGGCCAGCAGCTTGGCGGTGTCCTCGTGGCCGGACTCGGTGGCCAGCGCGACGGCGCGGCCGAGCTTGGCGGTGGCCCGCTCGACGTCGCCGGCCTTGCGGGCCTCCAGCCCCTCCTGGATCGCCGAGGCCAGCTCGGCCTGCCCGGTGTAGTGCGCCACCGCGGGGTTGATCTTGGTGGACAGCGCCTCGTCCTCGGTCCACACGGCCAGGATCTGCCCCTTGCCGAGGACCTGCTCGGCGCCGGGCACCACCATGCTCACCCGGCCGGCGAGCATCCGGTCGCCCACGTTGGCCGGGTTCACCTCGATGCACACGTGGTAGTCGCGGCTCTCCGCGCCCCACGAGCCGGTCGGGTAGTCGCCGCTGCGCGGCGCCGACTCCGTGCGGCGGTGCGTGAGGTCGGCCAGCGCGGGCTCCACCTGCTTGACGAACTTGACCGTGGCGCCCTGCGGGGTCCACAGCCGCAGCGCCACGTCGGCGACCGCCTTGCCCATGGCCCGCTCGGCCATCGCGCGGAAGTCGGCCTCCAGCCCGGCCGGCTCGGGGATGATGTCGACGGTGCCGAGCAGCGTGTCGGCGATCTGGCGCAGCTCGGCGACCTGCCAGTCGGTGCCGACGCCGCGGCAGTCGCAGACGAAGTGGCCGGTCACGTCGCGCAGGACGCGGGCGAGCTGGCGCGGCGTCTCGTGCATGTTCTGCCCGTCGGTGAGCAGGATCGCGTGCCGCAGCGCGTCGGGATGGTTGGCCAGCAGGTTGTCGGCAAGGCGCAGCCACTGGCCGATCGCGGTGCCGCCGTGGGCCCGCAGCGTGCCGACCGCCTCCTTGGCCTCCGCCCTCGTCCGCGCGTTGGCCTGGACCATCCCGCCCGGTCGCGGGTAGACGAGGCGGGCCGTCTCGGTGCCGGAGACCACGGCGAACCGCACGCCCTCGCGCAGGGTGTCGATCGCGGCGTTGGTCGCAGCCTTGGCCGACGAGAGCTTCGTCGGCGGGACGTGCATGGAGCCCGAGGTGTCCACGATGATCACTACGGCGGCGGCCGGCGCCGCGCTCGCCGAGCCTTCGGTGCCGCCGCCGGTGGCGGTCACCGTGACGATCGCGTTGACCTCGCGCGCGCCGGCCGGCAGGTACTCGTTCTGGTAGACCTCGACCCGGAACTCGGGAACGGTGCTCATCGCGGGCTCCTCAGGGGGTACGAGATCACCACGACGGTGATGTTGTCGTGGCCGCCGAGCTCCAGCGCCGTGCCGGTCAGCTCGGCCGCGGCGGTCAGCGGCCGGACCCCGCCGGCCGGCAGCTTCGCGGCCAGGTCGTCGGCCTCCGGCAGGTAGTTCCACAGCCCGTCGCTGCACAGCAGCACGGCGCCGGGGCCGTCCGGCTGGAAGCTGACCACGTGCGGCGACACGTCGCCGGCGTCGGCTCCGATCCACGAGGACAGCGCGTGCGCGTGGAAGACCCGCGACGCCTCGTCGGCGTCCATGCCGGCGGCGACGAGCTGCGCGGCGACGGTGTCGTCGAGGGTCAGCCGCCGCGACGGCGCCCGCGAGGACAGCCAGTAGGCGCGGCTGTCGCCGACCCAGCCCACGGTGACCCCGCGCGGGGTGACCGCGGCCGAGACGAACGTGCACGACGGCGAGCTGCCCGGCGGCTCCCGGCTGGTCAGCTCGGACACCTGGGCCACGGCCGCGTCGACCGCGGCCCTTGTGGCCGCGCCGAGGTCGGCCTCGTCCTCGAGGGCGGCGCTGGCCAGCACGTCGATCGCGGCGTCGGCCGCCGCCTGGGAGGCCTGGTCGGCCCGCTCGGTGGACGCGACGCCGTCGCACACCACCGCCACCACTGCGCGCGGGTCGTCCTCCGGGCCGATCCGGGCGAACGCCATCGAGTCCTCGTTGCGGGACCGGTGCCGGCCCCGGTCGCCGACGCCGGCGACCACGCCGAGGTCGTACTCCATCCGGTCGCGCCCGGTCGGTTGCCCGCGGCCGCACCGCTCGCAGAACCCGTCGGCGCCGATCTCGGTCGCCCCGCAGGCAACGCACTCGCGGTCGGGCGCGGCGATCGGCCCGGCCGGACCGCCAACCGGGGTCCGGTGCACGAGCAGATCCGTGCCGCACCCCTCGCAGAACCGGTCGGCCGGGGCCACCGGTTCCGCGCAGGAGGGGCACTGGAGCTCGGTCATACCCACGTCCTCGGCCGGATCTCGTTGGCACGGTCGACGAGGGCGATGCGTTCGGCGGCGGTCTGCGCCTGGCGGGCCAGGGTCCGGTAGCAGCGCTCGAGGCCGAGGCGCAGCTCCTGGTCGTCGAGCCGGCAGCTGAGCACCGTGCCGGAGCCGGTCTGTCCACTGCGGACGACCCAGGCGTGCGCGGCCTCCAGCACGTCCCGGGAGACCTGGGCCCGGCGCTCGGCGTCGAGCTCGAGCCCGTCCAGCGCGGCCCCGGCGGCGACCAGATCCTGCTCGCTCGCCGGGTCGCCGGTGCGGGCCCGGATCGCGGCCAGCCGCGCGGTGACGTAGTGGTTGGACGTCTCCGGCACGCTGTGCAGCACGTCGACGGCCTCCGCGCGCTCCCCGCGGGCAAGCAGCGTGCGGGCGAGGCCGAACCCTGCGCTGAGGTAGGACCGGTCGGTGCGCCACACGACGCGGTAGTAGCGGTCGGCGGTGGCGAGGTCGCCGAGGAGCTCGGCGCATGCCGCGAGGGCCAGCTTCGGCGCCAGCTCGCCGGGAATGGCACCGTACACCGTGTCGAACGCGGCGCGGGCGTCGGCGAACCGCTCTGCGGCAAGGGCCAGCAGCCCGCGGTGCCAGTCGGCGCGCCAGCCGGCGGACGGGGGCAGGGCGGCAAGGTCCCGCGCTGCCGCGTCGAGGTCACCGAGTTCGATCCTGGCCCTGGCCAACCGAAGCCGAACCTCCACAGTGGACTCAGGGGCGGCGGACAGCTCGTCGATCAGGTGCGCCGGGTCGCCCGCGCCGACCGTGGCGAGGAACGCGGCGGCCGGGTCGGCCTCGTCCACCCGCGGCACGGGCAGGGCGTCGATGATCGACCGCGGGGCCGGGCGGACCTGCTCGGCGCCGGCACTGACCCCGAAACCGCGCCGCTCCGGGGTGAACTCGGTCGACAGGCCCGGCCGGGGCTGGCCGTCCTCGGCGGCGAGCACCTCCCGCAGCACCCCGGTGAGCTGCTCCTTCATCTCCTCGGCCGACGCGAACCGGTGCGCGGGCTCGGTGGCGGTGGCGCGCAGCAGCAGCCGGTGGAACGACTCGAACTCGCCGAGCAGGGGCGCCTCGGCGGGGCTCGGCAGCCGGTCGCGGTGGGTGCGGTGGAAGTCGAACGGGATGCACATCACCGCGAGCGCCCGGCCGACCGTGTAGATGTCCGACTGGACGGACGGCCCGGCCGTGGCGATCTCCGGCGCCTGGTAGCCGACCGTGCCGTACACCGGGCTGACCTGATCGTCGGCCCGCCGGACCGCGCCGAGATCGATCAGCTTGAGCTGCTCCTCGGTCTGGATCACGTTGTCCGGCTTGAAGTCGCAGTACAGCAGGCCGATCCCGTGCAGGTAGCCGAGGGCGGGCAGCACCTCGAGGGCGTAGGCGATGGCCTGGGCAAGCGGCAGGCACTCGCGCGGGCCGATCTCGCGGCGCCGCTCCTTGATCATCTCCTTGACCGACCGGCCGCCGACGTACTCCATGACGATGTAGCCGGTGGCGGTGTCGCCGCCGGGCTCCCGGTGCTGCACGAAGTTGTGGATCTTGACGATGTTCGGGTGCTCGACCTCGGCCAGGAACTGGCGCTCGGCCACGGCCGCGGCCATCGCGTCGGTGTCGCCGGTGTCCAGCAGGCCCTTGAGCACCACCCAGCGGTCCGCCACCGCCCGGTCCAGCGCCAGGTAGATCCAGCCGAGCCCGCCGTGCGCAAGGCAGCCGAGCACCTCGTACTGGCCGTGCACCAGCTCGCCGGGGGACAGCTTCGGGGTGAACGAGTAACGGTGCCCGCACTTGGTGCAGAACCCCTCGACCCGGCCCGGCCGGCCGTCCCGCCCGCGGCCCACCTTGACCCCGCAGCGGCTGCAGAACCGCTTGTCCTCGGGCACCTCCGGGTCGGCGAGCACCGCCGTGCGCGGGTCGCGGTAGGGGACCCTGGGCACCTCGACCAGCCCGGCGCCGAGCAGGCCGCGGGTGGACGAGCGTCCCGAGGTGCGCCGCGACGGGCCGCTGGCCGGGGTGGTCGCGGCCGTCCACGCCGTGCTGGGCCCGGTGCCGGAAGTCCGGCTCGACGAGGTGGTGACCGGCGCGGCGGCGACCAGTGCCGGGGTGTCCGGAGCCGCCAGCCCGCAGGTGTCGCAGAAGCCGTCGTCGTCGAGGTTCCCGGCGCAGCCGGGTCGGGAGCACGCGGTCATCGGGCGGCCTCCTGGCGCACGGCCTGCTGGTAGCGGTTGACCGCACGGGTGGCGGCCGCCAGGTCGCACGGGGCGGTGTGCAGCAGGTCGTGCGCGTCCCGGTGCAGCGCGGTGAGCTCGAGGTCCTCGGCCCGACCGAGCCGCTCCGCCTTGGCGCGGTAGGCGTCCAGCCGCCCGCGCAGCTCGGCGCGCCGGTCGAGGAGCCCGGCGAACGCCGCGAGCTGACCGTTCGCCTCGGCGCGCGCGTCCGCGGCGGCCTGCTCGAGCCGGTCGAGCTCGGCGGTCAGCCGCTGCCAGTCGCCGCCGCGGCGCAGCGCGCTCAGCCGGGAGACACGGTCGCGCAGGGGCGGAACCAGGTCGACGAGCTCAGGCAGCCCGGTCGCGGCGATCTTGGCCAGCGCCTCGGCGCTGACCGCCCTTGCCCGCTGCTGGGTGCGTTCGATGTCGGACAGGACGTCGTCGATCCGGGCCAACCGCTGATCGAAGGTGTCCTTCGCGGTGCTCAACTCGGCCAGCCGCTTGGTGATCGTGGCCAACTCGGCCTCCGCGGCGCGCAGCGGATCCGATCCGATCGCCAGCGGGTCGGACACCGCGAGGCGCCGCACCTCGGCGATGCGGTCCCTGACCCTGGCCAGGTCGGCGAGCTGCTCGGGCCCGAGGGGCTCGGCAAGGGCCATGGCCGAGCGCAGCTGCGACTCCAGCGGATCGAGCCGGCGCAGTGCGGTCGCCGACGCCGTGTCCGCCTCCGCCAACACGGCGGTGACCTTGGCGTAGGTGGCTTTCATCCGGGTGACCAGCTCCGCAAGGCTGATCCGCTCGACGTTGAGCGCCGGGCCGGTCAGGCTGCGCTGCTCGATCGGCACCTGCTCCTGGTTCAGCTCCACCACCGGACCGGTGAGCAGCTCGGTCAGCTCGTCCAGCTCCGGCTGCCCCGGCCGCGACCGCCGCCCGCGCACCTCCCGGGCGCGCTCGACCAGCGTGCGGTACGCCTCGAACTGCTCCCACAGCGTGGCCATCGCCGTGCTCACCTCGGCCCACCGCTGCCGGCTCACCCCGGTCAGCGCCGCCCCGCGCAGCAGCTGGTGCCCCGGATGGTTGTCCATGGCCAGCAAGGCTTCCGCGATCCGGTCGCACTCCTCCCCGAGGCGCTTGAGCGCGCGGTCGGCCTCGTTGCGGTCCAGCCCAGGCTCCGAGAGGCTCATCGACGACCCCACCCCTCCGGTATACCTGTCACAACCCGGCGCCGGGACGATCGTTGCATAACGGAAGGTCCGCTCGGCACGAAACCGCTGCCCCAAGGGGCGAGACTCGCGCCCGTGCGGACCCAACCACACACGATCACAACGGCTTTCCTGGAGGATGGACGGCAGGCATCGGGAGGGGAGTGATCGACGTGCGCACACGGTCGCGACGCGGCGCGCGAAGCGCGCGTAGCGCGCGCGGTGCCGTGCCGGTCGCCGTCGCCGCCCTGCTCGTGCCGCTGGCGCCGATGCCGGCCCTCGCCCAACCCACCACCGCGGCCGGCCTTCTCGCGCACTACTACGACCTGAGCAAGGAAGCCGAGAAGGTCAACGAGGAGCTGCTGCGCATCCAGGAGGACCTGGCCAAGAAACGCGCCGACTCCGCCGCCGCCGTCGCCCGCGCCGCCGAGACCAAGGCGGCGGCCGACTCCGCGCACACCAAGGCCAGGACCGCCCGGGAGGACATGGACCGGGTGACCGCGCTGCTCTCCGGCCGCCCCGGCCGCCGCGGTCTGTCCGCTCTGGTCGTCGGCTCCACCAGCGACGAGGTCCTCAACCAGGTTCAGGGCGCCTCCCTGGCCGGCCAGGTTTCCGGCCGCGCCCTCCAATACGGCGGCCACGCCATCGCCGAGGCCGATCGCGCGGCCGCGGAGGCGGCGGCCGCGCAACAACAGGCCGCGGCCGTCGAGGCCCAGGTGGCGGCCGGCGCCGCGCAGGCCGAGCAGCGCAAAACCGACCTCGACCGACAGGTCGCCGAGGTACGCTCGGCGCTCGACCGTCTGACGCCCGAGCAGCGCTCGCTGCTGTCGACCAGCGAGTTCGACGCCGGCGACATCAAGATTCCGACCGGGGACGTCGGGGCCGTGCTGCGATTCGCGCTGTCCCAGGTGGGCAAGCCATACCTGTGGGGAGCCGTGGGGCCGCTCGCCTACGACTGCTCCGGGTTGGTGCAGACGTCCTTCAAGGTCGGTGGCATCCTCATGCCGCGGGTGTCGATCGACCAGTCCGGGGTGGGGCAACAGGTTTACCGGCACGACGTGCGGCCCGGGGATTTGATCTTCTACTATCAGCCGGTGCACCACGTGGCGATCGCCGTGGACAACCTGCGGGCGGTGCATGCGCCAAGCTTCGGGGAGACGGTGAAGATCTCCGGGATCGATCGGATCGGGCCGATCACGGTGATTCGGCGGGTCATGAAGTAGAACCCGGGTGGTGTTCCGGGGCTGGTGTGCCTTGGGGGTGGTGTCCCGGGGGCTGGTGTGCCGGGGGTTCGTCCCGGGGGGTGGTGTGCCGGGGGGTGTTTGGGGTCCGGGGGTCGGGCGGATTGTAGGTGCCGCGTCTCATTGTCAAGGGCGCCTTCGGCGTCGCTGCGCG
>NZ_DASZCQ010000332.1:0-10956 GCF_035942955.1 Actinophytocola sp. | reverse complement strand
GGTATGGGGGAGCGAGACCCGGTGCCAGGCCGCAGGTCAGGTGTCGTGAGTCTTTCTGGTGCCATAACCCCGGAAAAGACTCACGACACCCACTCGGGTCTCAGCACCAGCCGTTGACGGGGTTGCCGGTGCCGGTCCAGGTGTAGGCGTCGCTGATCCAGGAGCCGTCGGTGAGTTTGTTCCACATGGCCGTGGTGTAGCCGAACCGGCCGGTGTGGGTGGTTCCGTTGGCGGAGCACGAGATCGTCACCGTGTTGCCGTCCGGCACGGTGCCGACGATGCCGAAGTTGGTGCCGGGGCCGGATCTCCGGTTGAGCACGCCGCCGCCGTTGGTGTCGACGATGCCCTGGGTGAAGCCGAGCGCGCCGTAGTTGTACATCGAGCCGCCGGTGCCGATCTGCGTCGAGCCGTGCAGCGCGGTGCCCTGGTACTCGGCGGATCCGTTGTAGAACTGCCACTTGCCGAAGTTGTGTGCGGCGATGCCGACGTAGACACCGTTCTGCCGCAACGAGAAGTGTACGTGCGGGCCGGTCGCGCTGCCGCCGCAGGAGACGTCCACGCCGATGTTGCCGAGGAACGCGCCCTCGCCGACGGTCACACCGTTGTCGGTGCGGTTGCCCTCAAGGTGGTAGTAATCCGTGGAGTATCCGCGATCGTGGGCGACCCGCAGCCAGCCGCGCTGGCTGGAGCACATCACGTACAGGGTGCCGCCGCGCGCGGCCAGGACCCGGCCGTCACCGCCGGCCAGGTCGACCGACTGGCGCGTGCCGCCGTGCGGGCCGCCGGTGTAGCGCCACGTCTGCCCGACCGCCCACGGTAGCCGCATCCCGGTCCGGAAGTCGCCGTTGGCCAACGGTTTGGCGGTGTCCGCGGCCAGCTTGGGGGTCGCGGCGCCGTGCGTGGCGAGCACCTGCTTCTCGGCGCCGGGCACGACCTTCTCCGGCGCCGCGGCGGTCAGCGTGGGGAACGCGGCCTCGCCCTCGAAGGCCACGGTCCACTGCTTGCTCTCCCGGTGCGCCACGAACAGCCAGCCTTCCGGGTAGGCGCCGGCGACCGGCAGCGCCCTGGCGATGCCGGCGCCGAAGGCCCAGTCGGCGCCGTCGGTGCGCATCACGTTGACCTCGGTGCCCGCCTGCGTGACGGTCTTCGCGGCGATCTTGGCGCGCACGGCGTCGGCCAGCTCGCCGGCGGTGGTGTCCCCCGCCGCCCGCGTGGCCGGCACGGACACCGCCACGGCCACGGCAAGACCAACGGACAGCACGACAGCAGGGAGTGAGCGTCTCATTGGTTCGTCCCTTCGTTAGGGAATGTCCAACCATCTTGACATCATGTTGGACTGCGGGCGATGCTCCGGATGGGGCGACAATTGCCATATGGACCCGCTGCCCGGCCTCGTCGGCTTCACCGCCGCGCTGCGGGTGGCCGGGCTGGCCTGTGACGCGCTGCGGGTTCAGGCCTATCTGGGGGCGATCGAGCAGCTCGACCCGGCCGACGTCGAGCAGCTCTACTGGGCCGGCCGGTTGACGCTGTGTGCGGAGCCCGACGATCTGGCGCGCTACGACGACGCGTTCGCGGCGTGGTTCGGCGCCGCCGAGCCACGGCGGCCGCGGGTGCCGGCGGCGCCCCGGGTGCGGACGAGCATGCTCGCCACGCTGACCGACGCGCCGGCCGGCGACGGCGCCGGCCGCGAGCCCGGCCCGCTGCGGGTGGCCGCCAGCGACACGGAGATCCTGCGGCAGCGCGACATCGGTGAGCTGACCGCCGTCGAACGGGAGCACCTGCGCGAGCTGATCTCCACGCTGCGCCTGGAACCGCCGCTGCGCCGCGCGCTACGCTTCCGTCCACATCGGACTGGTCGGCTGGACCCGGACCGCGTGCTGCGGATCGTGCGTTCCGCCGGCGGAGAGCCGATTCGATTGGCGTACAAGGACAGGGGCCGCCGGGCGCGGCGGGTCGTGCTGCTGCTGGACGTCTCCGGATCGATGACCCCGTACGCCGACGCCCTGCTGCGCTTCGCCCACGCCGTCACGCGCGCGGCCCCCGGCAGCACCGAGGTGTTCACCACCGGCACCCGGCTCACCCGGCTGTCGCGCCAGTTGCGGCAGCGCGATCCCGAGCACGCGCTGACGTCGGCCGCGCGCGTGGTGCCCGACTTCGCCGGCGGCACGCGGCTCGGCGAGACGCTGCGGGCGTTCCTGGACCGGTGGGGTCAGCGCGGCATGGCACGGCGGGCCGTCGTTGTGGTCTTCTCCGACGGCTGGGAGCGCGGCGACGCCCGCCTGCTCGGCGAGCAGATGGCCCGGCTGCGCCGCCTCGCGCACGCGGTGTTCTGGGTGAACCCGCACGCCGGCAAGGACGGCTACGCTCCCGTGCAGTCCGGGATCGCGGCCGCGCTGCCCCACGTCGACCGCTTGCTCGCCGGGCACAGCCTGGCAACCTGGGAACAGCTGCTCATGGAGGTGCGCGGTGCGTGACGTGCTCGACGATCTGATGCGGCGCTACTCGGCCGGCGAGACGGCGGCGCTCGGCACGGTCGTGGCCACCTTCTCCTCCGCCCCCCGCGCGCCGGGTGCGGCGATGCTGGTCGGCGCGGACGGATCCGTGGCCGGCAGCGTGTCCGGCGGCTGCGTGGAGGGCGCGGTCTACGAGCTGGGCCAGCAGGTGATCGCCGACGGTGGCGCGGTGCTGCAGCGCTACGGGGTCAGCGACGACGACGCGTTCGCCGTGGGCCTGACCTGTGGCGGCATCATCGACGTCTACGTCGAGGCGATCAACGCGGCGCGCTTTCCCGAGCTCGCCGAGCTGGCCAAGTCGGTGGACGTCGAGGAGCCGGTGGCGCTGGCCACCGTGGTCGAGCACGTCGAGCCGGCCCGCCGCGGGGCACACCTTGTGGTCTGGCCGGACCGGCAGGCCGGTTCGCTCGGCTCGCCGCGGGCCGACGACGCCGTGGCCGACGACGCACGCGGGCTGCTCGCCACCGGGCGCAGCGGCCTGCTGCAGTACGGAGTGGACGGTCAGCGCCGCGGCGAGGGAATGTCGGTGTTCGTCAACTCCTTCGAGCCACCGCCGCGGATGCTGGTGTTCGGCGCGATCGACTACGCCGCCGCGATGGCCCGGCTGGGCACGTTCCTCGGCTACCGGGTGACGGTCTGCGACGCCCGCCCGGTGTTCGCCACCAACACCCGGTTCCCGGAGGCGCACGAGGTGGTCGTCGACTGGCCGCACCGCTACCTTGCCGCCGAGGTCGCCGCGGGCCGGATCGACCGGCGCACGGTCATCGCCGTGCTCACCCACGATCCGAAGTTCGACGTTCCGGTGCTGGAGGTGGCGCTGCGCTGCGACGTGGCCTACGTCGGCGCCATGGGCTCCCGGCGCACCCACGACGATCGACTGATCCGCCTGCGCGACGCCGGCCTGACCGCCGACGAGCTGTCCCGCCTGTCCTCGCCGATCGGTCTGGACCTCGGCGCCCGCACCCCGGAGGAGACCGCCGTCTCCATCGCCGCCGAGATCATCGCGCTGCGCTGGGGCGGCAAGGGTGAGCGGCTGTCCGAATTGACCGGCCGCATCCACCACCCCTGAGTCTTTTCTGGACTGAGCCGGTAAGCCGCGCCAGGGTCGGTCCCTTGTCGACGCTCGGTGCATAAATTCGCACTGACAGTAATAGTGTGCCGCCCGGGTGTCGTCGGCCTGGGCCCGGCCGACTTCGACGTATGCTCCATGCCTGACATATGGCATAGCGCTGTCGATCTCATCCTCGTCACAATTCCGGGACCCGTCGTCACCTCAGGGCGACGGCTTCGATTGTCGAAGTTGAGGTGATGCTCCTGTGGCCCGTTACCGTCCGGAGGAACGCCCTGCCTGGTTACGCGAGGGGGTCACGTTCGAGGCGGAGCCCCGTGCATACGACCCGGACGATCCGAAGACCCTGCCGTACGACCCGTACGCTCCCCTTGCGTACACGATGGCCTGCACGGTCGCCGGCCGGGACGGCGTCTACCTCATCGCGTGGCGGGCGCGCAACCGCGTCGACGCGGAGGCCACCTTCCAGGAGTGGCTGAACAAGGGCTGGGCGATCATGTCGCGAACCTTCTGGGGCGAGCCCTGCCGCTACGTCTTCCGCACCGCCGCGATCACCGGCTTCGTCGCCCTCCCCGACAACCTGTCGTGAGCCGTTTCGCTGCCGTGGCAACGGAAAGGCTCACGACGCCCGGAAACTCAACAACTGCAGGCTCCACAGGTTGATCGTGCCGACATCCTGAGCGGCCGCGTCGCGGACGCGCAGCCGCCAGGTGCCGTTGGCGACCTCGCTGGAGGCGTTGACGGTGAAGGTGCCGACGATGTTGTCGGCGCTGCCGCCGGTGCGGTTGTGGATGTTGTAGGCGGTGCCGTCCGGGGCGAGCACGTCGACGACGAGGTCACCCTGGTACGTGTGCCGGATGTCGACGCCGACGGCCAGCGTGGCCGGGGCGTTGCCGGAGACGCCGGTCACGGTGATCGGGCTCTCCACCGTGGCCAGATCGGGGATCGCCACGTCGTTCGGGTTCTCGAAGCGCGGGCCGGGCGGGGTGCCGGCCAGCGCCCAGATCGCGGTGGCGATGGCGTCGGACATGCGGTCGGTCGCCGTGGCGTCGATGTTGCTGATGGTGTCGCATGACCGGTGGTAGCAGCGGTCGTAGGCGACCCCGCTCGAGCCGCCCCACTTCTGCGCCTGGGCGGCGGTCTTGAGGCCCTCGGCGCCGGTGAACAGGCCGCCGACCGGAATGCCGGACCGGGCGAACGCGGCGTGGTCGGACCGCCCGCCGACCGAGGTCAGCTCGGTGGGCACGCCGATGCCGGCGAAGTGGCCCTCCAGCGCGCGTTGCAGGGTGATCGAGCCGGCCGGCTGGCCGCTTGCGCTGTAGACGAAGTAGCCGGGGTTGGGCGAGCCGATCATGTCGAAGTTGAGGTAGCCCTTGATCCTCGCGCGCTCGGTCGACGGCAGGTTGTTGACGTAGAACGTGGAGCCGATCAGGCCGAGCTCCTCGGCGCCCCACCATCCGAAGCGCAGGTGCTTCCGCGGCTGGAAACCCGTGCGGGACACGGCCAGCGCGACCTCGAGCAACCCGGAGGAGCCGGAGCCGTTGTCGTTGATGCCGGGGCCGGCCGAGACGCTGTCGAGGTGGCTGCCGGACATGAGGATGTCGTTCGGGTCGCCGCCGGGCCAGTCGGCGACCAGGTTGAACCCGGTGGCGCCGTTGGACGTGAACGACTGCACGGACGTGGTGTAGCCGGCGGCGTTGAGCCGGCCCTGGATGTAGTCCAGCGACGCGCGGTAGCCGGGGCGGCCGTGCGCGCGGTTGCCGCCGTTGTTGTTGGCGATGGTCTGCAGCTGGTTCAGGTGTGCCTGCACGTTGGCGATCGGGATGTCCGGCGCCGCGAGGGTGGCGGGCGGCGCGGCGGTGGCGGTGGGCGCGATGAGCAGCGCGCCGGTCAGCAGGGTCGCCGCGCCGAGCGAGGCAAGGGTCGCTCTCATGGTTGCTGCCTCCAGCAGGGTTGGTGAGGACAACAACCAAGAGCGTGGCCGAGGCGAACTCGGCCCCGTAGAGCCGTTTGTGGGCTCTCGTTCCCAGTTAACCGCGGGCCCGCCGCGCGCCGTCCCAGCCGAGGATCACCAGGCCCAGCCACACCATGGCGAAGCCGATCCACCGCTCCACCGGCATCTGCTCGCGGTAGAACAGCACGCCGAGCAGGAACTGCATGACCGGCGCGATGTACTGCAGCAGGCCGACCATCGACAGCGGGATCCGGGTGGCGGCGGCGCCGAAGGTCAGCAGCGGCAGGGCGGTCACCACCCCGCCGCCGGCCAGCAGCAGGGCATGATCGGCGCCGTGGCCGGTGAACGTCCCGGCCCCGGTGCCCTGCAACACGCCGAGGTAGATCAGCGCGGGCACCGCGGTCAGACCGGTCTCGATCGCCAGCGACTCGACCGCCCCGGTGGCCGCGAGCTTCTTGAGCAGCCCGTAGATCGCGAACGGGAACGCAAGCAGGAGCGCGATCCACGGCGGGCGGCCGTAACCGATGGTCAGCACCACCACCGCGGCGAACCCCAGCCCGACCGCCACCCACTGGCCGGTGCGCAGCCGCTCGGACAGCAGCACCACACCGACCACAACGGACACCAGCGGCCCGATGAAATAACCGAGCGCGGTCTCGACGACGTTGCCGCTGTTGACCCCCCAGATGTAGGCGCCCCAGTTCACGGTGATCAGCACCGCGGCCATGGCCAGCAGCCCCATCCGGCGCCGGCTGGTCAGCGCGGACCGCAGCCCGGCCCACCCGGCGCCCCGCCGCCGGCCGACCACCCACAGCACGGCGAGCACGAACAGCAGCGACCAGACCATCCGGTGGGCCAGGATCTCCACCGCGCCGGCCGGTTTCAGCAGCGGCCAGTAGAGCGGGAACAGCCCCCACATCCCGTACGAGGCGACGCCGAACAGCACACCCAGCTTGTACTCAGGGTAGTCACGGAAACCACGGGAGACGTCCGCTTCGGGGGACGCCGGAGCGGCGCGGAAAGGCACGCCACCGATCGTATTCAAGATCCGCTCCGGCCCGCCCGCGGGTTTCCGCGATGATCGACCCGGCGCCGCGCCGGTCGGGATCATGGAGTTGGCCGCGGCAGCCGGAGCAACAGCGCTGCTCGCGGGCGGAGCCGATGCTGATCAGAACAGACCTACCGGTAGGGATCATCGCGTGGCGGTGCGGGTTCGCCGCTGCGTACCACTTCGCCTACCGGTTCGGCCGGTAGTGCGGACTGCCACCGGGCGCATACCGCCAGGTGGGCGGCCCGTCGGCGCTGGACCGTCCGGGAGTTCGCCGGATTGCGAACACGGTCTGGAAATCTTCAGTTGTGAGTGCCGGTCAAGGTCTTGTCTCGATCGGTCCAGGGGGGCAGGCTCGTAGGGTGTGAGCCCGCTCACCGCGAGGTCGCGACGCCGCGGCAGGTGTACTCCGCGGCGCCTTTCACAACGCCCCCGGACCGACTCGCCACTCGCCCGCCGGCTCGGGCCATCTCATGCTCTCTTGGAGGCCCTATGCGAATCACCGTGACCGTTGACGGCACCCGGTACACCGATGACGTCGAGCCCCGGATGCTGCTCGTCCACTACCTACGCGAGCGGCTGGGCAAGGTCGGCACGGTAATCGGATGCGACACCAGCAACTGCGGCGCCTGTACCGTCCATCTGGACGGGCACAGCGTGAAGTCCTGCTCGGTGCTGGCCGTCCAGGCCGACGGCTGCGAGGTCACCACGGTCGAGGGCCTGGCCCGCGAGGGCCGGCTCCACCCGGTGCAGCAGGCGTTCCATGACAATCACGCGCTCCAGTGCGGGTTCTGCACGCCCGGAATGATCATGCAGGCGATCGACCTGCTGGCCGACAATCCCGACCCGGACGAGGAGGCCGTGCGCGCCGGCCTGGAGGGCAACCTCTGCCGCTGCACCGGCTACCAGAACATCGTGCGGGCCGTCCGTGACGCGGCGAACCGCATGCGGCCGGGCGCGGGCCCGGAGGCCGAGCAGGTGACCGAGGGCGCGCCGGCGCGCAGCGGTGTCGTTGGAGGCGGTGCGTGATGACCGCGACGCTCGAGCCCGAGGTCGGCAAGGCGCGACTGCGCAAGGAGGACGCCCGGCTGATCACCGGCCGTACCAGGTGGACGGACAACGTCTCGCTGCCGGGCATGCTGCACCTCGCGGTGCTGCGCAGCCCGCTGGCGCACGCTCGGATCACGAAGATCGACACCTCGAAGGCCAAGGAGCTGGCTGGTGTCGAGGCCGTTTACACCGCGACCGACCTCGATCCGGACGGCTCGATCGCGCTGCCCTGCGCGTGGCCGATCGTTCCCGACATGAAGCATCCGCGGCGCCCGGTGCTGGCGGCCGACACGGTGCACTTCGCCGGCGAGGGCGTCGCCGTGGTGGTGGCCAGGGATCCGTACGTGGCACACGACGCGCTCGAGGCCATCGAGGTCGACTACGAAGAGCTGCCGGTCGTGCTGGACATGGAGGCCGCGCTCGCCGAGGGCGCCCCGCTGGTGCACGAGGATCTCGGCACCAACCGCAACGCTTTGTGGGTGTTCGACTCGGGTGAGGCCGGCACCGGCGGCGACGTCAACGAGGCGATCGCCGAAGCGGAGCAGAGCGAGGACGGGATAGTCCTCAAGCGACGGTTCCGCCAGCAGCGGCTGATCCCGTCGTTCATGGAGCCGCGGTCGGTCGTGGTCGACCCGACGGCGCCGCAGCTGACGGTCTGGTCGGCGACCCAGGTGCCGCACATCCTCAAGACCATGGCCGCGCTCACCCTCGGCTTCCCCGAGCACAAGTTGCGGGTGATCGCGCCGGACGTCGGTGGCGGGTTCGGCGGCAAGATCCAGCTGGCGCCCGAGGAGTTCATGGCCATCCTGGTGGCGCGCAAGCTGGACCGGCCGGTGAAGTGGACCGAGAGCCGCTCGGAGTGCATGCTCACCGCGCACCACGGCCGCGACCAGATCCAGGACATCACGCTGTCCGCGCGCAAGGACGGCACGGTGACCGGGCTCAAGGTCGATCTGCTCGCCGACATGGGCGCCTACCTAGGGCCGGTCACGCCGGGTGTGCCGATCCTCGGCGCGTTCATGTTCAACGCGATCTACAAGTTCCCGGCGTACCGCTTCGCGTGCACGAACGTCTTCACCAACAAGACGCTCACCGACGCCTACCGCGGCGCCGGCCGGCCGGAGGCGACGTTCGCCATCGAGCGGATCATGGACGAGCTGGCGGCCGAGCTCGGCATGGATCCGTTGGAGCTGCGCGAAAAGAACTGGATCAAGCACGAGGAGTTCCCGTTCACCACGGTCGCCGGACTGACCTACGACTCGGGCAACTACGAGGCGGCCACGACCAAGGCCAAGGAGCTGTTCGACTACGAGGGGCTGCGCGCCGAGCAGGCGCGGCGCCGGGAGTCGGGCGATCCGGTGCAGCTGGGCATCGGGATCTCCACCTATACCGAGATGTGCGGGATCGCGCCGTCGCGGGTGCTTGCCGCGCTGGACTACGGCGCCGGCGGCTGGGAGCACGCGACGATCCGCATGCTGCCGACCGGAAAGGTGGAGGTGGTCACCGGGACGTCGCCGCACGGCCAGGGGCACGAGACGGCGTGGAGCCAGATCGTGGCCGACCAGCTCGGCGTCGCGTTCGAGGACGTCGAGGTGCTCCACGGCGACACCCAGTCCTCGCACAAGGGTCTGGACACCTACGGGTCCCGGTCGCTGGCGATCGGCGGCATCGCACTGGTCAAGGCGGCCGAGAAGGTGGTCGCCAAGGCGCGCAAGGTCGCCGCGCACATGATGGAGTGCTCTGAGGACGACCTGGAGTTCGCCAACGGCACGTTCACCGTGCGGGGCACCGAGAAGTCGACGTCCATTCAGGACGTCGCGCTGGCCGTGTTCGCCGCGCACGACCTCCCGGAGGGTGTCGAGCCGAGCCTGGACTCGGACGCCACCTTCGACCCGGAGAACTTCTCGTTCCCGCACGGCACGCACCTGTGTGCGGCCGAAGTGGACACCGAGACCGGCCGGGTCACGCTGCGCTCCTACGTGTGCGTCGACGACGTCGGCAAGGTGGTCAACCCGCTGATCGTGGAGGGCCAGGTGCACGGAGGCCTCGCCCAGGGCATCGCGCAGGCGCTGTTCGAGGAGGCCGTGCACGACGAGTCCGGCACGCTCACCACGGGCACGCTCGCCGACTACCTGGTGCCGTCCGCGGCCGACCTGCCGACGTTCACCACCGATCGCACGGAGACGCCGGCGACCTCGAACCAGTTGGGTGTCAAGGGAGTCGGTGAGGCGGGCACGATCGCGTCCACCCCGGCGGTGGTCAACGCCATCGTGGATGCCTTGCGGCCTATGGGAGTCAACGATATCGAGATGCCGTGCTCGCCGATGCGGGTGTGGTCGGCGATCCGCGGGCGGTCGGCCCCGAGCGAGGTGGGTGGGGTCGAGGCCGGCGGCGGTCTCGGCTCGATCGACGCTTCTTCCGGAGGTGCCCAATGATCCCCGCGGCGTTCGACTACATAGCACCGTCCACTGTGGACGATGCGGTGCGAGCCCTCGCCGACGCCGGCGAGGACGCCAAGGTGCTGGCTGGCGGGCAGAGCCTGCTGCCGGTGCTGCGGATGCGGCTGGCCGACCCGACCAAGCTGATCGACCTCGGCCGGATCCCCGAGCTGCGCGGCGTCCGCGAGGACGGCGACCTGCTCGTGATCGGCTCGATGACCACGCACTACGAGGTGCAGCGGGATCCGCTGATCCGCGAGCACGCGCTGCTGCTGGCCCTGGCGACCGACACGGTGGCCGACCCGCAGGTGCGGCACCGCGGCACGTTCGGCGGCTCGCTGGCGCACGCGGATCCGGCCGGCGACCTGCTGGCCCCCGCGCTGGCCATGGACGCGCAGCTGGTCGTGTCCGGAATGGACGGTAAGCGCACGATCCCGGCGGCGGAGTTCTTCGTGGACTACTTCACCACCGCCATGCGGCCCGGCGAGATCCTGATCGAGGTGCGGGTGCCGAAGTTCACCGGCTGGAGCGCGCACTACGAGAAGTTCAACCGGGTGGCGCAGGCCTGGTCGATGGTCGGCGTCGCGGCCACGATCCGGACCGAGGGCGGAGCCATCGCCGAGGCTCGGGTCGGGTTGACCAACATGGCGTCGGTCCCGGTCCGGGCGCGCGGCGTCGAGGAGGCGCTGGTCGGCCAGCCGGCCACCGCCGAAGTGATCAAGGCGGCCGCCGAGCGCGCGGCCGACGGCACCAGCCCGACCACGGACGGCAACGCCGACGCGGAGTACCGGCAGCACCTGGCCAGGGTGCTCACCGGCCGCGCGGTCGCCGCGGCGGTCGGCGCGTAATGGATTGGTTTGGGGCGCCGTGTGACTCTCACACGG
>NZ_DASZCQ010000331.1:0-3793 GCF_035942955.1 Actinophytocola sp. | reverse complement strand
GGGGGGCCCACCCCGAACCGCCGGACCACCGCGCCGGCTCGGTACCGCCTGGTGGCGATCCCGGTCTCGGCCGGGATCGCGGGCGCGCTGATCGGCCTCGCGATCGCGGCGGCCGGGCCCGTCCCCGGGCTGCCCGAGCCCGACGCGGTGGTCCGGTACGGGCTGCCGGTCGTCCGGGCCCTGCTCGATCTGGCGGCGATGCTCACCCTCGGGCTGAGCCTGTTGCCGATCCTGATCGGGTACGACCGCCCGAAGATCGCCGAGCCGGTGCTGGCCGCCGGCCGGCGGGCGGCGGCCGCCAGCGCGCTCGTGTGGGCGGTGGCCGCGCTGGTCGCCCTGGTGCTGCAGACCGCGGAGCTGCGGCCGGGAGCCACGGTGTCGCCGGCCGCCGTGCTCGACTACGTCGCGGCGGTGGGCGCCGGCAAGGCCCTCGTCCTGGTGGCAGCGCTGGCCGTGGTCGCGTTCGGGTTGACCGTGGCGGCGGTCCGGGCCGGCGAGTCGGTGCCGGCCGAGCTGCGCACCGCGGTCGCGCTGTTCGGCCTGCTCCCGCTGCCGGTCACCGGGCATGCCACCGGCTGGCGCTGGCACGACGTCACGATGGTCGCCGTCGAGCTGCACGTGATCGGGGCCGCGGCCTGGACCGGCGGCCTGGCCGCCGTGGTCATGCTGGTCGCCGCCAACCGCACGCTGCTGGTCACCGCGCTGCCGCGGTTCTCCCGGCTGGCCACGGTCTGCCTGCTGGTGGTCGCGGCGACCGGGTTGGTCAACGCCACCGTCGAGCTGCTCGGCAGCCCCAGCCGGAGCCTGCCCGGCGCACTTGTCGGCACCGACTTCGGCCAGCTGGTGCTGCTCAAGATCACCTGCATCGGGCTGCTCGCCGGGCTGGGCGGCCACATCCGGTGGCGCCTGCTGCCGGCGATCGTGCGGCACCGGCGCACGGCCCTGGTCGGCTGGGCCGCGCTGGAGCTGGCCGTGATGGGCCTGGCGTTCGGCTTGGCGGTGGTGCTCACCCGCGCATCGACATCCTGATCACCCGAAACGCAGCTCACCGTGGAGAACGACCGCTCGTCGCCGGCTCGACCGCGGACGCTACGCCGTTCGGCCGCATCGGATCATCGGATGGGCCCAACGGTCAAAGGTCAGTCCCGCTCGGTGAACTGCGCCGCCGACCGCCGGCGGCGCCGGATCTCGGCCAGCCGCCGCATGGTGCCCATGCCGCGCCGGTCCAGCTCCCGCCGATCGATCCAGCCGGCCGCGTAGTGCCGGTAGGCCTGGGCGAGCATGACCAGCTCGGCGAGGAAGTCGCAGGCGCGGCGGCGGTGCTCCTCCGGCAGCCGGGCGACGAACGCGAGCTGGCCGTCGACCACCTCGTCGAGGACCCGCGCGGAGTCCAGCGCGCGCCGGGCGCGCCTGCCTCCGACGGGTGCTCTGCTCGTCCCGCGGGCCACCGTGGATCGTCACCTCACTGTCTCAGGTGGACGGAATAATCCCACGGAGGGTAGCGCGTGGTACCCGAAGGGGATCATTCGCCGGACCCATCTTCGGGGCATTCGTACACTTAGCGCAATGCCGGCCGCCCGATCAGGTGTACCGAGACCACCGAGCGGACGTATCGCCACGCCGGAAGTCGTCGAGCCGGCGCATCAGCTCCGGCCGCACCTCGGGGTGGCTCACCATGATCGGCAGAACGCTGGTGATCAGCTTGAGCTCGCGCACCTCCCGGAGGACTCCGAAGCCGTCCCATTGGGTGACATCGAGACCGTAGGTGCTGACCAGCTGCCGGTACCGGCCGGCCGGCTCGCCGAACCGGACGACCCCGATCGCGAGCGGCGTGAGGTCCCACTCCGGCGGGCCGATGCAGCTGGAGTCGAAGTCGCACAGCACCGGGCCGGCCGGGCTGGGGATCAGGTTGCCGAGGTGCGCGTCGCCGTGGATCAGCTTGGGCGGCAGGGCGAAGTCGAGCTCCCGGATCCGGCCCTCCACCTCGTCGCACCGGCGCAGCAGGAACCTGCGGTCCGCCTCGTCGAGCCCCTCAGCCTCGTCGACGCGCCGTCGCACGTCGTCGAGCGGATGCCAGGCGGGCAGCGGGAACGGCGGCACCGGCAGCGCGTGGACCCGGCGCAGCAGCCGGGCCAGGTCGCGGCCGTCGGGCCGGGCGCCGCCGTGCGGCACGGTCTCCCACAAAGTGGCCACGTGACCGGCCACCCGCACCGGCTGCTCGACGCCGGATAACAGGCGCACCGCCGGGACGTCGTGCTCGGCCAGCCAGCTGGCCACCCGGACCACCTTCTCCACCCGGTGCCGAAGCGCGCGGGAGGCCACGATCCGCACCACGACCGGATGGCGGGCCAGCCGGAACACCGCGTTGTTGGTCAGCCGCAACAGCTCGGCGCCACTCGGGTCGAGGTCGGCCACGGCACAGATGTGGGACAGGGCCAGCGTCAACTTGGCCTTGGTGAAGTCCCCGTCCCCCGCGGCCACCACGGCCGCGGCCGGCGTCGTCGTCGGCATCGGCTCTGCGCTCATGACACGGCCACTACACGGCGGACAACCGGCTGATGTTCTCCGACAGCTCTCTCGCCTGGCTGTTGTTGCGGCGCTTGTCGGCCTCTTCCTTCAGCGGGCGCATGCGTTCCCGGACCCGGCTGGACTTGAGGTGCTCGGCGAGCTCGACGGCACTGTTGCCGACCTTCACGCCGTGATCGATGTCGCCGTCCAGCAGGTGGTTGGTGGCCAGGGCGCTCAGGTTGAACGCCTTGCTGCGCGCCATCTCCTCGCCGTAGGACTCGATCGCCCTGGTCAGCGCCGGAATCGCGTACTGGGTGTGCTTCGGGAAACCGTTGTGCGCCAACACGGTGTGCACCGTGCCGATCATGGCGTACACGTCGGTCTCATTGAAGAACCGAACCCAGTCCTCGGCCTCGGCCAGGTTGGCCCGGGCCCACTCGTCGCGGGTCCGGCCGATGAGCTTCATGGTCTGCTCTTCGTGGCCCATCATCGCGTACGCCCAGGCCTGGTTCGCGCAGATCACGGCAACGGCCAGCTCGGAGCCGGACTCCTGGGCGGCGATCTGGCCGAGCTGGAACATCTTCAGCGCGTCGTCCGGGGCTTCCTTGTGCAGGTAGACGCGGCCCATCCGGTACAGGATGTTGGCCACCAGCTGGTCGTTCTCGCCGGCCTTGGCCAGCTCGAGGGCGCGGCCGAAGTGGTTGCGCGCCGAGTCGACGAGGCCGATGTCGAACGACGTCCAGCCGGCCAGGTTGTGCAGGTCGGCCAGGGCGACGTGAAGTCTCTTCTTGACGTGGTCGGCACCGGACGCGCCGAGCATCTGCTGCCCCCAGGACAGCTGGGCGACTACGGCGTCGCGGCAGAACCCGCCGCCGTACTGGTAGTCAAGCGAACGGAGTGCTCGCGTCGCAGCCTCGACCTGCCGGACATCGGTCATCCCGATGCGTCCGGGCGCTGGGGTCAACACCGGGTTGGACACCCATGATCCCGAGTCCGCGTCGCCGAGCACATGCGCGCCGACCGCGACCGCGGCGGCATGCGCAAGGAACTTCCGACGCTTCACCTCTTCGGTCTCCTCCGTGCCGGAGGCCTCTTTCGTCCCGGCCACCCGAACCGCCGTGACTTCGTCGTACGCGAGGCCCATGTATCCCCTGGGGACACCCAGACCGTCGGCGATCCTCGCCAGCACGTCGTAGGCCATGACCTGACGACCCTTGAGAATCTCCGACACCTCGGACTGCGATTGACCGGTCAGGGCCGCGATCTGGCGCTGTGAGACACCAGT
>NZ_DASZCQ010000330.1:0-9446 GCF_035942955.1 Actinophytocola sp. | reverse complement strand
GTGTTCAACCTCGTGGGCGCCGACGCCGGTGGCTTCGCGGCCGTCGCCGCGCTGGGCGCCGCAATGGCCGGCGCCACGGCCGCGCGGGCCAGCGCCGTGGCCGCGGCGCTCGGCATGCTCGCCGGGCCGGCGCCCGTGGCTGTCAACCTCGTGGCCAGGGCGACCACGCACGCCGCGCGAGCCGCCGGAATGCCGGCGGGAACCGCGGCGCTCGCCGGCGCGGTGGCCGGCGCGACCGCAGGCGGTGGGCTACCCGCGGCCGTTCAGCTCGCCACCAACAGCGCCCTGACCGCGAGCACCCTCCCGGCCGGTCCTCCACCGACCGTTCCGGCCGCCGGCGCCACGGCGGCAGTCGCGGCGACGATCGCGGCCACCGACCTGTTCAACGTCCACTTCACCATCAACCCCGGTGGCGCGCAGAACATCCCGCACTCCGAGTGAATGGCCGCACCATGACGAGCCCCAGCACGTTGAGCGATCTGAAGGTCTATTTCGAACAGTCCATACAGGACCAGACGCTCGTGCTCACCGCGGCGAACAGCGTGGTGCCGGCACTGGTCACGTTCGTCGGTGGGCTGCCGGCCGAAGAGCTCCGCCTGCCGAGCCCGGAGATCCGGCTCGACGCGGGCGAGCTCACCGTGGCGGCCACCACCGACGAGCAGTGGCCCACCGGCGGGACCGGCACCCGCGCGCTGCACCTCACCGGTGTTCGGCTCGGCATCACCCAGCCCGGAGACTTCGCCGTCGACCTGCGACTCACCGGCAGCGTGGCCATTGGCGGCAACGACGTCCCGGTCGAGGGGGCCGTGGCGGACAACCTGATCACCGTGCGGACCCCGGCCGGACCGGCCCGGTCCCTGCCGCTGACCGCACTCGCCGACTACGTCAGCGACAACAAGCTGAGCGGTTACCTGCCGGCCGGCGTTGCGATCTTCAACAGCGTGCCGCTCACCGCGCTGCGCCTGTCCTTCGGCTACGGGCGGGACGCGGTGACCGAGCTCGAGATCACCTCGACGCTGGAGAAGGCGACCTGGGACCTGATCGACAAGTTGGCCGGCCTCAAGGACATCGGGGTCACCCTCACCAGCTCGGTCCGCTACCAGCACGGCAGGTACGTCGAGCGGATCGGCGGGGACATCCACGCCACCCTGCATTTCGAGCAGGACTTCCGGGTGCGGCTGGCGATGCAGGGTCAGACCGCCTGGGCGCTGGAGATCCAGCCGGCCGACGGAAACGTCCTACCCGGACTGACCGCGCTGGCCAACCTGGTCGGCGGGGACACCCTCGTCAAACGGATCCCGCAGAGCCTCGGGGAGCTGTCCATCACCGGGGTGAGCATCGGCTTCGACATGGCCACCCGGGCGCTGCAGCAGATCGCCGTCAGCGGGCGGATCACCATCGACGGGATCACCTTCGACATCGTCGTGTACCTGCCGGACTTCGCGTTCCACGGCAGCCTCTCGCCCAGCTCGCCGATCCACCTGAGCGCGCTGGTGGACACGTACTTCTCAGGCGGCAAGCACTTTCCCGAGATCGACCTCACCGAGCTGAACATCTCGGCCATCCCGGGCATCGGCCATTACGGCCTGGAGGCCGGCGTCACCGGCACCTGGGTGTTCGACGTCGGCCCGGTGCCGGTCGGCTTCCAGCAGTTCAACTTCGAGATCAACAAGGATCCGACGGGCCTCACCGGCTATATCGAGGGCGTTTTCTCCCTGTTCGACGCCACCTTCGAGGTGATCGCCGAGCACCCGGAGGCCGATGGCGGCTGGCAGTTCACCGCGCAGAGCCTGCCCGGGCAGGCGCTCACCATCAAGGCCATCCACGATCACATCGTTCGGGTGTTCGGAGTGGACAGCTCGCTGCCCGCGGTCATCGAAAGCCTGGCGCTGGACAATCTCAAGGTCTGGTTCGACACGTCCACCAGGAACTTCGGCTTCACGTGCGAGGCCAAGTTCTCCGTTGACGACACCGATGTCGACATCATGGTGACGATCAGGCTGGACAAGATCGGCACCGGGTACCAGAAGACCTTCGGTGGTCAGATCACCGTCGGTGGGCTGGTGTTCGACCTGAAGTTCGTACAGGACACGGCTTCCACCGTGTTTGTGGCCGTCTACTCGCATACCGGGGAGCAGCAGCCACTCAAGATCCGGGATCTGGTCGCGGCGGTGTCATCCTCGCTCGCGGCGGTCGTTCCGGCCGATCTGGAGATCGACCTGCGGGACGTGATCTTCGCCGTCAGCAAGGGCACGCAGCCGGGATTCCTCTTTGGACTCGATCTCGGAGCCGAGTTCGGGCTGTCGCAGCTTCCCTTGGTGGGCAAGGAGTTTCCGCCGGACCGGAAGGTCGGCGTGGACAGCCTGCGGTTGCTGGTGGCCTCGCGGGACTTCACCGTCGGCGAGATCGGGCCGATCAACACCCTGCTGCCGGCGGGGGTGCCGGCGCTGCCCGACGTCAGCCGGGATGCCCGGCAGGGTCAGCCACCGCCGCCGGCCGCGACGGTGGGACTGGCCAAGGGGGTCACGGTCACGGCCCGGCTGCTGCTCGGGGACGCGGCGGCGCAGACGCTGAGCCTGCCGGCGGCCGACGCCGGCGGCGGCACCGGCGGCTCGGTGCCCGCCATCCAGAGCGCGAGCGGCCCGGCGGTCACCGGGTCGGACAGCACGCGCTGGTTCGACGTGCAGCGCTCGTTCGGTCCGGTCCACTTCGAGCGCGTCGGCTTCGAGTACCAGAACAAGAACGTGCGCTTCCTGCTGGACGCCGCGCTGTCCGCGGCCGGGCTGACGCTGTCCATGGAGGGTCTGGCCCTCGGCTCGGCGATCGACCACTTCGCGCCGAGCGTCGACCTGCGCGGTCTCGGCGTCGACTACCGCAGCGGGCCGGTGGAGATCGGCGGGGCGTTGCTGCGCACCCGCGTCACCCCCGCCACCGGTGAGCCGTACGACGAGTACGACGGGGCAGCGCTGATCAGGACCGAGAAGCTGACCCTGGCCGCGCTCGGCTCCTACGCCTACCTCAACGGTCAGCCGTCCCTGTTCATCTACGCCGTGCTCGACCAGGCGCTCGGCGGGCCGCCGTTCTTCTTCGTCACCGGCCTGGCCGCCGGTTTCGGCTACAACCGCACCATCGTGGTCCCACCGGTGGAGCGGGTGGCCGACTTCCCGCTGATCACCGCGGCGAAGAGCCCGCAACCGATCACCGGCACGGCCAACCCGCGGGACCTGCTCAACTCTACTTTGGACAAGCTGCGGCCGGCCGTGCCGCCGGCCGCGGGCGGCATCTTCCTGGCGATCGGCGTCAAGTTCCTCTCGTTCCGGATCATCGACTCGTTCGCCCTGATCATCGCCAGCTTCGGGCAGCGCTTCGAGCTGAACCTGCTCGGCCTGTCGACCGTGGTGGCGCCGACCCCGGAGGCGGGCCAGCAGATCACCCCGCTGGCCGAGATCCAGCTCGCGGTCCGGGCCAGCTTCATACCCGACGAGGGGTTCCTCGGGGTGAGCGCGCAGCTGACCGCCGCGTCGTTCCTCTTCTCCCGCGACTGCCACCTGACCGGCGGCTTCGCCTTCTACTCCTGGTTCTCCGGCACGCACGCCGGCGACTTCGTGCTCAGCGTCGGCGGATACCACCCGCAGTTCCGGGTGCTGGACCACTACCCGCGGGTGCCTCGCCTCGGGTTCAACTGGCAGGTCGACCCGCAGCTCGTGGTCAAGGGCGATGGGTACTACGCGCTGACCCCGGTGGCGCTGATGGCCGGCGGACACCTGGAGGCGGTCTGGCAGAGCGGGAACCTGCGGGCCACGTTCATCGCGGGCGCCGACTTCATCGTCGCCTGGAAGCCGTACCACTACGACGCGCATGCCTATGTGGACATCAACGTCTCCTACACCTTCGAGTTCTTCGGCACCCACCACATCAACGTCGACCTCGGCGCCGACCTGCACATCTGGGGACCGGAATTCGCCGGCACCGCGCACATCACGCTGTCGATCATCTCGTTCGACGTCACCTTCGGGCCGCAGACGCAGAAGGCGCCCGAGGCCATCGGCTGGCCGGCGTTCAGCCAGTCGTTCCTGCCGGAGTCCGGCCGGTGCGCGGTCGCGGTCGGCGGCGGGCTCATCCGCAAGAGCAGCGCCGCCGTGACCGATCTCGGGGTGATCGATCCGCAACGCCTCGTGCTGCTGACCAACACGGTGATCCCCTCGACGGGCGCCCGGATCCGGGGTGACCTCGCCATCGACCGGCTCTACTACACCGTCGACGGCGAGACGGTGAACCTCGTGCCGTTCGTCGCGGCCGACGCCACGGCCACCCCCGCCCAGGCACCGACCGGCCAGCACAAGCCGGCCGGCGCGGTCGCGGTCGGCCCGATGGGGATCCGCCTACCCCACAACGACGGGCCGCATCTGCGCTCCACCGTGACGATCGCGATCACCAGGGGCACCGAGGCGATGGAGCACCACTTCGCGTTCGTTCCGGTGCTCACACACCTGCCGGCCGGTATGTGGGGTGAGCTCGGCGCGGAGCTGCGGCCCGACCCGAACGCGGCGACCCTGGTGCGCGACACGCTGGTCGGCTTCGAGATCCGGCCGAAGCTCACGCCGGACGAGGGCACCGACCGGGCCAGCGCCGGCGGCACCGAGCTGCTGCAGTACCACCTGCCGGCGCTGCCCGGCGGGACCTACCACGTCACCGTCACCCAGGACGTGGCGACCGACGAGCCGGCCGGGACGAAGAAGATCCCGGCGCAACAGTTCAGCGCCGCCGGGGACTTCGTCGTCGCCGGGATCCGGCAGGCGTTGGCGCCCGACGAGGTCTACGCGTTGTATCCGCCGGACGGCGCGCTCGGCGACTACTCCGCCGACCTGCCGCACATCATCCTCAACCACAGCACGCTGCCCTGGCAGGAGACCGCCGACCCGGACCGGGACGACCTGCCGTGGCTTGCCCTGCTGCTGTTCGACGACCAGGATCTGCCGCAGCCGCACGTCGTCACCGTCGGCCAGCTGCGCGACCCGGCCACCCTGCCACCGGAGCTGCGCGGCGTGCCGTTCCCGGTGTCCAGCCTCGGTGACAGCCAGCCGGACGGCGACAAGGTCAGCATCATCGACGTGCCGGCCGGCCACCTGCGCGAGCTGATGCCGGCGCAGGACGCGCAGCGGCGGGATCTGGCGCTGCTGGCCCATGTGCGCCGCGACCCGTCCGGCGGCGAGCGGGCGGTGATCATCGGCAACCGGCTGCCGCGCCAGGGATCGGCCCACGTCGCCCACCTGGTCTCGGTCCGCGGCCGCTACACCGGCTCGGGCTTCGACCTCCACGGCGCGACGGGCACCACCCCGGTCCGGTTGATCAGCCTGAAGAGCTGGCGGTTCACCTCGACCGGCTCGGACCACCAGCTGACCGGCCTGCTGCGCCGCATCGCCGCCCGCAGCGGCCCGCTGCGGGCGCCGCAGGGATCCGACGCCGCCCGGCTGGAGCAGGGCTTCGTGCCGGTCACCTACCGGCCCCGCCAGGGTGCCAAGCGCAGCGCCTGGTACCGCGGCCCGCTCACTCCCCAACCGCAGCCCACCGCGGCGGTGCCGCTGCCCGCCAGGACCGCCGACGAGCTGATCACCGACGAGACGGACGTCGGCTACGCGGCCGCCTGGCAGCTCGGCCGGTTGCTCGCCTTGCGCAGCAAGCCGTTCTCCGCCGCCCTCTACCGGTGGAAGCGGGCCCGGGCCCGGCAGCGCAAGTCGGGCGCCGGCGAACTGGCCGCGCTGCCACCGGTCCTGACCAACTGGCTCAACGACATCGCCGTCCTGCGCGGCATCCCGTTCAACTACCTGGTGCCCGACGAGACCATGCTGCCGGTCGAGTCGATGCGCTTCTTCTCCCTCGACCGCCGCTGGCTGGCCAGCCTGCTCGACGGCGCGTTGAGCATCGGCCGGGTCACCCCGGCCGACTACGAGCTGGACCGCACGCTCGCCGCCGACCTGCGCAACGCCGGTGCGGCACTCACGCCCTGGGTTGCGCACCTGCTCGATCCGGCCGCGCCCACCGTGGCCCGCAGCGGGTTCCTGGTCCGCTCGGACGCCGTCGCCGGCTGGCCGGACCTGCGGGTGGTGGCCACCGACAGCCGGGGCGCGGCCCTGGCGCCGGTCCCCGGCGAGCGGCTCTCGGCGAACATCCTGCTCTGCATGTTCGACGAGGAGATCGCCGCGGTCTCCATCCGCCAGCCCGAGCAGACCCTCCACTTCGGACTGGCCGAGGCCGCGTCCGAATGGCAGACGTCTCCCCGGGTCGTCAACCTCACCGAGGTCGCCGAGAGCCGCATCGGCGCGCCGGCCGCTCGGCAGGCGGCGTCCGCCCGGTTCGCCGCCGCCATGCTGGCCGCACCACCCGAGGTGGACATCCACCGCTGACATCACGATGAGGTGATTCGGAATGCTGCTGGAAGGAAAGGTCGCCATCATCACCGGTGCCGCCTCGGGCATCGGTCGCGGTGCGGCAATGGTGTTCGCCCGGCACGGCGCCCGGCTGGTGCTCGGCGACATCGACGAAGCCGGCGGCGAGGAGACCGCGAAGGCCGCCACCGAGGCCGGGACGGAGGCGCTGTTCGTCCGCACGGATGTCACCTCGGCGTCCGACGTCGAGGCCATGGTGCGGACCGCGATGGACCGGTTCGGCGGTCTCGACTGTGCGTTCAACAACGCGGGCATCGAAGGCGCACAGCAGCCGCTGGCGGAGTCGACCGAAGACACCTGGGATCAGGTCAACGCGGTCAACCTCAAAGGGGTATGGCTGTGCCTGCGCAGCGAGGTCGCGCTGATGCTGCGGTCCGGTGGCGGCGCGATCGTCAACACGTCCTCGGTGGCCGGGTTGGTCGGGATCCCGTTCGGTCTGTCGGCCTACACCGCGTCCAAGCACGGTGTGATCGGCCTGACCAAGGCGGCGGCACTGGAATATGCCACCGCCGGAATCCGCGTGAACGCCATCTGCCCCGGCGGAATTCGGACGGCAATGTTCGACCGGGCCCTCAGCGCCGGAATTGTCACCGTGGAACAGGCCGCGGCCCTGCAACCGGTCAACCGGCTCGGCACTCCGGAGGAGGTGGGCCAGACCGTCGCCTGGCTGTGCTCCGACGAGTCCTCCTTCATCACCGGACACGCCATGGCCGTCGACGGCGGTTACGTCGCACGGTGACCAGGGGCCGGCCGGTGAACCAGGGCGAAGCGGAACCCGTCCGGCCAGTGTGGAGCGTTTGCCGGGACGCGCTTGCGGGCATCCCTGCCGGGCAGGGGCCACCCGGAAGGCGGACCTGGTGATGAGGGGTCGCGGGGTTGCCGTGCAGCGTGCCCACCGGTCGCGCGGTGGCCGACGACGCCGTACCCGGCGGCGAGACCGGGCGACCGCGGGCAGACCGGTCCGCGCCTGCTTCCTGATCACCGCCGTGGCGGTGCTGGCCGGGGTCATCTGGGTCTACCTGCTGCATCGTGAGCAGGTCGCGGGCCAGACCGCCAGTTGCCCCGGTTCGGCGCCGGCGTCGGTGTCCGCCGCCGCGGTGGAGCCGTTCGCGATCGTCGCACCGGCCGGCATCACCGTCCGCGTGCTCAACGCGACGGATCGGCCGGGGTTGGCCGCCCAGGTCGCGGCGAGCCTGCAGGCTCAGGGTTTCCGCCTCGCCGCCGTGGGCGGCAACGATCTGCTGCATCCGCGGGGAAGCATGCGCTGCGTCGGCCAGATCCGGTTCGGACCCGGCGGAACGCCGGCGGCACGCACGCTGAGCCTCGTGCTGCCGTGCGCCCAGCTCGTTCGGGACGGACGGGCCGACGACACCGTCGACCTCGCGCTGGGCGCGGCCTTCTCCACGGCCCACCTCGACCCGTCGGCACTCACCGTCCTCCGGCAGCTCCAACCCCAGGCAGCCCAACGGCCGGACGGCGCACTGCATGCGATCGCCGGGCCGGCCACGTCGACCGTCTCGCCAACCCTGCTCGCCGCGGCGCGGCCGGAGCGTTGCGGCTGAGTCACGCAACGGGATGACCGAGCGGTACCTGCCGCCCGGGGCCTGCTCCGCGGCTCCTCGGCCCGTTCGACGGTCACGTTGTCCAGCTTGTCGTCGGCGAGCGGGTCGGTCAGCTCGCGGTGCGCGGCGGCCCACACCCGGTCCGGGTCGGCACCGCCGGCCAGCCGCAGCCGCACCCGCAACCTGTCGGCTCGGTCCGCACGATCTGGAACCGGTCGACGCCCGGAGTTCGATCGAGCAGCGTGCCGAACGTCAGCGGCGCGAGGGAGACCTGCTCGCCGCGCTCGGTCGGGAAGGTGAGTACGTCGCCGGCGCGGCCCTGCACCCGCACCGCCGGCAGCGGGTTGCCGCACGGGCACGGATCCGGACGCAGCCGCACCGAGTCGCCGAGGTCGTAGCGCGGGAACGGCTGCACCGGTTGGCCAGGTTGGAGATCAGCACCGGGTGGGATCACTCGCCCGGCGGGGTCGGCCGGTGGTCGGCGCGACCGGTTCGAGCACGGCCCAGTCGGTGTTGACGTGGTGCCAGCCGTGCGCGCAGCCGTAGCTGAGGTAGGTGCACCCGGTGGCGGCGTAGCTGGTGCGGATCTTCGTGTCGAACGCCGTGGCCACCCGCTGCCGGTCGCCCTCGGTGAACGTCTCGCCGGTCGGCAGGTCAGGGGCCGAGGATCTGGTAGAGCAGGGCCGTGGTGGCCAGGCCGGTTGCCCAGCCGGTGAGGGGGCCGCCGGCAAAGCCCGCGGCGATTCCGGCGCCGAGCGCGCCGAGCAGGATGACGCCCCAGCGCAGGGGGAGGCGGTCGTCCTTGTCGTGGTCGTCGGTGCCGGTGCTCAATGTCTCCTCCGTGGTCGGTAGGGGAGTGCTGTCATGGGGCGAGGTCCGGGTGGTCGGCCGGGTCCCGGACGTTCAGCTCGGTCAGGCGCTCCAGGTCGGCGAGGGCGTTGTGGAGTCTGGCTCGGACGTCGTCGGTGGCGTCGGCGGCGAGCATCCCCTTGGCCCAGGACAGCTGGGCGACCGCGGCGTCGCGGACCCGGGCGGCGCCGGCCTCCGGGTGTGGGATGAGCCTACGAAGGGCTCGGGTCCCGGCTTCGACCTGCCGGACATCGGTCATCCCGATCCTCGCGGGCGCCGGGGCCAACACCGGGTTGGACACCCATGATCCCGAGTCCGCGCCGACCGCGACCGCGGCGGCATGCGCAAGGAACTTCCGACGCTTCACCTCTTCGGTCTCCTCCGTGCCGGAGGCCTCTTTCGTCCCGGCCACCCGAACCGCCGTGACTTCGTCGTACGCGAGGCCCAGGTATCCCCTGGGGACACCCAGACCGTCGGCGATCCTCGCCAGCACGTCGTAGGCCATGACCTGACGACCCTTGAGAATCTCCGACACCTCGGACTGCGATTGACCGGTCAGGGCCGCGATCTGGCGCTGTGAGACACCAGT
>NZ_DASZCQ010000329.1:0-53079 GCF_035942955.1 Actinophytocola sp. | reverse complement strand
CTCGCCCTGTCCGACGCGCTGGCCGCCGAGGTCACCCGCACCTACTTCCCGATCAACCCCTACACCGGGCTGTCCATGGCGGGCATTTCTCATGAGGCAACGACTCCCCCTACGCGGGCATCTTGACGTGAGGCAACGGGTTGATCGAGGGGCGGGTGTGGATAACTGGAGTGTTGTGGATGGCGGGATGAGCTCGGCCGGGCCGCGGGGCGGGCGGCGGGGGACAAAATCCGGGCTGGAGACGGTTGGTCCCGGACCGGGCCGGGTAGCCAACTATGCATGTCAGACCGTCTGTTCAAGGATCGGAGGGACGCCGGTCGGGCTCTTGTCGGGCCGTTGGAGCAGTATCGCGGCCGCGAGGACGTGATTGTGCTGGGGCTGCCCAGGGGTGGGGTGCCCGTGGCGTATGAGGTCGCGGTGGGGCTGGGGGTGCCGCTGGACGTGTTCCTCGTGCGGAAGTTGGGGTTGCCCGGCCACCGCGAGCTGGCGATGGGGGCCATTGCCAGCGGCGGGGTGGCGGTGACCAATGACCATGTGATCCGTGGGACGGGTGTGCCGGCCGAGGTCGTCCGGCGGGTGGCCGACGAGGAGGGTCGGGAGCTGCTGCGCCGGGAGCGGGCGTATCGCGGTGACACGCCGATGGCCGAGGTGACGGGCAGGGTCGTCATCGTGGTGGACGACGGGCTCGCGACGGGGGCGAGCATGCGGGCCGCCATCGAGGCGCTGCGCAACCTCGGCCCGGCGTGGATCGTCGCCGCGGTGCCGGCGGCGCCCAGATCCACGTGCCAGGAGCTGCGGCGCGAGGCCGACGAGGTGGTGTGCGCGACGACGCCGGCGCCGTTCTTCGCGGTTGGACAGTCCTATTGGGACTTCCGGCAGACGTCCGACGCGGAGGTACGGGAGCTGCTTGCGGACGCCCGGCGCCGGCAATCGGTGCAGCGCCCGAGCGAGGTGTCGCTGATCCGGTCGGCGGCGCTGCCGGTCAGCGACGGGGTTCCGGCCGACGACGCGCTGGACCGGCTGGTCGGCGGCGCCCGGTTCGTGCTGATCGGCGAGGCGTCGCACGGCACCCACGAGTTCTACGCGGCGCGGGCCGAGCTGACGCGGCGGCTGATCGAGCGCAAGGGGTTCTGCGCGGTGGCCGCGGAGGCCGACTGGCCGGACGCCTACCGGGTCAACCGGTACGTCCGGGGCCGCGGCGCGGACCCGACGGCCGAGGCGGCGCTGCGCGGGTTCACCCGGTTCCCGGCCTGGCTGTGGCGCAACGCCGACGTGCTGGACTTCGTTGCCTGGCTACGGGAGCACAACGACCGGGCCGGCGACGAGCGGGCCATGGTCGGGTTCTACGGGCTGGACCTGTACAGCCTGCACGCCTCGATCGAGGCGGTGATCTCGTACCTCGCCACCGTCGACCCGGCGGCCGCGGCGCGGGCCCGGGAGCGCTACGCGTGCTTCGACCACGGTGACGCCCGGGAGTACGGCTACACCGCGGCGTTCGGCGCCGGTGCGTCGTGCGAGCGGCAGGTGGTCGAGCAGCTGGTCGACCTGCGGCGACACGCGCTGGAGTATGCCCGCCGGGACGGCATGATCGCCGAGGACGAGCTGTTCTACGCCGAGCAGAACGCCCGGCTCGTGCACGACGCCGAGCGCTACTACCGGGCGATGTTCGGCGCCCGCACGTCGTCGTGGAACCTGCGCGACCGGCACATGGCCGACACGCTGACCGCGCTGGCCGACCACCTGACCAGGCAGCGCGGCGCGCCGGCCAAGATCGTGGTGTGGGCGCACAACTCCCACCTCGGCGACGCACGGGCCACCGAGCTCGCCGCCCGCGGGGAGCTCAACGTCGGGCAGCTGGTCCGCGAGCAGTACCCGGGCGACAGCCGGCTGATCGGGTTCACCACCTACACCGGCACGGTCACCGCCGCCGACGACTGGGGCGCGCCGGCCGATCGCAAGCAGGTGCGGCCCGCGCTGCCGGGCAGCGTCGAGGAGCTGTTCCACGAGGTCGGGCAGAAGGAGTTCCTGCTGACGCTCGGCGCGTCGTCCTCGGCGGCGGAGGCGTTGCGCTCGGCCAGGATCGAGCGCGCGATCGGCGTGATCTACCGGCCGCGCACCGAACGGCAGAGCCACTACTTCCGCGTCCGGCTCGCCGACCAGTTCGACGCGGTGATCCATATCGATGAGACCAGGGCACTCGAGCCCCTCGAGCGCACGGCGCGCTGGGAGTCGGGCGAGCTGCCCGAGGCCTATCCAGCGGAGGTGTGACCAATGCGGATCGCGGCCGCCGGAGCCACGCTGGACGGCGACATCGCCGTGCCGCATGGGGCGCACGGTGTCGTCGTGTTCGCGCACGGCAGTGGCAGCGGCCGGCACAGTCCCAGAAACCGTTACGTGGCAAGGGAGCTGCAGAACGCCGGGCTGGCAACGGTGCTGGTCGACCTGCTCACCGCGGAGGAGGAGCGGGCCGACGCCGTGACCGGCTCGTTCCGGTTCGACATCGACCTGCTCGCGCGGCGGCTCACGGCCCTGACCGACTGGGTGCCCGAGCCGCTTGCCGGCCTGCCGATCGGGCTGTTCGGCGCGAGCACCGGGGCGGCGGCCGCGCTGGTGGCCGCCGCCGAGCGACCGGACGCCGTGCGGACCGTGGTGTCCCGCGGTGGCCGGCCCGACCTCGCCGGCGACCATCTCCGGGCCGTGCGGGCCCCGACGCTGCTGATCGTCGGCGGGCGCGACCAGCCCGTCATCGAGCTGAACCGCGCCGCCATGCCGATGCTGACCGCCGAGACGCGACTGGAGATCGTGCCCCGCGCGACGCACCTGTTCGCCGAGCCCGGAGCGCTCGACCAGGTCGCCCGGCTGGCCGCCGACTGGTTCAGCCGACACCTGACGAGCAAGGAAGGCGCGGTTGTCCGGGAGTGACACCGGATTCCCTCCCTTGCAGGGAAGTCGGGTCACACCGCGGTCAGCCCCGGTAGGCGTTGCGGGTGTAGGTGAGGCTGAAGCTTCCCTCGTTTGCGAAGTAGGTGGAGACCAGGTACGCCGGGTCGGTGGCGAGCAGGCCGCGCGGGATGTCGCCGCCGTCGTTCTGGTCGTCCCAGCCCCAGGGGGAGTTGGCCGCGTTGTCGGCCCCGTTGTCGCCGCGGAAGGTGCCGGGACCGGCGAAGGTGATCGGGTCGGCGCGCCGGGCCCACAGGCCGCCGGGAGCGAACGTGTCGGTCAGTCCGTAGGCCACCGAGCGGTCGTTGCCGCTGGACGGGACCTCGGCGGTGGTTGCGTCGGGCAGGTAGACGACGCCGTCGCCGCCGGGGAAGTTGGCGCCGTTCCACCGGAAGATGCCGTGGCCCTTGGCTTCCTGGAAGGTGGTGGGGTGCGCGACGCCGTCGACGTTCTGCATGAGCAGGGTGCCGTCGACGGTCTCCCGGCCGGAGGTGTAGGTGCCGCCGGCCGGCACGTAGGAGTAGAAGTCGTTGTGCGCCACAGTGACCATGGCCTCGAGCCGGCCGAACGTGCTGCCGTCCTTGCGCACGGTCAGCAGCACGCCCTCCATGTCGTTCTCGTGGGTGAACAGACCGAACGGGTCCGGGAAGTCCTCCCAGTCGCGCGGGTGGTAGTAGGCGTAGACCAGGAACCAGTGGGTCGCGGTCTCCACGACCGAGTAGTAGGCGCCGCCGGTGAGCCGGGACAGCACGTCGTCCTGGTGCTCCCAGTTGTTCAGCGTGTCCCACTCGCCATCGTAGTCCACTGTGGACAGATAGTCCGCGTCGTAGTCGGCCGCGGCGGTGTCCTGGTAGTGGACCGGCGCCCAGCGCAGGGCGAGCTCGGCGTCGGTCGGCACGGCGACGGCGGGCGCGGGCCTCAGCAGCGCCAGCGCGGCGGCGGTGAGCAGGGCGGATCCCACCGCGGTGAGGCGGCGTAGCAGGGTCATGACGCGGACCTCCAGCTCGTAGTGAAAGGGCTTCACATCTACCGGAGCCAACCGGGAAAAGGCAAACACCGGACCAGCGCGGCATTATCGTGAGATGAGCGAGTTGGAACGGGCCAGGGCGCTGGTTGCCGGGGCGGACCGGATCGTGGCCATGACCGGCGCCGGGATCTCCACCGAGTCGGGCATCCCGGACTTCCGCGGACCCAACGGGGTGTGGACGACCAATCCCGGCGCCGAGCGGCTGGCCAGCATCCAGGCCTACGTCGCCGACCCCGAGGTGCGGCGGCGATCCTGGCAGGCGCGCGCGGCGCACACCGCGTGGACGGCCGAGCCGAACGCGGGGCACCGCGCGCTGGTGAGCCTGGAGCGCGACGGCCGGCTGCTGGCGATCGCCACGCAGAACATCGACGGGCTGCACCAGCGGGCCGGCTCCGACCCGGACCTGGTGATCGAGCTGCACGGCACGATGTTCGACACGGTCTGCCTCGGCTGCGGCGACCGCAGGGACATGCGGGCCGCGCTCGACCGGGTGGCCGCCGGGGAGCCCGACCCGCCCTGCCTGAACTGCGGCGGCATCCTCAAGTCCGCGACCATCTCCTTTGGACAGCCGCTGGACGTCGAGGTGCTGCGCCGGGCCCGGGAAGCGGCCGTCTCCTGCGACCTGATGCTCGTGGCCGGCAGCTCGCTCACCGTCCAACCGGCGGCCGGCCTCGTCGGCCTCGCCGCCCGTGCCGGCGCGACCGTGGTGGTGTGCAACGGATCCGAGACACCCTACGACCACCTCGCCGCGGCCATCCTCCGCGAGCCGCTCGGCCAAGTCCTCCCGGCCCTGGTGTAGGAAAGCGATGCCACGCCGCTTCGGAGAAGCACGGCAATGTGCCAGCGCTTTCGTAGCCGTCCGAGGACGGAACGCGATGCACAATGCACGACCATTGACGTGATCTTCGCCGGTAACGGCTCGCGTTCGACCGACGACCTAGCTGCATAGCGGCCAGCAACCTCGCACCTGACTCGAACAGCCTGGTCGTCATGGAGGACAGCCAGCCATGCCGGGTTCGGGTAAACCGTACTTCGACCGGGACGACACGCTCGAGCGCATCGAGCAGATCGCGGAAAAGCAAAAGGTCGTCGTCTACGCCGGCTCGGGCGTCTCCATCGACAAGACGAACCTGACCTGGTCCGGATTGGTCGACAAGCTCATGGCGTCCCGGGTGCAGAACCATGTCGTGCACGAGGTCATCAAGCCGGCCAGCCCGCTGGAGGCCGCCTCGATCGTCAAGCAGATGTACGAGGACGAGTTCGGCGCCAACAACGCCAACGGCGAGATAATCGGCGACCTGCGCAGGATTCTCTACCCGGGCCAACTCTGGCGGCAGGCCGAGTTCCCGCAGGCCGTCATGAAGCTGATCGCCGAACTGAACGACAGCGGCGTCGACTATCACGTCCTGACGACCAATTACGACGACTTTCTGGAAAAGCAGCAGCGTCTTCTGGACGCGGATCGCGAGGATCGCGGCAGGGACCGGCTTCCGCTGAGCACCACGACCATCGACTACGACGTCGACCTCACCGATCGGGACGCGTTCGACGCCCAGGTGCGCCGGTTCGCGCGGTGCGATCACGATGCGGCCGCCGGCCCACGCGGGCACCGGCTGGTGCACCTGCACGGATACGTTCCACAGGATCCGACGGTCACCGTCGGCAGCGTGACCCTCAGCGAGGTCGACTACGCCGAGTCCTACCGGTTGTCCGCGGCGGTTCTCGAGGCATTGCTCCGCGAGCACTCGCTGCTCATCGTCGGGTCGAGCCTGACAGATCCCCCGCTGCTCAACGCCCTGGCGCGAACCAGGAACGAGGCGGCCGACAACAGGCTCCTCCGGCTCGCGGTCATGCCCATGCAGGCCTTCGAGCTGCCCGCCGAGGACAGCGACACCGTCGCCGCGGCCGTCCAGAAGAACATCGGCGACCGGATGGCGCACTTCCGCGTAAAGGTGACCTTCCCCGACTTTTACGCGCAGGCGACCCAATTCATGACCGAGACGCGCATCGCCGTGGCCGAGCACCGAGCGGGTCGTCGCTACAAAGGCTCGGCGGTCCAGCACGGCCGCCGGCTGCGTTCCTGGTGGGAGACGTGGAGCGAGACGCGCTCGGAGAACTGGGGCGCCGCCAACCAGCGGTGCCATGAGCGCCTGCGGGACCACCTGAAGAATCTGCAGGAGCGGTTCGAGCTCACGAACGAGCCCATGAAGCTCGAGCTCTGGATCCGGTGGGAGCCGCAGACGAACCATCGACAGTTCAAGTTGTGGGCGGCGTCCACCGGAACGTGGTGGAACAAGGATTCCATGCGGGTGTCGGACATCGTCAGCCCGCTGAATGGTCTGCCACCCGCCCTGGCGACATTTTGCCGCGGTCGGCCGGAGATCAAGGAGCCGCCGGGCGACCGCTGGCGCACGCACCTGTGTGTTCCGGTGTGCACCGGGGAGCGGGACGGGCAGGAATTACCCGTGGCGGTGATCTCGTTGGCCTCGATGGACTCCGCCACGCGGATACGGCAGAATCAAGCCGCGTCGGTGTCGGATATCACCGAGGCGCTGGCCAGGATCGGGTCGGAGCTGGTCAGCGCCGACCCATTTGGCTCATAATCACGGACCGCACGTTTCCGGCGATCTGCTCCAATGGCCGCGGGTCGTAGTGGTAGGTCAGATAATCGGAGATTTCCTGCTTCACGAGCCGGTCGATGGGACGCAGCCCGTCGACGTTCGTGCGCTCGTGCCTCGCCCGAGCCAAATTGGCCTGGTACTGCGCGATGTCCTGCTCACTCGCGTCGGCGGGCATGGGCGCATACGACACGATCTCCGTCGGTGGCTGTGCCATCGTGACCACCGCCTCGGTCCGGTAGGCGCCGGTGCCCGGAGCTCGGTCCGGTGACCCGCAGCCTACAATGCCGCTATCCGGAGGGCAACCATGCGCAACCGAATCACTACGGAGCGCGTTTGCGGCGACCATGTTCCGTGATGGGCTACCCACAAGTAGTTCGGCGTCAACAGTAGTATCGCCGCCTGACGGCCGACTTAAATGCTGGTCAATTGACGTCATCGCACCGCACCGACCTCATCACCCCGGGCTACTCCTGCACCGCCGTGTACGGTGTGAGTCGATTGAATTCGTCCGGCCGTTACCGGCAGTCCGCACATTCGCACTCCGCGTCCGGGATTCGACCGAGTGTTCGCCACTCCGGCACACCGGTCTCATAGCCGAGATATTCCACGGCGGTGGGCATGTACGAGTCGCTGTAGTTGAGATCGAGACCTTCGGGCTCGAGGAGGCGGCGCGTCCGCGGAAGCAGGCGACCGGACCGGCGGAGCACCGCCTGCTCGACCTCTCGGGTGCGGTAGAGCACCGCGGACACCCGAGCCCGCACGTCGGGCGCGGCGGTCGGGGCCAGGCTGAAGAAGTTGCGCTCCGGGTCGGCGTGCATCGCGTTGAGCATGGCGGCCAGGGCCAGCACCCCGCCGCTCGTGCCGAGGCTGCGCGTCCCCGCGATGAACACGCACCAGTGGGACCGGTCGACGGCCGCGGCGAAGGGGTTGCGGCAGGCGAGCACCATTCCGTAGGTGGGAAAGACCCGCTCGTCGAACTCGGCCTCGTCGCCCCGGGTGTGCGGAAAGAGGGCGCTCAGGCCGGCCAGCCGGGCGGTGAGCACCCGGGAACCGTACGCGGGCAGCTGCCCGGTGGCGTCGCGAAGATCCATGGCAAGCGGCACCGAGCTCTTCGGCCGCTCGAACTCCCGAACGACCGGTTCGAACAGCGTCGCGTGCCAGAAGTTCGTGTCGGCGCCACCGACGATGACGAGATCCCGAGCGGCCAGCAGCGCGGGATCGACACAGTGCTCCGGCCACAGCAGCGGCGACCGGATGCGCGCGCCCGCCCGGCGCAGGGCGTCGGCCAGCTCGGGCACGTACACCAGGTCCTTGATCGCCAGGGTGTGCTCCGGGTCCTGGGCACCGTCGGGCAGCTCGCGCTCGAACTCGTAGGGCTTGAGCGGGATGCCGGCGGCCAGCAGGTCGACCTGCACGCGCGAATGGCGCTGGCCGGCGGTGAACAACGGAAACAACAACTCGTGCGCCTTGCCGACGTCGCGCCGGTTGCTCGGCACCACGATGAGCGGATGCGAAGATCCGCAGAGCATGCGGAGTCCGCCGGCGTAGACCGGATCCGGGCAACGGGCCGCTTCGATCTGCCGGACCGGTGCCGATCGGCTGGCGGCCACCAGTGAGCCGTGCGCCGGCCCCCCGTCCGGTGCGCCCGGCATCGGCCGGCCGAGGCTCAGCAGCAGGTACCGGGTGCGCGGGCTGGACAGCCCCTGGCCGGTCAGGATGGCCGCGGTGACCCCGGCGGCCAGCGAGATGTAGGCGATCAGCGACCAGCTCACTCCGGTGGCGTCCAGAAAGCCCGCGACGATGGCGCTGCTGCTGATTCCGCCGAGAAAGGCCCTGGTGAAATGAACGCGCAAGTGCCGGCGGAGGCGTTCGAGTCGACCGATGAGATAGTGGCGGCGCGGCCCGCCGTCGGCTACGGCATCGCTCACCCGCACGCCTCTTTTCCACTTGTCCTGCCGCATACCTTGTCCGTGCTCAGTATCGGTCGGCCGGGTACGGCATTACACGAATATGGCGCAGTCGCGCACCATTGTCTCGGAACTAGCCCGATTTCCTTGCCACGCCGGCAAAGCCGGGGAAGCGCTCGGGCGCCTCGGTGAAGTAGCTGATGCCGTCCGGGCGCCACAGTGGAAGCGTGACGATGCCCGGCTCGACCGGGTCGAGATCGCCGAACAGGGCGGTGATCTCGGCGCGGGAGCGCAGCACTACCGGGTTGGCGGTGTTCCGGTAGACCGCCTTGAACCGCTCGAGGAACTCCTTGGGCTGACCGGTCATGCTCATGTGTGACAGGGCGAGGTAGCTGCCGGGCGGCAGCGCGTCGCGGTACCGGGCCATGATGTCGGCAAGGCCGTCGGAGTCCGGCACGAAGTGCAGCACCGCCACCGTGAGCAGGCCGATCGGCTCGGCGAAGTCGATCACCTTGCGCAGCTCGGGGGCGTCCAGCACCGAGCTCACGTCGCGCAGGTCCGCGTGGATGAACGCGGTCAGGTCGTTCCCGTCGAGGACGGCCTGGCCGTGCGCGACGGCCACCGCGTCCAGGTCCACATAGGCCACCCGGGCTCCCGGGTCGATCCCCTGGGCGACCTCGTGCACGTTGCCCGAGGTCGGGATGCCGGAGCCGAGGTCGATGAACTGGCGGATGCCCGCCCCGACCAGGAACCGGACCGCACGCTGCAGGAACGCCCGGTTGGTGCGCGCGCCGGCCACGGTCGCCGGCAGCGCGGCGATCGCCCGCTCGGCGGCCTCCCGGTCGACCGCGAAGTTGTGCGCCCCGCCGAGGTAGTAGTCGTACATCCGGGCCGCGCTCGGCGTGTCCAGGTTCACGTTGGGCGGGATGCCCGCGCCCCACCTCCCCGTCATTTTTCCCCATTCGATCTACCGATCGCGTTAGATCTTGACCATACTGGTCCGAACCTCACGACCGGGAGGACAGATGCGTCGAAGCAACCTACGCCGCCTGGTCGCGGCGTCCGTCACCACCCTCGCCGCCGCCGGCGTGGTGATCGTCGGAATTCCGGCGCAGGCCTACGCCAACGCCTTCTTCCACACCCAGAGCACCGGCAACCGCGGCGTCGACGTGCAGGCCATCCAGTACCTGCTCAACCACCACGGCTTCGCCGTCGACCCGATCGGCGTGTTCGGCCCGGCCACTACCACCGCGGTGCGCTCGTTCCAGTCCGCCCGCGGCCTCGGCGTCGACGGCACCGCCGGCCCGGACACCTGGGGCGCGCTGGTGGTGTTGCTGCGCCCGGGAGACAGCGGCAACGCGGTGCGGGCGCTGCAGGTCGAGCTGAACGAGAAACGGCGGATCAGCTTGCCGGTCAACGGGTCCTACGACGCGGCCACCGAGTCGGCCGTGCGGGCGTTCCAGACGCACGCCGGGATCGGCGTCGACGGCATCGCCGGCCCGGTCACCTGGCGCAACCTGGTGTGGCACTACGGCTATCCGGACTTCGCGGCCGGAATCTGCGACAAGGACCCGGACGGCAACGGCACCGCGGCGAACTGGGCCACGGCCGCCGCGATCGGCCAGCTGGAGCAGGCGGTGCGCACGTTCGCCGGCACCGGGCAGGGCCAGGTTCCGTTGGGGGACGCCGGTTTCGAGCACGGCGGCGACATCGGTGGCCACGCCAGCCACGAGGTCGGCCTGGACGTCGACGTCTGGCCGATCCGGACCGACAGCGCGCAGTGCACGGCCGGCCGGATCACCTGGCAGTCCTCGACCTACGACCGGGCCGCGACCCGGCAACTGGTCAACGCGATCCGCTCGGCCGCGCCCGGCCACGTCCGGCTCATCTTCTTCAACGACCCGGTGCTGATCAACGAGGGGCTGACCACCAGCCAGGCCAACCACGACAACCACCTGCACATCCGTTACTGCGAACGGGTGCATCCGAACAGCCTCTACACGTGCTGATCGGCCGCGCGTAGCGTCCCAGGCGTGACTGAACACCCTGCCATTTCCCGGAGAAACATGCTCGCCGGCGCCGCGGCGATCGGCTCGGTGCCGATCCTCGGCGCGGCCACCGCGCACGCCGAGCCGGACTCGCCCGACCCCGGCGGCCGGCACGTGCCGCGCGATCTCCGCGAGATGCTGCGCGAAATCGACCCGCGCAACATCGAGCGGACGATCAACAAGCTGGTCTCGTTCGGCACCCGCAACACGCTGTCGTCCCAGGACCACCCGACAAGGGGCATCGGCGCGGCGCGGGACTGGCTGCTGTCGGAGTTCCAGAAGGCGGCCGCGCCGTCCGGCGGACGGATGACCGTCGAGCTGCAGACGTACATCCAGGACGTGGCGCCGCGGATCCCGGTGCCCACGCCGATCACCAACGTGGTGGCCACGCTGCGCGGCGGCTCGCCGGACTCGGTCGACCGGACCTACGTGGTCAGCGGGCACTACGACTCGATGCCGACCAGCGTCACCGACTTCACCACCGACGCGCCCGGCGCCAACGACGACGCGTCCGGGGTGGCCGCCGTGCTGGAGATGGCCAGGGTCATGGCCACCCGCCAGTTCGACGCGACGATCGTGTTCATGGCCGTGGCCGGCGAGGAGCAGGGCCTGCTCGGCGCCAACCACTTCGCCACGACGGCGAAGGCGGCCGGCCGCAACATCGCCGGCATGTTCACCAACGACATCATCGGCAGCTCGGTCGGGCAGAACGGCGTGCACGACCCGCACACCATCCGGTGCTTCGGGGAGGGCCTGCCGAACCCGGCCAACCCGACGCTGGAGGCCGACTGGCGCCGGTTCGGCGGGTGGGAGATCGAGTCCGCGCCCCGGCAGCTGGCCCGCTACATCAAGGATGTCGCGGAGAACGAGGCCACCCGGATGCGGGTCAAGATCGTATACCGGCGGGACCGGTACGGCCGCGGCGGGGACCACATTCCGTTCCTGCAGCAGGGCTACCCCGCCGTCCGGTTCACCGAGCCGAACGAGGACTACCGGCACCAGCACATCAACGTCGAGGTCCGGGACGGCGTGCAGCTCGGCGACCTGCCGGAGTTCTGCGACTTCGACTACATCGCCAGGGCCGCTCGGGTCAACGCGCTCGCCCTGGCGAACCTGGCCCGCTCCCCGGCCGCCCCGGCCGGCGCCCTGTTCAACGTCCAGGGGCTGCGCGCGGACACCGTCCTGCGCTGGAACCCGAACACCGAGGCGAACCTGGCCGGATACGAGATCGTCCTGCGGGACACCACCGACCTCGAATGGGAGGACGTCATCCCGGTCGGCAACGTCACCACCGTGACGCTGCCCGGCGTCAACAAGGACAACTTCTCCTTCGGGGTGCGCGCGGTCAACCGGGCCGGCTACCGCAGCCCGGTGGCCTTCCCGGGACCGACGACCACCTAGTCGAGGAGGGAGGCCGGGCGCACGGCGGCGTGGCCGAACCGGCCGCGGGCCTCGTCGGCGGCCTGGTCGGCCTCCCGCCAACCCCGCTCCGGGGCGTCCAGGGTGAGCTGCTCGCCGCCGTCGTCGCCGAGCTGCTCGACCCGCACCCCGATCAGCCGGATCGCCCCCGGCGGGGTCTGCTCGGCCAGCAGCTGGGCGGCGGTCCGGTAGATCTGCTGCGTGACGTCGGTGGCCACCGGCAGCGTGCGGGACCGGGTGATCGTGGTGAAGTCGCCGAACCGCACCTTGATCGACACGGTCCGCCCGCGCAGGCCGCGCCGGCGCAGGCTGGCCGCGGTGCGTTCGGACAGCCGCAGCAGCTCACGCTTCACCGCGTCCCGGTCGGGCTGGTCGACCTCGAAGGTCTCCTCGGCGCCGATCGACTTCTCGGCGACCTCGGGCTCGACCGCGCGGTCGTCGTGCCCGTTGGCCAGCGCGTAGAGGTGCTCGGCGGCGGCCACCCCGAGCGTGCGACGCAGCCGGGACAGCGGCGTCGCCGCCACGTCGCCGACCCGCCGCAGCCCCACGGCCAGCAGCCGCTCTGCCGTGCGCTCCCCGACGCCCCACAGGGCCGACACCGGCAGCGGATGCAGGAACGCCAGCGACTCGTCGCGCGGCACCACCACCATCCCGTCCGGCTTGGCCAGCCCGGACGCCAGCTTCGCGACGAACTTGGTCGACGCCACGCCCACCGAGCAGGTCAGGTCGTGCTCGGCGGCGACCCGGCGGCGCAGCTCGGCGCCGATCCGGGCCGGGCTCATGCCCAGCCGGCGCAGCGCCCCGCCGACGTCGAGGAAGGCCTCGTCCAGGCTCAGCGGCTCCACCAGCGGGGTCAGCTCCCGGAACAGCCCCATCACCGCCCTGGACACGGCCTCGTACTTGCCCCGGCTGGGCGGCAGGAAGATCGCCTGCGGGCACAGCCGCCGCGCCCGCGCCGCCGGCATCGCCGAGCGCACCCCGAACGCGCGGGCCGGGTAGTTCGCCGCCAGCACCACCCCGCGCACGCTTCCGCCGGCCACCACGACCGGCTTGTCCCGCAGCTCCGGCCGCTCCCTCAACTCCACCGAGGCATAGAAGGCGTCCATGTCCACATGCAGAATCGGGCACCCCGCGTCGTCCGGCCACCCATCCGGCCCGGCCCGGTACCGCTCGACCATGCCCCTCGGCAGGTCCCCGCTGCGCCCCACGCCCCAAGCATGGCAGGCCGGTACGACTGTTCTTACCCGCCCGCCGTCCCCCCGCCGTGTCCCCGCGTCCCGTGCCGGCGCGCCAGGGCGTGCACGCGGCTGGCGACGTCCCGCAGGGCCGGCACCGTGGCGACCTTGAGCTCGAGGTCGGCGAGGAGGCCGGCGGCGCCGGGGTTGAGGTCCACCGGGGCGAGGTCCTCGAACACGCCGCTGCCCTGGATCAGCTCGACCACGAGGCCGGCGTCGACGAGCAGGCGGCGCAGGCCGTCGGTGTCGAACCGGCGCAGGATCGACTCGCCGGACAGCTGCCCGGCCGGGTCGGCGAGCAGGTCGCGGGCGTCGGTCAGCCGGCCGTGGATCACCCGGTGCAGCACGGCCGCGTACCGGTTCGCCACGACCACCGACATCGCCCCGCCCGGGGCCAGCGCCTCCACCATGGCGCCGACCGTGGTCTTCGGGTCGTCCACCACCTCGAGCACGCCGTGTGCCAGGACCACGTCGGCCCCGGCCTCGGGCACCAGGTCGCCCAGCACGTCGCTGTCGCCCTGCACGGCCGCGATCCGCCCGGACACGCCGACCTCCTCGGCCCGGCGGTGCAGGGTGGCCAGCGCGTTGGGGTTGGGCTCCACCACGGTGACCAGGCAGCCGGCGGCGGCGAGCGGGACGGCGAGGGTTCCGCTGCCCCCGCCGACGTCGAGCACCCTGGGTGGCTCGCCGGCCCGACGCTGCCGGACGGCGGTCAGCTCGGCGTCGAGGGTCCGGCGAACGGCATCCAGTCGCATGCACAGAGAGTAGGACCGTAGGGTTCTTGGCGTGCGAACGGTGGCAGTGCTCAGCCTCAAGGGCGGGGTCGGCAAGACCACTGTGGTGCTCGGGCTGGCCTCGTCGGCCATGCGCCGGGGCGCCCGCACGCTGGTCGTCGACCTCGACCCGCAGTGCAACGCCACCACCACCCTCGACCCGGCGGACACCACGACCTCGCTTGCCGACGTGCTGGAGACGCCGCACCCGACCGTGCTGCGCTCGGCGATCGCGCACAGCGGCTGGAGCGAGGAGGTGGACGTCCTGGTCGGCGCCGAGGAGCTGGAGTCGCTCAACGACCCGGACCCGGACGCGCGCCTGCTCGGCAAGCTGGGCCGCGCGCTGGACGCCCTCGGGTCGCTGCTGGCCGACGGCCAGCTGCCGTACCAGCTGGTGCTGCTGGACTGCCCGCCGTCGCTCGGCCGGCTGACCCGCTCGGCGCTGGTGGCGGCGGACGGCGCGCTGCTGGTGACCGAGCCGACGCTGTTCGCGGTGTCCGGGGTGAACCGGGCGTTCGACGCGGTCGAGGAGACCCGCGAGGAGCACAACCCGGCGCTGGTGCCGCTCGGCGTCGTGGTCAACCGGGTGCGCCCGCACTCATACGAGCACCAGTACCGGATCGCGGAGCTGCGGGAGAGCTTCGGCTCGCTGATCATGCCGGTGGCGCTGCCGGACCGGTTGGCGGTGCAGCAGGCGCAGGGTGCGTGCATGCCGATCCACCAGTGGGCCACGCCGGGCGCGCGCGAGGTGTCGCTGGCGTTCAACCTGCTGCTGGCGCGGCTGCTGCGCACCGGGGGCCGCGGCCGGCACCAGGCGGTCAGCTGGCCCGAGGAGGACGACGAGGACGCCGACGTCGACTCCGAGGACGTCCAGGCGAACGGCTGACCGTGCCCGAGGGCGACACCGTGTTCCTCACCGCCCGGCGGCTCACCGAGACGCTGGCCGGGAAGGTGCTGGTACGCGGCGAGCTCCGCCACCCTCGACTGTCCACTGTGGATCTCGCCGGTCGGACCGTGCTCGGCGCGCGCAGCGTGGGCAAGCACCTGTTCCTGCGCTTCGACCGGGACCTGAGCCTGCACCACCACCTCGAGCTGGACGGATCCTGGCAGTTCGGCCCGCGCGCCCGCGTCGACCACCGGGCCAGGGTGGTGCTCGCCACCGGATCCACCACGGCCGTCGGCGTCAACCTGCACCAGCTCGCCCTTGTGCCCACCGGCGACGAGCACCGACTCGTCGCCCACCTCGGCCCGGACCTGCTCGACCCGGACTGGTCGCCGCGGCACGCCGCCGAGGCCGCCGAGCGGCTGCGCCGCGAGCCGGACCGGGAGATCGGCCTTGCCCTGCTCGACCAGACGGTGCTGGCCGGCCTCGGCAACGTCTACAAGGCCGAGATCTGCTTCCTGCTCGGCGTCTCACCGTGGGCCCCCGTGTCCACAGTGGACGCTACCCGGGTGGTCGAGCTCGGCCGGGACCTGTTGCTGCGCAACGCCTCCGGGATGGCGCGCAGCACCACCGGCGACCCCCGCCGCGACCGCCGGCTGTGGGTCTACGGCCGCACCCGCTCCGGCTGCCTGCGCTGCGGCGGCCGGATCCGCGTCGCGAACCAGGGCGCCGACACCCGGCAGCGGATCACCTACTTCTGCCCCGCCTGCCAGCCCGGCCCGCACCCCTGACGCATTCTCTGCGCAAAACGGATTGTCGGGCCGCCGGGTCAGCGCATAACGTGCCAGGTACACGAGAAAGGAGGTGGTCCAACGGTGAATTGCTATAGGACTCGTGAGGTGGCTGTCCGCTAGGACCACCGTTCGGCTCGGCCGGCCGTGTGGTCGGCGAATACCAGGCAGTCACCCGGCCCCCGGAGCCCCCAGGCCTTAGTCCTCCCTGGGGCCTCGCGGACCCCCGGTCCACGAGGAAGCGGCTCCGGGGGCTGTCCTGTGTCCGATGGGTCGCTCCCGCGAGGCCGCCCCACCCGCCACCAAGGCCTCGCGTCCGCTCCTTACTCCTCCAGCTCCGCCAGCCTCGCCTCGGCCGCCTGCACCTGCCGCCACGCCTGCGCGGCCCGCTTCTCGGCCTCCTTCACCGACCGCCGCGCCATCGCCACCAACCCCCTGGCCCGCTTCTCCCGCGCCTCAGCGGCGTCCAACTCCTCCCCCAGCCGGGTCACCTCCGCGGCCGCCTCCGCCGCGGCGGCCTCCGCGTCGGCCAGCGAGCGCTCGTCGTCGGCCCGCTCCGCCTCGGCCTCCTTGACCGCGGCGCGGGCCTCCTCGAGGGCCTGCCGGGCCCGCTCACGCTTGCGGGCATGCTCGGGCTTCTCCCCCGCCCGAGGCTCCACCTTCGCCGAACCCTGGGTGCGCGGCGCGGGCTTCGGCGCGGGCTCGCCGGCCGGCAGCGACGGCCACCCGGTCAGCGGGGCGAACGCCTTGGCCGACGTCAGCCGGCCGGACACCAGGGCCGCGGCCACCTGCTCGTCGGCCACCGCCTTGGTGAAGATGTCCTCGAGCTCCCTGAGCACGGCCTCGCTCAGGTCGTGGCCCTCCTCGAGCCGGCGCAGCAGCCCGCGGATCAGCTCGGACCGCCGCTGGGTCAGGTTCCTGATCTCCGCTCCGTCGAGCCGCTCGTGCGCCGCGCGCAGCTCGCCGCCGAGCGCGGCAAGGGCCCGGACGTCCTCGGCGTCGCTGCGGGCGAGCTGGTTGGCCAGCCAGGCCGCGGTGGTCGGCTTGGCCAGCTTCTCGATGCGCGCCGCCACGTCGGCGTCGCCGGCCGCGCGGACCGCCTTGGCCAGGTCCTTGCGCCGCGGGACGAACTCCTCGCGCGGCGCCGCGTAGAGCTCGTTCACCGCGGAGTCAAGGTCAATTCGAGCCACCTGCACATCATCCCGAATACCCTCGCTGCATCGGACCAAGGGCGGTCAACCTGGGCGGCTGGAGTGTGACGCAATGAGCGGTTCCCTGTTGGAGGCCTCGAGCCGGCGGCTCGACGACGCGCTGCGCGTGGTCGACGGCGTGTCGGACGACACGTTGGAACGGCTCAGCCACCCCAAGTCCACCCTCACCGTGTCGATCCCGGTACGCATGGACGACGGCACGCTGCGGACGTTCCGCGGCTACCGGTGCCGCTACGACGACTCCCGCGGCCCGACCAAGGGCGGCATCCGGTTCCACCCGCAGGTCAACGCCGACGAGGTGCAGACGCTGGCGTTCTGGATGGCGTTCAAGTGCGCCGCGCTCGACCTGCCGTTCGGCGGCGGCAAGGGCGGCGTGACCGTGGACCCCAAGGACCTCAGCCTCATGGAGGTGGAGCGGCTGGCCCGCGGCTACATCGACGCGCTTGCCGACTTCATCGGCCCGGACACCGACATCCCCGCCCCGGACGTGTACACCAACGCGCTGATCATGGGCTGGATGGTGGACGAGTACTCGATCATCCACCGGCAGTTCATCCCGGGCGTGATCACCGGTAAGCCGCTGTCCATGGGCGGCAGCCGCGGCCGGGACAGCGCGACCGCGATGGGCGGCTTCCACTCCCTGCAGACCCTGCGCTCGCGGCTGGTCGGCGACGCGGAGGCGCCGACGGTGGCGGTCCAGGGCTTCGGCAACGCCGGCGCGATCGTCGCCGGGCTGCTGCACGACGCCGGCTACAAGGTGGTCGCGGTCAGCGACTCGCGGGGCGCCATCTTCTCCGGCGACGGCCTGCACATCCCCAGCGTGCGCAAGGTCAAGGAGGAGCAGCGCGAGCTGCGCGCGGTGTACTGCGAGGGCAGCGTGTGCGACCTGGTCGACCACGAGAAGCTGTCCAACGAGGAGCTGCTCGAGCTGGACGTGGACATCCTGGTCCCGGCCGCGCTGGAGAACGCGATCACCGCCGGCAACGCCGGCAAGATCCGGGCAAGGGCCATCCTGGAGCTGGCCAACGGCCCGGTCACCCTTGAGGCGGACGAGATCCTGGTGGACAACGGCGTCACGGTCATCCCGGACATCCTGGCCAACGCCGGCGGGGTCACGGTCTCCTACTTCGAGTGGGTGCAGAACCGCCAGGGCCTGTACTGGACCGCCGAGGAGGTCGCCGCCCGGCTCGAGCACCGGATGATCGTCGAGACCGAGAACATCTGGAGCCTCGCCGAGGAGAAGTCGGTCCCGCTGCGCACCGCCGCCTACGCCCACGCCCTGCGCCGCATCGACCAGGCCATCGTCGACAAGGGCCACGCCGAGGCCTTCCAGAGCAACGGGCACCGTATTTAACAACTCGGGCAGGGCCGCCGGGCGCCTTCGGCGCCGGCCTCGGGTCGTTTTGCTGGGATGGTTGCGGGCCGGGGTGGGTGGTTGGGTGTTGTGGGTGGTTGGGTGTTGTGGGTGGTTGGCTGACGACGTCTGCGGGCAGGGCTCGTTCCTCGCCCTGCCCTTGTCGTCGTGGGGCGGCCGCCCTCGCCAAAGATTTGCCGACCCCAGCGCAGTTTCAAAGATCGGCCGCCCTCGCCAAAGATCGGCCGTGCTCGCCGAAGATCGGCCGACCTCGCCGAAGATCGGTCGTGCTCGCCGAGGATCGGCTGTGCTCGCCGAGGATCGGCTGTGCTCGCCGAAGATTGCGACCCCCAGCGCGGTTTCGTGACGCGCGCTAACGGATGATGGGGCCGTGATGTACACCCGGGTGCTGCGGCGCGCGCTGTTTGGGCTCGGTAAGGGCGATCCCGAGGTCGCGCACGAGCGGACCGTGGCGGCACTGTGCCGGCTGGGCGCGGTTCCGGCGGCGGTGTCCGTGCTGCGCCGGTACTTCGGCGCCGACGCGCCGCGCACCGTGTTCGGCGTGCCGTTCCCGAACCCGGTCGGGCTCGCCGCCGGGATGGACAAGGACGGGGTGGCGCTGCCCGCGTGGCGCGCGCTGGGCTTCGGCTTCGTCGAGGTGGGCACCGTGACCCGGCACCCGCAGCCGGGAAACCCGCGCCCGCGGCTGTTCCGGTTGCCGGCCAGCGAGGCGATCATCAACCGGATGGGCTTCAACAACGCCGGCGCCGACGCCCTTGCCGCCCGGCTGCACGCGCTGGGTCCACTTCGGACACCGCTGGGCATCAGCATCGGCAAGTCCCGGAGCACCCCGGTCGACGAGGCCGTCCCCGACTACCTGGCAGCGCTGCGCGCCGTGCGCCGGTACGCCGACTACGTGGCGATCAATATCAGCTCTCCCAACACTCCCGGCCTCCGCGGCCTGCAGAGTCGGTCCACATTGGACATCTTGATCGGCGCCCTGCGCCAGGAGTGCACCGAGCCGCTGCTGGTCAAGATCGCGCCCGACCTCACCGACACCGCCATCGGCGAGCTACTCGAGGTGTGCGCCGCGCACGGGGTCGCCGGGGTGATCGCGTGCAACACCACGCTCGGCCGCGCCGGCCTCGCCCCGGCCGACGCCGCCGTCGCCGGGGAGTCCGGCGGGCTGTCCGGCCGCCCGCTGACCGCCCGTGCCCGCGAGGTGGTCGCCTTCATCGCCAAGGAAACCGGCGGCAGACTCCCCATCATCGGCGTCGGCGGCATCCTCACCGTCGACGACGCCCTGCGCATGTTCGACGCCGGCGCGAGCCTCATCCAGCTCTACACCGGACTGATCTACTCCGGACCGGGCCTGGTGCGGCGGATCAACCGCGAGATCAGCTCCCCTCGGGCGACAGGTCGCGCAGGGCGAGGGCGAGGCCGGCGAGGTGCTCGGTGGCGTCGCTGAGGTCCTGGTTGGGGGCGCCCATGGAGCTGGCGGCGAGCACCCGGCCGGCGGCGGCGACCAGGCTGCCGTAGCCGTCCACGCCCTCGTCGAGCTGGCGGCGCAAGGCCCGGACCGCGTCGGCCAGCGGGCCGCGCTCCAGCGGCGGGGCGTGATCGCGGGCGCGCTCAACGGCGTGCAGCTGGGCGGCGACCCGGCGCAGCACCAGCGCCGCGTCGGCCCCCGTGCGCCGGGTGTGCTCGACGGACTCGACGGGCACGGAGCCGCCGCGTCCGATCTGGACGAGCAGCTCGGCCAGCGTGGCCTCGCACTGGGCAAGGCGCTCCATCGGCTCGCGGGCCAGCGAGCCGCGCGGCGGGAGCGCGGCCGGCGCCCTTGCCGGGATCTGGTTCGAGCCGGCGCCGAGGGCGCGGTGCTCGCGCCCCAGGTTGCGCATCCGCAGCCCGGAACGCACCGCGAAGGTGCCGGAGATCAGCCCGATGATGATCGCGGCGACCGGGGTGGTGTCGCTGGGATCCTCGACCACGCCGGTGAACCAGCCGACCGCGAGGACCGTGCAGATCGCGGTGATGATCGACCACACGGCCAGCCACCGCGACGCCCAGGCCCGCTTGCGGGCCAGCCGGCGGCGCTGGCGCTCGAGCTGCTCGGCCGGGTCCCCGCGCCGCGCCAGCGCGCTCTGCAGCTGCTGGACGTGCTGCAGCGCCGGGCCACGCAACTGCTCGGCAAGCGCGATGAGTCGTTTGAGTTCGCCGGCCCGGCCCATGGTGCTCCCGATCGTGCGCTACGAGCCGGCCTGCGGGTTCGCCTTCTGCTCCTGGGCAACCCGCTGTGCGATCTCGGCCTGGATGTTGGACGACGGGGCCGCCGACTGGGCGGCCGCCGGCCCGCTGGTGACCTGCCCGGCCACCTTGCCGCCGGACAGCGACGCGCGGATCTGCTCGAGCCGTGCCTGGCCGGCCATCTCGGTGGTGGACGCCTGCACCTCGAGCATCCGGCCCTGCACCGAGTTCTGCGCCAGCTCCGCGGACCCGATCGCGGTGGCGTACCGCTTCTCGATCTTGTCGCGGACCTCCTCCAGCGAGGGCACGTTGCCCGGCGCAGCCAGCTCGCTCATCTGGGTGAGCGACTTGGACACCTGCTCCTGCATCTTGGCCTGCTCGAGCTGGCTGAGCAGCTTGGTGCGCTCGGCAAGCTTGTTCTGCAGCACCATGGCGTTGCGCTCGACCGCGGCCTTGGCCTGCGTGGCGGCCTGCAGCGCCTGGTCGTGCAGGGTCTTGAGGTCCTCGATGCTCTGCTCGGCGGTGACCAGCTGGCTGGCGAACGACTGGGCGGCCTGCTCGAACTGGGTCGCCTTGGCGTCGTCGCCCTTGGCGCGCGCCTCGTCGGCCAGCACGAGCGCCTGACGGGCCGAGGCCTGCAGCTTCTCCACCTCGCCGAGCTGACGGTTCAGCTTCATCTCGAGCTGGCGCTGGTTACCGATCACCGCGGCGGCCTGCTGCGAGAGGGCCTGGTGCTGCCGCTGGGCCTCCTCGATGGCCTGCTGGATCTGCACCTTCGGGTCGGCGTGCTCGTCGATCTTCGACGAGAAGGCCGCCATCAGGTACTTCCAGAACTTCACGAACGGGTTGGCCATCTCCTCCGCCTGCCTTCTCCGTGCTGGGCTGACTGCTCTCACGGCTGGTTGAGCAACGTCCCGCCGTTACCGTGGGTTCCATCGTTCCAGGTACGGCGGCGTAATTTCCACCGACCCCGCAGAAATCAGGGATGGCCCTGACGGCGCCTACGAGGTCCCTGAGCCGGTCTCCGGGTCGGCCAGCCGGCGTACCTCGACCAGCCCTTCCCGCAGCCCGTCCAACCTACCGGCCAGCTCTCGCACCGGCCCAGGATCCGCCACGACCGCCGATGTCGCCGCGGTGGCGATCAGCTCAACGACCTCGGCACGGGCTCGCTCCAGACCCGCCACCGCGTCCGACATCCGCGCCAGCAGCGCCGCGCGCGCCGCCCGCAGCCGGCCGGCCGCGGGAAGATCGGGATCGGGGAGCTGGGCAAGGGCGTGGTCCAGCTCGGCGACCTGGCCGGCTGTCCGCCGCAGCTCGGCCACCACCTGCGCGGCGTCGGCCGACACACCCGGCCACACGTCGTGCTCGGCGAGCGTGGCGTCCAGCTCGCCCAGCACCCGCTCGCCGCGCGCCACCCACACCTGGGCGGGGCTGCCAAGGGCCGGGCGACGCGGCCCGTCGCGGCCGGCGAGCTGGTGCCGGCGGGTGCTGCGGATCACCAACGGCACGGTGGCGACGGCGAGCACGGCGACGGCCACCAGCACCAAGATGATCACAAGGGTGGTCACCCACCGATTCTGGCAGGTGCGGCGTGGGTCAGGCGGCGACGACGGCCCCGGCCCGGGCCTGGTTGATCGAGGCCTGCATGCGGTGGCTCAGCGCCGGCTGGATGCGCAGGTCGGCCAGGTTCTCCCCGACCACGCTCGGCACAAGGCGGCCACCGTCCACGGCGGCCCGCGGGGCGGCGCCGCCGGGGGCGCTGTCGGCGTCGACCGGCTCGGGGCGCGACCGCACGGCGTCCTCGACCGCGGTCAGCGCGCCGATGTCGGACGCGACGTTGTGCAGCAGCTCGGACAGCGGAAGCTCCAGCGCGTCGCAGATGGCAGCGAGCAGCTCGCTGGACGCCTCCTTGCGGCCGCGCTCGACCTCGGACAGGTAGCCAAGGCTCACCCGGGCCGACCGGGAGACTTCACGCAGCGTGCGCTGCTGGAGGGTGCGGGCGTGCCGAAGTCGATCACCGATCGCCTCGCGCAGCAGCACGGTCATCGCGCGCCTCCCTTCGTCCGGCGAGCACAGTCCTTACGTTACCGAGACCGTACGACGGCCCGCAGCGGCATGACCATCCGTCCGCCAAGGGCGAACGAGTGGTGGGCCTTCCATGTTCCCGCGCGCGCGGTGAGCCGCTCTCAACTCTGCCTGGAGAAACGTTGAAGTCGGCGGGAGAGCAGGTCGAGCGCGCCGCCGACCGCGGCCGCGCGCACCTCGTGCCGCCCGCCGGCGGCCTGTATCGTGCGCACCTCGCCGCCGTCCGGTCCGGCCAGCCCGATGTGCACGGTGCCGGGATCGACCCCGTCCTGCGGGTCCGGTCCGGCCACCCCGGTCAGGCCGATCCCCCAGGTGGCCAGGCAGCGCCGCCGGGCCCCGGCGGCCAGCTGCTCGGCGATGACCGGGTGCACCGCGCCGTGCTCGTCCAGCGCGCGCCGGCTCACCTCGGCCAGGGCCACCTTCAGCTGGGAGGCGTAGACGACGAGGCCGCCGCGCACCACGTCGCTTGCGCCAGGGACGGCGGTCAGCAGCGCGCACACCAGCCCGCCGGTCAGCGACTCCGCGGTCGCCACCGTCTCGGCGCGCTCCCGCAGCGTGTCGACCAGCACGGCCACCCGGTCGGGATCGACGCCGAGCGCCTCGGCCAGCGGGCTCATCCGGTTTCCGGGATCTCCCGCAGGCCCTTTGCGCGCAGCCGCAGCGCCTGCACCACGTAGTCCAGCCCGGTGATCACGGTCAGCGCCACCGCAACGCCCAGGACCAGCCAGCTGACCAGCTGCACCGAGCCGTCCAGCGGCAGCAGGAACAGGCCGATCGCGACGATCTGGGTGAGCGTCTTGAGCTTGCCGCCCCGGCTGGCCGGGATCACCCCGAACCGGATCACCCAGAACCGCAGCAGCGTCACGCCGATCTCGCGGGTCGCGATCACGATCGTCACCCACCAGGGCAGCTCGCCGAGCAGGCTCAGCCCGACCAGCGCGGAGCCGATCAGCGCCTTGTCCGCGATCGGGTCGGCGATCTTGCCGAAGTCGGTGACCAGCCCCAGCTTGCGGGCCAGCCGCCCGTCCAGGTTGTCGGTGATCGACGCGACCACGAACACCATGGTCGCCACCAGCCGCCAGCCCGTCGCGTGCCCGCCCGCGGCGAACAATGTCATCAGGAACACCGGCACCAGCACCAGCCGCGACACGGTGAGCAGGTTGGCCACGTTGAGCAGCGGAATCGCCGCCGGCTCCGGCAGGCTCGGCGGCACCGGCTCGCCCGCCGCGCTCACTCCGTCACCTCGCAAGCTCGGTGACGGCCGAGCCCGGCACCTCGTCCCTTGGCGCCGGGGCAGTGCCCACGGTTCGCTCCGCAAGCTCTCATGACCGCACGACTTCCAGCGGCGACACGATCAGGTCGACCCCGGCGGCGTCGATGACCTTGCAGCGCACCAGGTCGCCGACGGTGAGCCCGGACCCGTCCGACAGCACGCACTCGCCGTCCACCTCGGGCGCCTGGTGCTCGGCCCGGCCGGCCACGTCCTCGCCGGTCCGCTCGACGAGGACGACCACCTCGTCGCCGACCCGGTCCTCGGCCCGCTCCGCGGTGAGCTGCTCGACCAGCCCGGACACCCGGCTCACCCGCTCGGCGATCGCGTCCTCGTCGAGCTTGCCGGCCAGGCCGGCCGCCTCGGTGCCGTCCTCGTCGGAGTAGCCGAACACGCCGACCGCGTCCAGCCGGGCCGCGACCAGGAACCGCTCCAGCTCGGCGAGATCGTCCTCGGTCTCGCCGGGGAAGCCGACGATCACGTTGCTGCGGATGCCCGCGGCCGGGGCGAGCGCGCGGATCCGCTCGATCAGCGCCAGGAACGACTCGGTGGAGCCGAACCGCCGCATCCGGCGCAGTACGGTCTCGCTGGAGTGCTGGAAGGACATGTCGAAGTAGTCGGCGACGCCCTGCGTGCCGGCGATCGCGGTGATCAGGCTCGGCCGGGTCTCGGCGGGCTGCAGGTAGGACACCCGGACCCGGTCGACCCCGTCGACGGCGGCGAGGCGGGGCAGCAGCGCCTCCAGCCCGCCGAGCTCGCGGGGCAGGTCCTTGCCGTAGGACGTGGAGTTCTCGCTGACCAGGAACAGCTCGCGGACCCCGTGGTCGGCCAGCCACCGCGCCTCGGCGACGATCTCGTCGGGGTGCCGGCTGACGAACGCGCCGCGGAACGAGGGGATCGCGCAGAACGAGCAGCGCCGGTCGCACCCGGAGGCGATCTTCAGCGGGGCCACCGGGGAGTCGTCCAGCCTGCGGCGCAGCACCCGCGGGCCCCACCCGTGGCCGGGCACGGCGATCCGCTCGGCCTCGGCCGGCCGCCGAACGGGGGTGATCGGCAGCAAAGTCCGGCGGTCGGTGGGCGTGTGCGCGGGGATCGCGCGGCCGGCGACGACCTCGTCGAGCCGCTCGGCCAGCTCCGGGTAGTGGTCGAACCCCAGCACCGCGGCCGCCTCCGGCAGGCTGTCGGCCAGCTCCGCCCCGTACCGCTCGGCAAGGCACCCGACCGCGACCACCTTGGCCCCGCCGTCCCCGGCGGCGAGCAGCGCGTCCACCGAGTCCTTCTTCGCCTGTGCCACGAACCCGCACGTGTTCACCACGACCACGTCGGCGTCGTCGTCGACCAGCTCCCACCCCGCGCCGGTCAACCGCCCGGCCAGCTCCTCCGAGTCGACCTCGTTGCGCGCACAGCCCAGCGTGAGCAGCGCGACGCGGCGGGAGGAGGGCGGAGTGGACACGCCTCACAGCCTAACGGCACCCACGCGGGCCGGGGCCCGGCATGAGCCGCGCTGCTCATGCCGGGCCCCGAGGACTACTGATCTACAGTGTTGAATTCCACGTCAGGGCAAGGCTGGAAGCACTACTCGCCGTCGCCGGCCGGCGGCTGGCAGACACCGACCCCTCGGCGAGCCTGCGGCCCGGCCCCGGCGCCGGCAAGCCCTCACAGCGTCGAATTCCAACGGCCTGGTGGACGCCCCGCACGTGGACCACCTGCAAGCGAAATCCTGGGGGCTCACATTGCGCCATCCGCGCGCGGCGTTATGCCGAACGGCCTACTCGACGTCCACAGTGGACAGAGCGATGTCGAACGTGGCCGTGGAGAAGGGAGTGTCCCGATGGGAGCCGTCCGGGGCCGGGCCCGGCTCGTGGTGTTCAAAGTCGACGATCAGCGACTCCCTGACCCCGAACACCGCGTCGGAGTCGAGGTACTTGTCCCCCGCGGCGAATATGTGGGTGATCAGGGTCCGGTAGCCGGGCGCGGCGACCTTGAAGTGCACGTGGGCCGGTCGCATCGGGCCGCGACCGGCCGCGGTGAGCAGCTCGCCGACCGGGCCGTCGTGCGGGATGGGGTACGCCTCCGGATGCACCGACCAGAACCGGTAACGGCCGTTCTCGTCGGCGCGCAGCCGGCCGCGGCCCCGCGGCCGGTCCAGGTCCGGGTACTGCACGTCGTAGTTGCCGGTCTCGTCGGACTGCCAGACGTCGATCAGCGCCCCGCCCACCGGCTCCCCCGCCGGCCCGCGGATCGTGCCGTGCAGGTAGCACGGCTCGCCGGGGGCGCCGCCGGAGATGTCGTCGCCGTTGCGGAACTCGGGTGCGCCCTCGACGAAGAACGGGCCGAGCACCGTGGACTCGGTCGCTGTCCCGCCGGTCGGGTGGTTGAGACCGATCACGGCCATGGACGCGCCGAGGACGTCGGACAGCAGAATGAACTCCTGGCGCTTGGCGTCGCACTTCTGGCCGGTGCGGGTGAGAAAGTCGACCGCGGTCGCCCATTCCTGCTCGGTGAGCCGCACGTCGGCGAGGAACGCGTGCAGGTGCCGGACCAGGCTGCGCATGATCTCGGCGTACCGCGGCGAGGCCGCACCGTCGAAACTGGACACCACCCGGTCGGTCAGCCCGGTGTCCACTCCGTCCACCTCCCGTCGTAGGCCACCCGCAGCAGCTCGTGCGCCACCGCTTCGGCCGCCGGCACCTGGGCGGCCACCAGGCGGGCCGCGTCGTCGAGATCGTCGGCCGGCATCCCGAGCTCGGCAAGCGATGTCGGCGCGCCGATCCGCTCGGCCAGCTCGCGCAGCCCGTCGGCCGCGCGCAACGCGCCGAGCACGTCGGCCACCTTGCGCAGAGCGTCCGGCCGGTCGGCCTCGACCAGCGCCGCGACATAGGGCAGCAGCACCGCGTGGGTCGGGCCATGCGGCAGCCCGTAGGCCCCGCCGAGGACATGGCAGATCCGGTGCTGGGTGGCCGGTCCGACGGCGGCGAGCGCCGTGCCGGCCAGGTAGGCGCCGTACAGCGCGTCGCCGCGGGCGTCGAGGTCGTCGGGCTCGCGCACCGCCTCGGACAGGCCGGCGGCCAGCGCCCGCACACCCTCGACGGCCAGCAGCTCGGTGATCGGATCGGTGTCCGGCAGATAGCACGCGCCGACGCAGTGCGCGAGCGCGTTCATGCCGCTGGCCGCGGTGATCCCGGGCGGCAACGTGGTGGTCAGCTCGGGGTCGTAGAGCACCGAGCGCGGCCGCGCGTGCGGCGAGCGCCCGGTGCGCTTCCGGCCGCCCACGGTCAGGCCCCACGTCGGGGTCATCTCGGAACCGCTGTACGTGGTCGGCACCGCCACGATCGGCAGGCGCGCCTCCACGGCCACCGCCTTGGCGGTGCCGACCACGGAACCCCCGCCGATGCTCAGCATGCAGTCGGCCCGCGCCTCGTGCACCGCTGTCCGTGCCGCCTCGGCGATCTCCTGTGGGACGTGTTCCTGAACCTCGGCGAACACGCCGACCACCCGCTCGCCCAACGGCATCGCGAGCTCGGTGGCCAGCGGTTCGGCCCGCTTCGTCGTGATCAACAGCACCCGCGTGCCCAGATCGTCCACTTCGGACACCAGAGCCCGGTGTGCGCTCCCCGGGCCGAACACCACCCGGCCCGGCAACGTCTGATAGCGGAACGCCCTCATCCCGCCACCCGCTCGAACACCGCGGCCATCCCCTGGCCGCCCCCGATGCACATGGTCTCAAGGCCGTAGCGCGCGCCGCGCCGGTCCAGCTCGCGCAGCAGGGTGGTCAGGATGCGCACCCCGGTGGCGCCGACCGGATGGCCGAGCGAGATGCCCGAGCCGTTGACGTTGGTCCGCTCGAAGTCGGCCGCGGTGAACTTCCACTCCCTGGTCACGGCCAGCACCTGCGCGGCGAACGCCTCGTTGAGCTCGATCAGGTCCATGTCCGCCAGCCGCAGGTCGGCCCTTGCCAGCGCGCGCTCGGTGGCCGGCACCGGCCCGATGCCCATCGTCGACGGCGGCACGCCGGCCACCGCCCAGGAGACCAACCGGGCCAATGGCCGCAGCCCCAACGATTCCGCCTTGTCCATTGTGGTCACCAGGCACACCGCGGCGCCGTCGTTCTGGCCGCTGGAGTTGCCCGCGGTGACCGTGGAGTCCGGGTCCAGCCGCAGCCGCACCGGCTTGAGCGCGGCCAGCGACTCGAGGCTGGTGTCGGCCCGCGGGTGCTCGTCGCGCTCCACACTGTTGCCTTGCGCCTCCGCGGAGGAGAGTACGTCGGCGCGGACCTCGGGGCGCTTCTTCTTGCCGGGAACGGGAACCGGCACGATCTCCGCTGCGAACCGGCCGTCCTCGATCGCCGCGACCGCCCGCCGGTGCGAGGTCAGCGCCAGCTCGTCCTGCTCCTCGCGCGGAATCCCGTACTCCCGGCGCAGGTTCTCCGCCGTCTCGAGCATCCCGCCGTCCACCGGATGGAACCTGCCGCCCGCCGTGGTCCGCGCCCTGGCCAGCCGGTCGTGCAGCTCCACCCCGGATCCCTTGACGCCCCAACGGATCGCGGCCGAGTAGAACTCCACCTGGCTCATGCTCTCCGCACCGCCGGCGAGCACCACGTCGCACACCCCGGTCTGCACCCGCATGGCCGCGTCCACCACCGCCTGCAGCCCCGACCCGCAGCGCCGGTCCACCTGCAGGCCCGGCACCTGCACCGGCAGCCAGGCGTCCAGCCCCGCCACCCGGCCGAGCGCGGGCGCCTCGCCGTTCGGATAGCACTGTCCGAAGAGAACGTCGTCGATCGTGCCCGGCGGAATTCCGGTGCGCCGCACCAACTCCCGGATCACCGTCGCGGCCAGCTCGGTGACCGGAACGTCCCGGAACACCCCGCCGAACCGGCCGACCGGGGTGCGCACGGGCTCGCAGATGACCGCGTCACGCATAGGCTGAGCTCTCTCCGGGGGAGGGTTGGCGGGACGAATACTGTCCGTTGGGGTGGTAGCTGGCGCCCAGCCGGCTGCTGATCTCCTTGGCGGCCTTGATGAGCGGCGGCAGGTAGGCGCGGTGGATCTCGGCGATGCTGACCGTGCCGGCGTGCACCGACATGCCGAGCGCGGCGATCACGCGGCCGCCGCTGGCCCGCACCGGCGCGGAGAACGAGCGGACCCCCTCCTCCAGCTCCTGGTCCACCAGCTCCCAACCCTGCTTGCGCACCTGGGAGATCCGCGCCCGCAACCGGTCCGGGTCGGTCTCGGTGTGCGGGGTCAGCCGCGGGAACGGCGCGTGCCGCAGGAACGAGTCGACCTCGGGATCCGGCAGCCCGCCGAGCAGCACCCGGCCGATCGCGCTGGCGAAGGCCGGCAGCCGGGTGCCGGTCAGCAGCAGGTGCTGCATTGCCCGGCGGGACGGCACCCGCAGCAGGAACACCGCGTCCTCGCCGTCCAGCGCGGCCAGCGAGCAGGTGTGCCCGGTGACCTCGGTGACCTCCTCCATCTGCGGCTGGGCCAGCTCGGTCAGGTTCAGCGACGACGTGAACGCATACCCCAGCGCAAGCACGTGCGGGGTCAGCGCGTAGGCCCGGCCCTCCTCGCGGACGTAGCCAAGCCGGGCCAGGGTGAGCACAAGGCGCCGCACCGTCGGGCGGGACAGGCCGGTCAGGCCGGACAGCTGACCGAGGGTCAGCCTCGGGTGCTTGTCCGAGAACGCGAGGAGCACCGCCAGTCCCCGTTCCAGGGACTGCACGTAGTCCTTGTCCTCGGCCGCCTTCACCGGTGCAGGCTCACGTCGTCGGGATTGATCAGGTCGGGCGCGGTCCAGCCGTCCAGGTCGTACTCGGCCATGCACCGCTCGGCGAAGCCCTTCATGGCATCGGCCTCACCCGAGGCCTCCGCGGCGAAGAGCAGCTCGGCGCGCACGCTCTCGTGGTTGCCGGAGTAGTTGCGCTCGTAGAGCTCGTGCCGGCCGCCGAACTCGCTGCCGATCGAGTCCCAGATCAGCTTCATCAGCTTGATCCGCTGGACCGCGTCGATCCCGTTGGAGCCGCGGACGTACTGGTCAAGGTAGGGCCGCAGCTCGGGGTTGTGGAACTCCTTGACGTTGGAGTTGAGGTAGATCAGGCCGCTGCCGAGGTCCTGCATGATGATCTCGCGGACCCTCGGGTAGCCGACCGTCATGAACCAGCGGTAGGCAAGGCCGTAGTCCAGGTGCGGCAGCACGGCGCCGTCGATCCACTCGTCGGGGTGGTTGGCCATCGCGTCGGTCAGGCCCCAGAACATGTTCCGCCAGGCGATCACCTCGCCGACCCGGGACTGGATGCCGCGGAAGTCCTTGGTGCCGGTGGCTTCCACGCCCTTCATCAGCAGCCCGGCAAGGAAGTCCAGCTTGACCGCGAGCCGGATGCAGCCGTGGAACGTGAAGCGGTGCAGGAATCCCGAGCCGGGGAAGAACGTGCTGGCCTTCTCCGGGTCGGCGAAGATGAACACGTTCTCCCACGGGATCTTGACCCGGTCCAGGATGAAGATCGTGTCGTTCTCGTCGAACCGGCTGGACAGCGGGTAGTCGAACGGGCTGCCCATGATGTCGGCGTTCATCGCGTAGGAGTGCCGGCAGATCAGCTTCATCCCGGGCACGCCCATCGGGACCGTGCAGACCAGCGCGAACTCGCGCTTCTTGATCGGCAGGCCGTAGTGGGCGATGAAGTTGTAGTGGGTGATCGCCGAGCCGGTGGCGACCACCTTGGCGCCGCTGACGATCAGGCCGTCGTCGCGCTCCTCCTCCACATGGATGAAGATGTCCTTGACCTCGTCGGGCTGACGGTGACGGTCCACCGGCGGGTTGATGATCGCGTGGTTCCAGTAGAGGACCTTCTCCTGCGACTCGGTGTACCAGCGGCGCGCGTTGTCCGCGTACGGCTCGTAGAAGTCGGAGTTGGCGCCCAGCGTGCCGAGGAACGCGGCCTTGTAGTCGGGGCTGCGGCCCATCCAGCCGTAGGTCATCCTGGCCCACTCGGCGATCGCGTCCCGGTCGGCCAGAAGGTCCTCTTTGGACCGTGGGGAGCGGAAGAACGGGTGGGTGAAGCCCTTGCTCCCGGTGTCGGTCGGGGCGGTGGTGATGCTCTGCTTGTCCGGGTCGTGCAGCGAGTCGTACAGCCGGGCGGTCATCCGCACCATGTTGCGGAACGCCGGGTGCGTGGTGACGTCGGGCACCTTGTCGCCGTATAGCCAGATCTCGCGGCCGTCGCGCAGGCTTTCGATGTACTCCGCGCCGGTCATCGGCCGGGTGTGGCGGACCTCGTCGTTGGTGCTTGGCGGCGCCTCATCCTGTTGCGTGCTCACGACTTCGCGCTCCTCGTCGGGGTGTTCACTTCGTGGTTGCGGGGGTCAACCAGCCGGCTTCCGGGCAGTCGAGGGAGTCGATCCACGGCGAGTGCTCCGGGCGGATGCCGGAGAACTTTCCGCGGAAGAACAGCAGCGGCTCGCCGCCGAAGTAGGCGTACTCCTCGACCTTGCCGAGGAACAGCGCGTGGTCGCCGCCGTTGTAGCTGCGCCACGGCGAGCACGCCACGTACGCGAGCACGTCGGCAAGGCGCGGCGCGAGGATGCCGTTGCGCGGCGCCCATCCCACGTCCCGCGGGCTCTCCTTGCGCGCGAAGTGCATCGCGAGGTCCTCCTGGTGCGCGCGCAACACGTTGACGGTGAACGGGTTCCCGTCGAGCAGCCGGCACGTCGTCGTGCGCCGGTCGAGGGACACCAGCACCAGCGGCGGATCCAGCGACACCGCGGAGAAGGCGTTGACCGTGGCCCCGTGCGGTTGACCGTCCGCGTCGGCGGAGGTCACCACGGTGACCCCGGTGGCGAAGTGGCCGAGGCAGTTGCGGAGCTGACGCGCATCCATGGGAACTCCTGGGTGTCCGCAATGCGTACAAAGCTGTCGCTATCCGGTGACGTCCACTGTCACCCCGGGAGACGACGGGTGTCAAGAGGCCGGGTGTTCAATGGACACCGATGAGTACCCAGGGCCCAAACCTCACCGTCCGGCGCGCGCGAACGAGCGACGTCCGGGCCATGAAGTCGATCATCGACGGCTACGTCGGGCGGGTGCTGCTCGCCAAGCCGCTCGTCACCCTCTACGAGGACGTCCAGGAGTTCTGGGTGGCCGAGCTGGACGGCGAGCTGGTCGGCTGCGGCGCCCTGCACGTCCTCTGGGAGGACCTGGCGGAGCTGCGCACCATCGCCGTCCTCCCGCACGTCACCGGTCGCGGCATCGGCCACGCCATCGTCGACGCTCTGATCACCGTGGCCAAGGACCTCGGCCTGTCCCGCCTTTTCGTCCTCACCTTCGAGACGTCCTTCTTCGCCCAGCACGGCTTCAAGGAGATCGCCGGCACCCCTGTCGCCCCCGAGGTCTACGAGGAGATGCGCCGCTCCGCCGACGAAGGCGTCGCCGAGTTCCTCGACCTCCCCTACGTCAAACCCAACACGTTGGGCAACACGAGGATGCTGCTGGAGCTCTAACCCCGCGTGTCCCGCCTTCAGGCAGCCATGTTCCGCCCTCGGGCAGTCATGCCGCTCGCCCACGAGCCTCGAATGCCCTCCGCAACTCGGCGAGCACCCGATCCGGCTTGCTCAGATCCCGTGCGCGCACCCGGATCACGACCCAGCCCCGGCCGGCGAGACGCCGATCGCGCTCCGCATCCGCCTCCGCCCGACCCTCGTGTGCCTCGTAACCGTCGTACTCGAGCGCGACGCGCAGGTCCGGCCAGGCCAGGTCGAGCCGGTACACCAGCCGACCCGCGAGGTCCCGAATCTCGTACTGCGGTTCGGGAAGCGGAAATCCCGCGTCCGCCACCAGCAACCGCAGCCAGCTCTCCGGCGGCGACTCGGCCAGCCCGGTCGCCAACCCGAGCAGCACCTCGGCGCGGCGGGTCCCGCGCCGATCGTCGCGGTTGACCAAGCGGTCGTCCACCGCGGCGCGGAAGTCCTCGCGCCGGCTCGGCGGCAGCGCGGCGAGCGCCTGGTCGGCACAGGCGAGGGCCAGCCGGCGCGGTTGGGCGCACAGCAGCTCGGCGATGATCAGATCCAGCACCAGAACCGGCAGGCCGATCCGGGTGGTCACGTCCGCCGCCGCGAATCGGTCGTGGTGGACGATCAGGCCCCGGCGGCTGTCGGCTCGGCATTGGTAGGGAACCGTCACGTGGATGTCGCCGCACTCGGCCGCCGCCGTGCATCCGTGCAGCGCGGCCGCCGTCGGCCCGGACAGGACCGCACGCTCGCCGACGGCGAGCAGGGCAGCGGCGGCCCGCGTCTCCAGTCGAGCGGATTGGTCGCGCGCCACGATGACACCGCGCCAAGGTTGTTCCAGCAGGCCGTCGCGCAGTGCCACCAGGATCGCGTGCCGACCGAACTGGGCGATGAGGTCGCGGCGCAGGTGCGCGCCGTGGAGTGATTCGGGCATGGGTCCAGCATGGAGTCCGCGGGGTCGGCTCGGGGCCCGTGGCGGCTCACCTGTGGATAAGGGGCCGGGGTGTGGATAACCCGGCTGCACGAAGCCGGGACACGGCTGTCTGAAGGCGGAACACGGCTGCTCGAGGGCGGGACACGGGGTTACTCGGGGGCGCCGCGGATGAGGTAGAGGGCGGAGTCGAGCTCGTCGGGTTTGATCAGGACCTCGCGCGCCTTGGAGCCTTCGGAGGGGCCGACGATGCCGCGGGTCTCGAGCAGGTCCATGAGGCGGCCGGCCTTGGCGAAGCCGACGCGGAGCTTGCGCTGGAGCATGGAGGTGGAGCCGAACTGGGAGGTGATGACCAGCTCGGCGGCTTGCAGGAGCACGTCGAGGTCGTCGCCGATGTCGGGGTCGATCTCCCGGGCCTCGCCGGGTTTGGCGGCGGTGACGCCCTCGTTGTAGTCGGGCTGGGCCTGGTCCTTGCAGAAGTTGACGACCGCGGCGATCTCCTCGTCGGTGACGAAGGCGCCCTGGATGCGGATCGGCTTGGGGGCGCCCATCGGCAGGTACAGGCCGTCGCCCATGCCGATGAGCTTCTCGGCGCCGGGCTGGTCGAGGATGACCCGGGAGTCGATCAGCGACGAGGTGGCGAAGGCCAGGCGCGACGGCACGTTGGTCTTGATCAGGCCGGTGACCACGTCGACCGAGGGGCGCTGGGTGGCCAGCACCAGGTGGATGCCGGCGGCGCGGGCCTTCTGGGTGATCCGCACGACGGCGTCCTCGACGTCGCGGGGCGCGGTCATCATCAGGTCGGCCAGCTCGTCGACGATGGCCAGGATGTACGGGTAGGGGCGGTACTCGCGCTCGGACCCGGGCGGCGCCGTGATCTCCCCTGAGCGGACCCGCCTGTTGAAGTCGTCGATGTGGCGCACCCGGTTGGCCTGCATGTCCTGGTAGCGCTGCTCCATCTCCTCGACGAGCCAGGCAAGCGCGGCGGCGGCCTTCTTCGGCTGGGTGATGATCGGGGTGATCAGGTGCGGGATGCCCTCGTACGGGGTCAGCTCGACCATCTTGGGGTCGATGAGGATCATCCGGACCTCGTCCGGGGTGGCCCTGGCCAGCAGCGACACCAGCATCGAGTTCACGAACGACGATTTGCCCGACCCGGTCGAGCCGGCGCACAGCAGGTGCGGCATCTTGGCCAGGTTCGCGGTGACCATGTGGCCCTCGATGTCCTTGCCGAGGCCGATCACCATCGGGTGGTGGTCCTCGGTCGCGGTGCGCGAGCGCAGGACGTCGCCCAACCGCACCATCTCCCGGTCGCTGTTGGGCACCTCGATGCCGACCGCGGACTTGCCGGGGATGGGCGCGAGCAGCCGGACGTTGTCGGTGGCCACCGCGTAGGCGATGTTCTTGGTCAGCGCGGTGATCTTCTCCACCTTGACGCCGGGGCCGAGCTCGACCTCGTAGCGGGTCACGGTCGGGCCCCGGGTGAAGCCGGTGACCTGGGCGTCGATGTCGAACTGGTCGAGCACCCCGCTGATCGCCTCGATCATGAGGTCGTTGGCCCGGCTGCGGGCCTTCGGCGCGCTGCCCATCTCGAGCAGCGCCGGGTCGGGCAGCTTGTAGTCGCCGTCGACCACCCTGGTCACCGCGAGCTTGCTCGGCGGCGGCTCCTTGGCCGGGGGATGCTCCTTGACCGCGGGACGGACCGGCCGCGCCGGCGGCTCCTCGTCGAGCGGCAGCGGCTCCTGCTCCGGCTCGACCATGCTGGCCTGCCGGCGCCGGGCCGGGCGGCGCGGCTTGGGCTCCTCGGCCGGAGTGTCCACATCGGACAGCTCGGCGTCGTCGGGGTCCATGCCCAGCTCGCGCAGCCGGGTCGGGATGTCGCGCAGCCGGGTTCCGGTGAACACCAGCACGGAGAAGCCCAGCGCGAGGAACAGCAGCGGCAGCGCGACCCACGGGGTGACGCCCTTGGACAGCAGGCCGCCGGAGACGTAGCCGAGCGCGCCGCCGCCGTACATCCGGTGCTCGTTGTCCTCGGGCAGGCCGACGAACACGTGCAGCACCCCGAGCAGCGCCAGCGTGAACAGCAGCGCGCCGGTGATCAGCCGCGGGCGCTTGTCCGGCTGCGGGTCCGAGCGCATCAGCGTCACGCCGATCACCAGCAGCGCCAGCGGCAGCGCCACCGCGCCGGCGCCGATGGCGGTGCGGACGCCGCGCTCCAGCCAGACGCTGACCGGCCCGCCGGTGTCCCACCAGATCCCGGCGCCGACCACCACGCCCACCGCGATCAGGCCGAACGCCACCCCGTCGCGGCGGACCTCGGCCTCGATGTCCCTGGTCCGCCCGACCGCCCGCGCCAGCCCGCCGACGCCCTTGGCCAGCAGGTTCCAGCCACCGCGCAGCGCCCGGCCGAGCGGGCCGGGCCCGCTGCGCCGGGCCGGGGGTCGCCGGGATCGGGACCGCGGAGCCGACCGTGTGGCCGGACGCCGGGGCGCCGCCCGGCCGCCCCGACCCGTTCGCGTGGTCCTGGTGGTCGCCATGCCGTCCATTCTTATCACCCCAGTCACTTTCGTCACGGCAGCAACAGCGGGCCCAGCTCACCGGGCCCGGACCGGGGCGTGCGATGCTCCGGACCATGGTTGCGCTGTCTCGCCGGCCGCACGAGCCGACACGCCGTAACGGTGCGGCTGCCGTCGTCCCGCCGGACTGGCGGTTGATCGCCTGGCTGGACCGCGGGTTCGTCCGGATGGTCGGCCGGATCGAGATCTCCGGCTCGTTTCCCGAGCAGCTGCGCGGGCGTCCGGTGCTGGTCGCCGCCAACCACATCGGCGTGTTCGACCCGTTTGTCCTGGTCGCCGCATGCGCGGACATCGGCGTGCACCTGCGGTTCCTGCTCGCCGGCGGCCTGCTCGACGCGCCGGTGATCGGCTACTTCCTGCGCCGGGCCGGGCACGTGCGGGTGGACCGCGGGAAGAGCACGGTGATCGAGGCGTTCGACCGCGCGGTGACCCAGCTGCGGGACGCGCGGATCCCGCTGCTGATCTACCCGGAGGGCCGGATCAGCCACGATCCGGGACTGTGGCCCGAGCGCGGCAAGACCGGCCTGGCCAGGATGGCCCTTGCCGGCGACATCCCGGTGATCACGATCAGCCAGTGGGGCGCGCACGAGGCGGTCTACTGGGGCACCGAGAAGGTGACCAGGCCGGCCGACTTCCTGCCGCTGCTCACCTCGTTCGGCCGCGCGCTGGTCAACCGGCCCACGTTCCGCGTCCACTTCGGACCCCAGGTCGACCTGTCCGGCCTGTCCGCAGACCGCCCCGGCGACGCGATGCGCGCGCACAAGCGGATCATGCAGGCGATCACCGACGGCCTGGTGCCGCTGCGCCGCGACGAGCCGGACGTGCCGCGGTTCCGCGACCCCACCCGCCCCACGGACACCCGCAGCCCCTGGCGGCCGTGATCCGGCTCTCGCCCGCTGGGAAATCACGTGTTTCCGGCCGGGGGTACGGGGCACACTGAATGAGTGACCACTGAACTCGAAACACTGGTTACGAGATCAACAAGCCGGGCCCGGGGCACCGGGCTGATCCTGCTGGCCTCGTTCTGCTTCGGAACGTCCGGTCCGCTGGCCAAGCCGATGATGAGCGCGGGATGGAGCCCCCTGCAGATGGTGAGCCTGCGCATCGGGCTGGCCGCGGCGCTGCTGCTCGCCGTGGTGGGCCTGGTCCGGCCGGCCGTGCTGCGGGTGAGCCGGTCGGACTGGCGCCTGATCGTGGCCTACGGGCTGGTCAGCGTGGCGGCGGTGCAGCTGCTGTACTTCGCGGCGGTGTCCCGGATCCCGATCGGGATCGCCATGTTGCTCGAGTTCACCGCGCCGATCCTGGTCGCGCTGTGGGTGCGGTTCGTGCGCGGCACCGTGCTGCCCGCGCAGGCCTGGGTGGGCACCGTGCTCGCGCTGCTCGGCCTGGCGATGGTGGCGCAGGTGTGGCAGGGGCTGGCGTTCGACGCGCTCGGCCTGCTCGCCGGGATCGGCGCCGCGCTCGGGGCCGCGGCCTACTTCCTGCTCGGCGAGCGCGGCGTCGGCACGATCGAGCCGCTCGGGCTGGTCACCTGGGGGATGGTCATCGGCGCGGTGGCCATCTGGATCGTCGTGCCCCCGTGGACGGTCCCCACCGACGTGATCGACAACCTCACGACGTTCGGCCCGTGGCACCCGCCCGTGTGGCTGCTCCTGACCGCGATCGTGCTGCTCAGCACCGCCACCGCCTACCTGCTGAGCACGGCCGCCATGCGCCACCTGCCGTCCAACGTGGTCAGCGTGCTCGCGCTGTGCGAGCCGGTCGTGGCCATCACGATCGCCTGGGTGTTCCTCGGCCAGGCGCTGACCCCGATCCAGTTCCTCGGCGCGGGCGTGCTGCTCGGCGGCGCCACCCTGGTGCAGATCTCCGCGCAGCGACCGCTCGTCACAGTGTTGAACTCAACGTGAGGGCAGGGCTGGTAGCACTACTTGGCATTGCTGGCCGGCGGTTGGCACTGACCGACCCCTCGGCGGACCCTCCGGGCCCGGCCTCGGCGCCGGTAAGCCCTCACACGGGGATGACCGTGGGCACGATCATCGGGCGGCGGCGGTAGGTCTCGGCCACCCAGCGGCCGACCACCCGCCGCACCGCCTGCGCGATCCGGTGCGTGTCGGTGATCCCCTCCGACTCCGTGTGCGACAGCTCGACCTCCACCAGCGCCACCACGTCGTCGAGGGCCTTGGGGTCGTCGGAGAAGCCGCGCCCGGAGATCGTCGGCGGGGCGACCGCCCGGCCGGTCGTCGAGTCCACCGCGACGGTGATCGCGATGAACCCGCCCTCGCCGAGGATCAACCGGTCGGACAGCGTGGACTCGCCCACGTCGCCGACCGACAGCCCGTCGACGTAGACGTGGCCGACCTCGACCCGGCCGCTGATCCGGGCCCGGCCGTCCACCAGGTCCACCACCTGGCCGTCCTCGGCGATCACCACGTGGTCGGCCGGCACCCCGGTGGCCACGGCCAGCTCGGCGTTGGCCCGCAGGTGCCGCCACTCGCCGTGCACCGGCATCACGTTGCTCGGCCGGATCGCGTTGTACAGGAACAAAAGCTCGCCCGCGGGCGCGTGCCCGGACACGTGCACCTTGGCGTTGCCCTGGTGCACGACCAGGGCGCCCAGCCGAACCAGCGCGTTGACCACGGAGATCACGGCCGTCTCGTTGCCCGGGATCAGCGAGCTGGCCAGCACCACGGTGTCGCCCGGCCGGACCCGGATCGACCGGTGCTCGCCGCGGGCCATCCGCGACAGCGCCGACAGCGGCTCGCCCTGCGACCCGGTGGACACGAACAGCACCTTGTTCTCGGGCATCTCCAGCGCCTCGTCGAGGTCGACGAGCAGCCCGCTCGGCACCCGCAGCAGGCCGAGGTCGGCGGCGATGCCCATGTTGCGCACCATCGACCGGCCGACAAGCGCGATCCGCCGGCCGTGCCGCTCGGCCACGTCGAGCACCTGCTGCACCCGGTGCACGTGGCTGGCGAAGCAGGCCACGATCACCCGCTGGTCGGCCCGCGCGATCACGCTCTCCAGCACCGGGCCGATCTCCCGCTCCGGCACGAGGAAACCGGGCACCTCGGCGTTGGTGGAGTCCATCAGCAGCAGATCCACACCCTCGTCGCCGAGCCGGGAGAAGCCGGCGAGATCGGTGAGCCGGCCGTCCAGCGGCAGCTGGTCGAGCTTGACGTCGCCGGTGTGCAGCACCAGCCCCGCCGGCGTTCGGATCGCGACGGCCAGCGCGTCCGGGATGGAGTGGTTGACCGCGAAGAACTCGCACTCGAAGTCGCCGGACGCCCAGCGGCCGCCCTCCCGGACCTCCACCAGGGTCGGCTCGAGCCGGTGCTCCCGGCACTTCGCGGCCAGCAGCGCCAGGGTGAACCGCGAGCCCACCACGGGCACGTCCGGCCGCTGGCGCAGCAGGAACGGCACCGCGCCGATGTGGTCCTCGTGCCCGTGGGTCAGCACGATCGCCTCGATGTCGACCAGCCGGTCCTCGATCGCCCGGAAGTCCGGCAGGATCAGGTCGACACCGGGCTGCATGTCCTCGGGGAACAGCACCCCGCAGTCCACGACGAGCAGCCGGCGGCCGTACTCGAACACCGTCATGTTCCGGCCGACCTCGCCGATCCCACCCAGCGCGACGACGCGCAGGGCGCCTTCGGGCAACGGCGGCGGCGGTGCGGCCTGACCACCGGGGAACGATTGCGCGGCCGTCAAATGAACCACCGAGCGCGCTCAGGCCGAAGGCTCGCGGTCGGGGTGGCGGGGCACCCGTGGAGAGTACCGACGCGCGCGAGATCCCGGGAAGGCGTGCTCACCGTGGGGCCACTTCGACACCCCGGGACATCACCACGCCCGCCTCGGTCAGGTCGGCCGAGATCAGGTCGAGCTCGGCCGGCGTGGCGGCGGGCAGCGGCAGCCTCGGGTCGCCGACCTGGACGCCGCTCAGCCCGAGGGCGGCCTTGCTGAAGATCACGCCGCCGACCCGGCCGAACGCCCGCAGCACCGGCAGTAGCCCGGTGTTGATCCGGCGGGCGGTGGCCACGTCGCCGGACTCGAACGCGTCGATCATGCTGCGCAGCCGGTCGGCGACCACGTGGCCGATCACGCTGACGAAGCCGACCGCGCCGACGGACAGCCACGGCAGGTTCAGCGCGTCGTCGCCGCAGTAGTAGGCCAGCCCGCTGCGGGCCATCACCTCGGCGCCGGCCCGCAGGTCGCCCTTGGCGTCCTTCACCGCGACGATCCGCGGGTGCTCGGCCAGCCGGCACAGCGTGTCCGTCTCGATCGGCACCACGGTGCGCGGCGGGATGTCGTAGAGCATCACGGGCAGCCCGGTGGAGTCGGCCACGGTGGTGAAGTGGGCCAGCAGCCCGCGTTGCGGCGGTCGGGAGTAGTACGGCGTCACCAGCAGCAGGCCGTGCGCGCCGGCCTTCTCCGCGTCCTTGGCCAGGTGCACGCTGTGCACGGTGTCGTAGGTCCCGGCGCCGCTGACGATCGTGGCCCGGTCGCCGACGGCCTCGACGACGGCCCGGACCAGGTCGCTCTTCTCGGTGTCGGAGGTGGTCGGGCTCTCCCCGGTGGTGCCGTTGAGCACCAGACCGTCGGCACCCAGCTCCACCAGGTGCGTGGCGAGCGCCTGCGCCGCGTTCAGATCGAGGGCGCCGCCGGCGGTGAACGGGGTAACCATGGCGACCAGCACGCGGCCGAACGGCCGGCCTGGTACGGCGGTGGGAGATGCGGTCATGCCAATGAAACTACCCCGTCACGGCGTCTGCGCAGCAGTTACAGCTCCCTAGGAGTGGTTCACAGCCCCCTAGTAACGCCCTTCACGAGGCCGATCGAGGACTGGTCGCCTTCGAAGTCGACCAGCGCCCGATCCCGGCCGAACGCGAACAGCAGCAGCTCCCCCGGCGGGCCGGAGATGATCACCGTGCTCGGCCCGCGCCGGGCGGTCACCTCCCGGCCGTCCCGGCCGTCCCGGTCGGAGCGCCGGAGCACCACGCCGACCGGGCTGTGCCGCAACAACATCCGGCCGGACCGGGCCACCGCGCCCCACAGCGCGCGGTCCCGCCGCTCGTCCGGCGGGCGCGGTTGCCAGCCGGGCCGGGCGCGGCGCACGTCCTCGTGGTGCACGAAGAACTCGGTGGTGTTGACCAACTCGTCGAGCGCCGACGGCCAGTACCGGGGCGGACCGGAGCGGATCGCCCCGACCAGCTCGGTCCACGGCCGGCGCGCGTAGGAGTCCTGCACGCGCCGGGCGTACCCGGCAAGCGGCTTGATCAGGATGCCGGGCGCGGCGTCCGGCCGCCGTTCCCTGATCACGAGGTGGGCGGCAAGGTCGCGGGTGTGCCAGCCCTCGCACAGGGTCGGCTCGTCGGGACCGAGCTCGACGAACAGGTCGCACAGCGCGGTGCGCTCGTCCTTGGCCACGCCCATGGGCCCCGATGCTACTCGCCGGTAGCCGTCAGTACTCCGCCACCTTCGAACCACGGATCTGGGCGTTGTCGCGGTCCCGCAGCACGCAGCCGATCTGCCGCTCGTTGGGCTTGTCGTCGTTGTCGTTCCACTGGGTCTGGGTGGGAATCAGCGTGATGAAGCTCAACGTCTCGTACTTGTCCCGCGGGGTCACCCAGTTGCTCGCGAACACCATCGAGCACCAGACCCGCCCGTACTCCCGGAGCCGGTCCAGGCCGGGGTAATCGGGTTTGGTGGTGTTCCCGTTGCCGATTGCGCTGTTGTACCCGAAGACCTGGATCGCGTGCGGCTCGTCGCAGTCCACCGTGGACGGGACGCTGATGTTCGGCCTCAGCTCGACGGCCGCGCAGTCGCGGGTGCTCATGCTGAAGTCCCGAATGTCGCCGTCCTTGCCGTAGGTGAAGACCCCGCCGTCGGCCGCTTCCGGCTTCGGCGCGGCGAGCCCGCGGTGCAGGAACCAACCTCCGGCGAGCGCGCCGGCCAGCAGCAGGACCACTGCCGCGGCCGCGAGCCAGGTGCGCGCCCGGCCGCGCCGGCGGGGCGGCTGCGGTCCGGTGACGGCCATCGTCGGGTACTGCTGCTGCCCGGCGTACATGACGGTCTGCGGCCCGGTGTGCGGGCCGGGGGTGATCTGGGCGAGCAGCCCGCGCACCTGCGCCGCGCTCAGCCGGGCCTGCGGCGAGTTGATCAGCAGGCCCATGATCACCGAGGCCAGCGGCCCCTGGCAGCGGGTGAGGAACGGCACCTCGGTCATGATCGCGTGCATGGTGGCCGCGGTGGACGAGCGCTCGAACGGCGAGTAGCCCTCCACCGCGAAGAACAGCACCGCGCCGAGCGCCCACAGGTCCGAGCCCGCGTCGGCCTCGGCGCCCTGGATGCGCTCCGGGGCCATGTAGGTGGGCGAGCCGATCAGCACCCCGCTGGTGGTCAGCCGCGGATCGTCGACCGACTGGGCGATGCCGAAGTCGGTCAGTTTCACGCGCCCGTTCGGCAGCACCATCACGTTGCTGGGCTTGACATCCCGGTGCACGACGCCGGCCGCGTGCGCCGACTCCAGCGCCGACAGCAGCTGCCCGGCCAGCGCGGCCACGGCGTCCTGCGGCAGCGGGCCGCGCTGCCGCACGATGTCGGACAGCGTGGGCGCCTCGATCAGCTCCATCACGATGTTGGTGGTGCCCGACTCCTGCAGCACGTCGTAGACGGTCACCACGGCCGGGTCGTTGAGCCGCCCCGCGGCGCGCGCCTCGCGCAGGACCCGCTCCTCGAACACGCCGCGCTCGTCGGGCGGCACACCGTCCGGCAGGTGCAGCTCCTTGATCGCGACCCGCCGGCCGATCATCCGGTCCTCGGCCAGCCAGACGACACCCATGCCGCCGCGGCCGATCTCGCGGAGCAAGCTGTACCGCCCGGCGATCAGCCGCGTCGCGCCCATGCCGGGCGGAGCCTGCTGGGGAGCCTGTGGGGCCTGTCCCTGGTCCTGTGTCACCGCGCCTCCCAATCGCCGAGGATGGTACTGCGAGGGATCAGCGCGTGGTTGCGTTCCGTGGAGCAGACCGGAGCGGACTCGAGGCCCTGGGTGGAGCGGGTGGGATCGGCCGCGCGGGAGCGACCGGAGGAGACTGGGCCTCATGTGGTGGGTCCTGCATGTCGACCTCGATCAGTTCATCGCCGCGGTCGAGGTGTTGCGGCATCCCGAGCTCAAGGGCAAACCGGTGATCGTGGGCGGCGATGGCGACCCGACCAAGAGATCCGTGGTGGCCACCGCATCCTACGAGGCCCGCGAGTTCGGTGTGCACTCCGGAATGCCCATGCGCACGGCCGCGAGCAAGTGCCCGGACGCGATCTTCCTGCCCAGCGACCCGGCCGCCTACGACGAGGCGTCCGAGCGGGTCATGGCCGTGCTGCGGGAGTTCCCGGTCGTCGTCGAGGTGCTCGGCTGGGACGAGGCGTTCGTCGGGGTGCACACCGACGACCCGGAGGCGCTTGCCCGCGACATCCAGCGGGCCGTCACCGAGCGCACCAAGCTGACCTGCGCGGTCGGCATCGGCGACAACAAGCTGCGGGCCAAGCTGGCCACCGGGTTCGGCAAGCCGTCCGGGATCTACCGGCTGACCCGGGACAACTGGGTGAAGGTGATGGCCGACCGGCCCACCGACGCGCTGTGGGGCATCGGCGGCAAGACCGCCAAGAAGCTGGCCGACATGGGTCTGACCACGGTGCGCGACCTCGCCCTCGCCGACCCGGAGGTCCTGGCCAAGCGGTTCGGGCCCAAGATGGGCCCCTGGTTCTGGGAGCTGGCTCGCGGCGCGAGCGGCACCGAGGTCACCGCCACGCCGTGGCTGAACAAGCACCGCAGCCGGGAGACCACGTTCCAGACCAACCTCACCGAGCCCGCCGAGATCACCGAGCAGGTGGCGGCGCTGGCCCGCCGGGTCGCCGACGACGTGCGCGAGGAGGCCCGCCCGGCGTTCCGGGTGGGGGTGAAGGTGCGCTTCGCCCCGTTCGTCACCACCACCCGCAGCATCACGCTGCCCGAGCCGACCGACGACGCCGGCGTGCTCGAGAAGGCCGCCCTGCAGGTGCTCGAGATGTTCGAGCTGACCCGCCCGGTGCGCCTGCTCGGCGTCTGGGCCACCTTCGAGAACGGCCTCGACAGCCGGGGCGGATGAGCTGTATTTGATAGCTCGGGCAAGGCCGCCGGTCGCCTCGGTGTTTGATAGCTCGGGCAAGGCCGCCGGTCGCCTTCGGCGCCGGCCTTGGGTCGGGTTGGCGGGGTGATTGCGGGCCGGGGTGGGTGGTTGAGTGTTGTAGGTGGTTGGCTGACGACGCCTGCGGGCAGGGCTCGTTCCTCGCCCTGCCCTTGTCGTCGTGGGGCGGCCGCCCTCGCCAAAGATCGGTCGACCCCAGCGCAGTTTCAACGATCGGCCGCCCTCGCCAAAGACTGGCGACCCCCAGCGCAGTGTGGAAACACGCCTTAGCCGGCCGGCTGGGCCACGTCGTGCCCGGCCTCGGTGAGCGCGGCGACGGCCCTGGCGAGGTCGACGGCCTTCACCAGCACGTGGTCGGTGTCGAATGTGGACACCGCGAACAGGCTCACGCCGGCCGCGGCCAGCTCTCCGGCCAGGGCGGCCATGATCCCGGTCAGGGTGAACTCCAGCGGGCCGCGCACCGTGAGCAGCCGCCAGCCGTGCTCCACCTGCTCGGCGGCCGGGGCGTGCTCGGTGGGGCAGACCACGGAGACCTCGTCCGGCGTGCTGGTGACCGACACCAGCCCGGAACCGGCGTGCGCGAACAGGCCCGATGGCGGCGGGGAACCGCTTGGCAACCGGACGATGCTGTAGTCGCCCGGTCGCACGTCGACCGCAAGGCGCTTCACCTCAACCCTCGGTCACGAACGGGCTCGAGGCGACCTCGGTGCCGTCCGGGAGCGTGGAGATCACGAAGTCGTCGAACACGTTGCCGGCGACCTTCTGCAGCTGGCGCAGGCATTCCACGGCCAGCGCGCGGATCTCCACGTCGGCGTGCTCGGAGGCGCGCATGGCGATGAAGTGCCGCCAGGCCCGGTAGTTCCCGGTGACCACGATGCGCGTCTCGGTGGCGTTGGGCAGCACCGCGCGGGCCGCCTGGCGGGCCTGCTTGCGGCGCAGGGTCGCGTTGGGGACGTCGGCGAACCTCTCCTCGAGCCCGGCAAGCAGCTCCTTGTAGGCCTCGACGCTCGCCTCGGTGGCCGCCAGGAACCTGGCGTGCAACTCGGGGTCGGACGCGATCACGTCGGGTTCGACCATCGCGGCGTTGCGCTCGGGCACGTACCGCTGGGACAGCTGCGAGTAGGAGAAGTGCCGGTGCCGGATCAGCTCGTGGGTCAGCGACCGGGAGATCCCGGTGATGTAGAAGGTGACCGAGCCATGCTCGAGCACCGACAGGTGGCCCACCTCGAGGATGTGCCGCAGGTAGCCGGCGTTGGTCGCGGTGGCCGGGTTCGGCTTCTTCCAGGACTGGTAGCAGGCCCGGCCGGCGAACTCGGCGAGCGCCTCGCCGCCGTCGGCGTCTGTGGACCACGGCACGTCAGCCGGCGGGAAGAACTCGGTCTTCGCGATCAGCTCGACCTTCGGCATCACGATGTCCGCCACTGAAGACCTCCTTCGCTCCCCGCATCCCGGGTGTGAGCCTATCCGCCGACGCACGGGCGACCGGCGCGAGACACACGGCATCATGGTGATGTCGCCGTCGCGCTTGACTGATGTCATAAGTGACGTCATAGTGATGTCATGGATCTGAGTCAGTACATCGCCTCGCTGCGCGAGGACCTGATCACCACGGCGGCGGCCGGTGACGAGAACACCAGGCGGGCGGCCGAGGTGCTCGCCGCGGCGATCGGGCCCGCCGCCCGCCTGGCGATCATGAACGCGCTGTCCGACCTGGCCGCCGAGGTCACCGCCGCGCTGGACGACCATGTGGTCGAGGTCCGGTTGGACGGCCGCGACGTGCAGGTGGTCGTGACCGCGACCGGCTCGCCCGCCGACGACGTGCCTGCGCCGCCACCCCCGCCCACCGGCGAGCAGGGCGACATGAGCCGCATGACGCTGCGGCTGTTCGAGCAGCTCAAGGCGCGGGCCGAGGCGGCGGCCGCGGCACAGGGCGTGTCGCTCAACACGTTCGTCCAGCAGGCGGTGCAGTCCGCCCTGCACGGCGACAAGGAGGGCTGGCGCGAGGCCAAGCAGCAGTGGAAGCGCCAGTGGAAGCAGCAGTGGGCCGAGGAGCACCGCGGCTCCGGGGGCGGGAGCTCGTCCCGCGTGCACGGTTGGTACGAGGGATGAGGGAGCGGTCGGTGATGACGGAGGAGTTCCAGGCCCGCGTCGAGGACGAGGCCGAGGACCTGGTACGGCAGCAGAGCTTCGAGGTGGACGGGCCGGTCGAGCTGGACCTGCGGTCCGGGGCCGGCCGGATCGAGGTGCGGCTGGTCGACGAGGCCGGCGTGCACGTGGAGATCCGGCACGATCCGTCGGCGGCCAGCCCGTGGATGCGGGGCGTGTCCAGCCTGCTCACCTGGGTCAGCGACCAGTTCGGTGGCCAGTTCGGCGAGCAGGTCGGCGAGGTGTCGCCGGCCGAGGCGGTGCGGCAGACCCGGATCGAGCTGACCGGCAACCGGGTCGTGGTGCGCACGCCGCTGGCGCTGCCGCTGCGCACCGTGCCGGTGGCGGTGACCGTGCGCGCGCCGGCCGGCTCGCACGTGACCGCGCGCAGCGGCGCGGCCAGCATCTCGGTGACCGGGACGGCCGGCCGGCTCGACCTGCACAGCGGGTCCGGGGAGATCAACGCGGAGCGGGCCGACGGCGCCGCCAGCGTGCAGAGCGGCTCGGGCGCCGTGCGGCTGGGCGCGATGCCGGCCGGCCTGCGCGCCCGCACCGGCACCGGCGACGTCGAGGTCAGCGCGGTCGGCGGGCCGACCTCGCTGCACACCGGTAGCGGCGACGTGTGGCTCGGCGCCGTGTCCGGCGACGTCATGGCCCGCACCGGCAGCGGCGACCTGACCGTCGCCGACGCCACGTCCGGCCAGATCGAGCTGCAGACCGGCTCCGGCGCGATCCGGATCGGCGTGCGCAAGGGCTCCCCCGCCGAGGTCGACCTGTCGTCGGCCACCGGCGAGGCGCGCAGCGAGCTGGCCCTGTCCGACACGCGCCCCGAGTCCGAGCCCACCCTGCGCATCCGCGGCCGCACGGCCTCCGGCATCGCCGTCGTCAGCCCGGCCGCCACCTGACCGCACCGAGGGGGCGGGAGCGCCGTGTGCGCCTTCGACGGGGGAAGGCGCGGCACACGGCGCTCCCGATTGCGGGGCTACGGCACGGTCACCGTCGTCCGGCAGGTCGCGGTGTTGCCCGCCGGATCCGCGGCCAGGTACGTGAGCGTGTAGCCGCGGGCGGTCCCGAACCGTTCGGCCCGCAGCAGGCCGTCGCGGTCGTCGGCGCCGGTGGTCCAGCCCTGGATGTCGTTGGGCACGTCGCCGCGGCCGAGGCCGCTGTCGGGTTGGCTGCTTGTGACCGAGGTCAGGGTGACGGTCACGGTGCCGGAGTCGTCGCCGGCCGAGAGGTCGACGTGCACCGGCCGCAGCCGGTGGTTGGCCGGCGACAGCGTGGCCGGGGTGGCCGCGCAGGTGATCGTCGGGGGAACGGTGTCGCGCGCGCTGAGCTCGTCGGCTCCCAGGTCCACGACGGGGATCCCGTCGCCGTTGCCGTCCAGTGGCCGGGGGTCGCCGTCGATGTCGGTGGTCGGGGCGCCGGCGTTCCGGCCGGCGTCGACGGCTGGCGAGCCGGGCGTGATGTGGTAGTCGCCCGCGGCGGGGGCGGCGAACGCGGGGTCGGCCGAGATGTTCCCGTCCAGCCCGGTCCGGTCGGTGCAGAGCCCGCCGTAGCGGGGTCCGCCGCCGGTGTTGACGACGTCGTTGTGCTCGATCACGGGCGGATTGGGGTCGTTGAAGTCGCCGCAATGGAGGGTGGCCTGCGCGCCGGAGGACAAGAGGATGTTGTTCACGAGCCGTGCCGCGACGTCGAAGCCGTCCGCGATCACCGCGGAGCCACCGTTGTCGGCGATGGTGTTGTTCATGACGATCGGGCCGCGGTCACCGGAGGGAACGAGCCAATATATCCCGCCGCCCTGGCCCGCCGTGTTTCCGACGATGATGTTGTTCGTGATCAGCGCGTCGGACAGGTTGAACATCGAGATCCCGCCGCCGGCGCCGAAACTGGCGGCCGAATTGTTACTGATCACATTATTGGAGATCACCGGCGTGCCGGCCGCGAAAAGGGCGATACCGCCGCCGTCGAAGCTGGACGAGTTGTCGGTTATCAGGTTGTCCGCGACGGTCACCGTCCCGGCCCCGCGCACCGCGATTCCCCCGCCACCGACCCCGCCGCTGCAGTTGGGGTGGTTGCCCGAGATGACGTTGTTCCTGATGGTGGCGGCGGAGAAGGCGGCCTGGATGGCGCCGGAGCAGATCGAGTTGCCGGTCACCCGGTTGCCCTCGATGAGCGCCGGACCGTTCTGCGTGAAGATACCGGTCTCACCGGAGCCGTTGCGAACCGTGAACCCGCGCAGGACCGGGGTTTGATCCGCGCCCGCGTTGATCGTGACGACCGTCCCCGCCTGGTTTCCGTCGATGATGGTGGTCGCCGGCCCGTCGGTGCTCTCGACCGTGATCTCCTTTCCGAGGAAATCAATGAGCTCCACGTACGTCCCCGGAGAAACCAACACGGTGTCGCCGGGCGCGGCCGCATCGACCGCCGCCTGAATCGTCGGATGGTCCTGCGGCACCCGTAACACCGCGGCAGCGGCGGTCCCCTCGGCCGGTAAGGGCACGAGGAACATGGCCCAAAGAATCATCATCGGCAGCCACAGAACGCCACGGCGTAGACGTCTCATGGACGGACTCCTCCCAGTGAAGTGCTGGATGTGCGATTGCGCTCGAAGGGCGGCACGTCGATGGCCGGCCCCCAGCCGCTCGGACCGTCGGCAGCGTAGCGACCCGGGGGGCGAATGACGAGATGTCGTCGAAGGCTTGGGGGTTATGCGCGGACGGCGGCGGCGAGGGGGGCGGCGAGGTCGCCCCGGTCGGCGACCACGACCTTGTCGAGCCGCAGCCAGTCGGCCATGACGCGCAGCTCGGCGGCGAGCTCGGCGGCGACCCGGGGGACGTCGGCGGTGGGCTCGGCGAAGGCGGACTGGACGCGGAGCACGCCGGCGGCACGGTCGGACTTGAGGTCGACCCGGGCGACCAGCTCGCCGTCGAGCAGGAACGGGAACACGTAGTAGCCGTGGACCCGCTTGGCCTCGGGGACGTAGATCTCGATGCGGTAGCGGAAGTTGAAGATCCGCTCGGTGCGGTCCCGCTCCCAGATCAGCGGGTCGAACGGGCAGAGCAGGGCGCGGCCGGTGATCGCGCGGGGCAGCCGGGCGTCGGGGTGCCGGTAGGCCGGGTGCCGCCAGCCCTCGACCTTGACCGGCTCGAGCAGCCCGGCGTCGACCAGCTCGGCCACCGCCGGCTGGCTGCGCTGTGGCTTGAGCCGGTAGTAGTCGCGCAGGTCGGGCTCGGTGGCCACGCCGTGCGCCACCGCCGCGCGGAGGATGAGCCGGCGTGCCGCCTCCTCGTCGGGCACCGGCGGCGCGGTCAGCACCTCGGGCGGGAGCACCCGCTCGGGCACGTCGTAGAGCCGCTCGAACCCCTGGCGCGCCCCGGTGGTCAGCTGCCCGGCGGCGAACAGGTACTCGCAGGCGTGCTTGACGTCCGAGCGGTTCCACCAGCCGCCGGAGGCCCGGGCCCGGCGCGGGCTGCCGCCGAGCTCGTCCTCGAGCTTGCCGGCGCTGACCGGACCGAGCTCCTTCACCGCGGTCAGCAGGTCGGCGAACAGGCGGGCGTGCTCGGCCAGCTTCTGGTCCGTGTACCCCCAGAACCGCTGCTCGTACTGCCGCATCCGCCAGCGCAGCAGCGGCCAGTCGGTGACCGGCATCAGGCTGGCCATGTGCGCCCAGTACTCCACGAGCAGCCGCGGCCGGCGGGCCGTGTGCGCCCACGCCGCATCGTCCACAAGGGACGGTTTGTACGGCCCCAACCGGCTGAACATCGGCATGTAGTGCGCCCGCACCGCGACGTTCACCGAGTCGAGCTGGAACAGCTGAACCCGGGACAGCACCTTGCGCAGGTGCCGGTGGGACGGCGCCGCGGCCGGCCGCGGATCGGCGAACCCCTGCGCCGCCAACGCCATCCGGCGCGCGGCGGCCGCGGTCAACGTCTCCGTCATGAGGGCACTCTGCCATCGGGCACCGACATCTCGCCGCACGGCGGCTCGGGTTTGGGCCGCCGCTCGGCGCGCACCACCAGGATCACGGCGGCCAGCACCACAAGGCCGCCGGCGAGCTGGGCGATGCCGAACCGCTCCCCGGCCACCAGCACGCCGAGCAGCACCGCGATCACCGGGTTGACGTAGGCGTAGGTGGCCACGGTGGACACCGGCAGCATGCCGAGCACGAACACGTACGAGCTGAACGCCAGCAGCGAGCCGAAGACGACCAGGTAGGACAGCGCGACCCAGGATCCGGTGGTGATCCGGTCGAGGTCCACCCGCTCCCCGGCGACCAGCCCGACGAGCACCATGGCCGTTCCGCCGGCGAGCATCTCCACCGCGGACAGGGCGAACGGGTTGGCCGGCACCGGCAGCCGGGTGCTGGCCACCGAGCCGACCGACCAGCCAAGCGCCGCGAGCAGCACCAGCCACGGCCCCCACCCGGCCGAGCCGTGCGCGCCGGCGACCGGCCCGCCGAGCAGCAGCAGCGCCAGCCCGGCCATCCCGATCGTGACGCCGACCAGCGTGATCGCCGGCGGCCGCTCGCCGAGCAGCCGGCGCAGCACGACCACGTACAGCGGCACCGACGCGATCAGCAGCGCGGCCAGCCCCGATGCGACGTGCTGCTCGGCGATGACCACCATGCCGTTGCCCCATGCCGGCAGCAGCAGGCCGATGAGCACCGCGCTGCCGAGCTGGCGCCGGTCCATCCGCAGCGCTCCCCGCCCAACCAGGACACCGACGGCCAGCACGAGCACCGCGCCGGCCACCATGAACCGCAGCCCGCCGGACAGCAGCGGCGGCATCGACTCCACGGTGAACCGGATGGCCAGGTAGGTCGAACCCCACACGACGTACACCACGCCCAACGCTCCCCAGGCCAGCCACGCCGGCGCGGTCCTCCGGTCAGTACTGGTCATGGTCATGCTGGCACCCTCGCACAAACCACCGACAATCGTTGAACGGTTATTCGCGCACTGCCCAACGGCCGTGTCCGGCATCACAGCCGGGCCGCCGGATAGGTTTCCACGCATGGCCGATGCCGACGTCCGCGCAGCCCGGCCGGCCGACGCCGAGGAGATCGCCCGGATCCAGCTGGTCACCTGGCGCACGGCCTACGCCGCGATCCTGCCCGAGGACGTGCTGGCCGGGCTGGACGCCGGCGCCACCGCCGACCAGTGGCGGGCCACGATCGCTCGGGGCCCGGCCACGGTGTTCGTGGCCACCGAGGGCGAGTGGACCGTCGGGTTCGGCGCGGCCGGCCCGGCGCCGGCGCCGGAGTCCGCGTCCGCCGACGGCAGCCCGCCCCCCGACGCGGCCACCGTCGCCCTGATCGCCACCCTGCTGGTGGAGCCGCGCTGGGGCCGGCGCGGCCACGGCGGCCGGTTGCTCGCCGCCGCCGCCGACGCGATGCGCGCGGCCGGCTCCACCCGGGGAATCTGCTGGGTTCCCGAGGCCGACACCGCCTCCCTCGCCTTCTACCGCCGCGCCGGCTGGGCGCCCGACGGCACCGTGCGCACCCTCGACGCGGGCGGGCAGGCGCTGCGCGAGGTCCGGCTCACCGGCACCCTCGACATCGCGCTGGTGTGAACTCCGAGGATGTCCCCGATCTTTCCCGGAGATCGGCACGGTGGGGCACCGGCGGCGGTGGGGCCTCGGTTAGCCTGGGCCTTCGCCGAAGGGGAACCGGATGCTGATGTGGCTGGGCGTGAGCCTCGGCGTCGCGTTCGGCTCGGCGGTCCTGCCGCTGATCAGCGTCGAGATCTTCCTGGTCGGGCTGGTCACCCAGGAGCCGGGCATCCCGTGGCTGCTGCTGGGGGCGGTGATCGCCGTCGGGCAGGTGGCCGGCAAGCTGGTCCACTACTACGCGGCGCGCGGATCGCTGCGGCTACCGGCGTTCCTGCACCGGACGCACAAACCGGACCGGGCGCCGTCGCCGCGGCGGGAGCGGTGGGCGATGCGCACCAAGCGGATCCGGGCGTGGGTCGGCGCGCTCACCGAGCGCTGCCACCGCCACCCGCACTGGATGCTCGGCACCTACGGGGTCAGCTCGCTGGTCGGGCTGCCGCCGTACATGGCCACCACGATCCTGGCCGGCCTGGTCCGGATGAACGTGACCGCGTTCGTCTCCGCCGGGCTGATCGGCCGGTTCATCCGCTTCAGCCTGCTCGCCGCCGCCCCGGCCGCGTGCGCCGGCTGGTGGCTCTAACGACCGTGGCGCAATTATCGCCGCGGTTCTTGTTGATATTACTAGCCATTCTCCTCCGGGACCGGCGCGGTCCGGCTTTATGACCATTACGCCAGCGCGACCTCCTCCCGCCCGGCGACGAGCACGAACCGCACCGCGTCCGGGTCGAAGCGCAGGCGCGGCACGGCGAACACCGCGGTGGCCGGGCCGGACTCGCCGCGCGCGGAGTAGGTGAGGATTCGCCACTCCCCCTCGTCCCAGGTGTCCAGCACGTCCGAGCGGAGCAGCTCGGCGACCGAGCGGTAGGCGGCGCTGCGGTGCAGCTGCTGCACGGAGGACGCCAGCGGCACCTCGGCCGGCCGGCCGGCCAGCGGGTGGCTGATCCGCAGCCGCAGCCGGCGGATCGGGTGCAGCCAGCGGGTGTCCAGCTCGGGCGAGAGCGCCACGATGAGCGCGGCCTCAAGGCCAAGCATTCCCACTGTCGCGAATGGACGGTCGAGGACGAGCGCCGGCCACCAGCCGGCGGCCGCCACCCCGAGCCCGGCGGCCACGGTCAGCACGCCGGCGCGGGCGAAGCTGCGCGGGCGGACCGGCGAGTGCTTCTCACCGAGGCAGCCGCACGACGACTCCGGGGCGGCCAGGCGCGCGTAGCCGAGGTAGCCGAGCATGCCGGCGCCGAGGGCGACCGCCGCGACCGCCTCGGCCGGGTGCACCGGGGGCAGCAGGAGCAGGGCGCCGACCGCGAGCTCGACGGATCCGACGGCGCGGTAGG